>NZ_JADOVD010000015.1:0-84879 GCF_015752245.1 Flavobacterium sp. CG_9.10
TTTACCCATCGTTATTTGAATTTTGCAACTCTAAATTACGATTATTTTAAGAAGCCATTAATTTGGCTTCTTTTTTATCGGACAACAATGATTTTAAAATTAATAACGGTAAAATCATCGCTGATATTCTTACACCATATTTTTATTTTTGCTTCAGGGTTTTCAAGACCAGACCTCTTTACGACATTTTCAAAAATATTAACAAAAATATCAACAAAAATTGGTAATTGTCCATGAATTGAAAACTCATTTTCTTCTTTTGTAGTAACTTCAATTTTAAACTCTGGGTCAGTTTCTTTAATTATTGCTTCAGCAACCATCATGGCATCCTCTATAAAATAGGGAGTCGTATTACCTGAAGACGGAGGAACGAACCATTCAATGATTTTATCAAATTGTGCCTGAACATCGGTTCTTGCTTGGTTAATTGCAGCTTGTAACTCAAGCGAGTTAGAATTTCCAATGTTATGTGTAGCTGCGTACAATTCATTTAATAATTTTTTGGCTTTAATTTTTGAATTTTTGTTAAGTGCATCTCTTATTGAAATTAATTGAAGTATCAATGAAGAATCTAAAGCATTTATAATCAAATCAACAAAGTCATTCAAAGAAGTTTCTTGAGATATTTTTGTAGAAATAGTGTTCAAATCATCATCTTGTACTGAAAAATTAAACAACCCATTTTGCTTATTAATTTGTAACCATTCATTCGCTTCATAAATTAATTTGTCATACGATTCTGAAAACTTAGAAAAAGCAGAATCGAAATGCTTAAGAAGCTTGCCCGATGTTGGGTTAATTTTCTTTAGCCAATAATCATTTCGCAAATATGGTCCGTTTTTAAATTCTCTTTTTGTTATCAATTCATGATTCTGTATTGGTCTTCTTAAATGTCCCTCTAAAATACCGTGTCTAATACGTGTACTTAAAAACCTATCTAATCCAAAATCGGGAGAAAGATAAGCATCGGTAATCTCTTGTATCATAAACTTCAACAAAGCATTTACTTCGTTTTCAGGTATATTCATAGACAAATCATTGCTTTGAATTAAAATATTTGAAGACTGACTTTTATTTTCTAGGATATTAAGGTTGTTTTTCAAATAAGCAATATACCTATTAAAATTTTCGTCAAGCTCAGATTCTGCCCAATTTTTTATACTTTGAATATCAACATAAATCCTACTTTGATCAACCTCTTGCTTCCTACTAGTAATAACCTGTTTTTTAACTAGATCATTTATTTCTTGCTTATAAACATTACTATTAACGGAATCAATCGTCAATAGTAATCTACAAATGGTTAATCTCTCTGTTACAACTTCTTCACTACCTCCATTAAAAGCTCCTGAGGTATCCATAATTGTTTCAATACATATAAATCGCAAATAGTAGATTATTTTATTTTTATCAAATTTATTTATGTAATCAACTAATTCAGAAGGTTTCTCCATACCATTTTTTAATAAAAAATCTTCATAAGCAAATCTCCTCTCAGTTTCCAAATTTGTATTAATATGTTTAAAATACGCATCTAAAACTATTGAAAAATCAATAAAAGAATTGACGGTTTTCCATTCAGCGGTACCTGGTTTAATTAACTTTAAAATTTGTTCCAAGGGTAAAAATGGATAAAAATGTCTTTCTTTAACATAACATTCCGCAACACTAAAACATGCCATTTTTAAATCATTTATTTTTAAATGAGAGTACGAAATTATGCTGTAACCTCTCCTTTTAAAATAACTGTTATTTGATTTTTTCAATTCCTCCCCTCTAATAATTGCATCATGAGGTTTATTAATATTAAATTCAATTAGACCACGTAATAAGTTATTATAATCTTGAGTTAGCCCTAACGGTATTGCGTTTTCATTTAAATCTTTCAACGATATATAAAATTTTGTAGTTATCCCTTCTGGTGAATAATGAACACATAAATCTTCATAACTCCTTGCTAGTTTAATATCAGCGATACAGTCTATTAAATCAGAATGAATATAGGGGATTTTTAATGCGAAAATCTCACAATCTGCTTTTAATTTACTCAATGCTACATTTTCTTTAATCAACTGTATATTAATTGCAGATGCCCAAGGAAAACTAGCAAAATTCATAGCTATTTTATTTAATTCATTGAATTCTTCTGAAGAGTTAACAATTCCATTTTGTATCACTTTGGATAATTTATCTATTAAAATATCTCTTAACCGTAATTGGGATAAATCGTTGAAACTGTTTATATCAATACTTTTAAAATTTTTATTTGAGTTATTAATTAATGCTTTTTCATAAGAATCAGCAATCAAAGCTATTGGATTTTCTAGTGTCTGTAATGTTAAATCAGAATTGGTTGAATTATTACCAGTAAAGATTAGATTATATCTATTATTCAGATAATTATTAACCTCATTTGGCATTCCTTTTTTAACTCCAAGTAATACACTTAAATGTTCAATTCTATTATCGTTAATCAAAAAATTATTATTCCCAACAAGATTAAAAACTTTTGATTTCAGTTTGTCATCTGGATTGACAGATAAAACCCTTAACAAAGCTACAAACGCTTCATAATAATCGATTAAAGAGCTTGAATATTCCAAACGTAAAACATGTATGAAACGCTCAGGATCAAGATCGTCTACTGCTAACAAATGATAATTGATATATTCCCTGAAACCTAACTGCTTAGAAGATGTCATTCGATTTGTTATAGTTTGAATTCTATTCCTATATCTTACTGATGATGTTTGCTTTTCATTTCTAACACTTACCCAATGTGTAATAAACCGTGGTAAAGTAGTATCTTTTAATTTATTCTTAATACTTTGTGTATACCTTTTTTGCGCTTCTAAACCATCGACCAACTGTAAGTATGCAATTTTATTTTTAATCAGCCACAGTGAAAAACCAAATTCTCTTTCGATATCTTCTAATATAACTGCGGCATCTTTTAGATTACCATTTATTAAAACATCAGAGAATTTTTCAGAGACCAGAACAAATTGATTTAATGCTTCAAAATTCTTTAACAAGATATTTTTCGCCCACACAAATTCAGATTCAAAACTCGAAAAAAATAATTTTGGAGAATCTAATTCTTCTATTTTTTTCTTCTTTTTTGAATTTAACAAATGTGCAGCTGAATTAGGATGTTTTTCCAGTTCTTTTAGGACTACATTATAAAATTCAGGAAGTGTAGTAAATCTAATACTAGCTATAAGTCTTTCTGGGCTATGGCTTTTAATTGAAAAAAATCTTCCTTTATCTGAGCTTCTGATTAATTCATTAGATTGTATTTTTATTCTTTTTATATGCGAAGGTTTATTTTTTTTTGCCATCTGCTTTATTTCTAGTTTGTTTTTTTATTAAATAACCAATTATATAATCTAAAAAAAATGATTTTTCTTAATGAAAAACACCTCCAGTAACCACGCTTACATGCAGTGTTAATCCAAATAATTAAGTTAGTTGCATTTGCCTTTCCACCAAAAACAAAAAGAATTTTATATATTTAAATTAGTTTCCACATCAAGATTCATGGATTTAACTATTTTCTACAATTTCAATTTCCTCTTCACTCAACCCATACAACTCATAAACCATTTTATCAATAGTTTTATCTGTAGT
The DNA here is from genome assembly GCF_015752245.1 of Flavobacterium sp. CG_9.10. Classification (NCBI taxonomy): domain Bacteria; kingdom Pseudomonadati; phylum Bacteroidota; class Flavobacteriia; order Flavobacteriales; family Flavobacteriaceae; genus Flavobacterium; species Flavobacterium sp. CG_9.10. The sequence continues at coordinate 3,631 of NZ_JADOVD010000015.1, forward strand.
ATCAATCTGAGATTTTAGTTCTAATACTTTTTTGCCTTCCTCCATAAAATAATCCTCCCATTCTGCTTCTTGAGATAAGGAGAGTTTTACTTTCTTTTTAGCTAGTTCTTTGATAAACTCTGGATAATGCAATAAATACCAATCTTGTAGTTTTTTTGGTAATTCTTCTAAATCAAATTTTCTTTGAATAGTTCTTTGGAATTTTTGAGAGTGTTCGTAAAATTCTTTATTTAATGAAGGCATTAAATCTGCTTTTTCGATAAAAGGTAGTTGTTTGTCTTTTGACTTGTTAATTAAAGGTATAGATAGAATCGGATTCATATCCACCTGAAAAATTTCTCCTTGCAATTTCCCCTTTTCTTTTAACCAAAATCTTACGAGCTTTGAGTTTAACAATAAAGTTAAATATTTCAAATTGATTCTTGTAGTCTGAATAACATTATATGTTCTGTTAACATAAGAATCAAAATCAACATAAGAAAATGAAGGTCTAGTACATTTGCGAATAGAGAGAATTTTTTCTCCTTTAAATATTTTTTCATTCCTTGTTCTGTGTAATCCGTATGGTTTGTTGTCAGATGTAATTATTTCAGTAAATTTATCTAGATGTGATTTTATATTTGGATAAGGAATAATTTCTTCTGGGTTTTTAAATTTTGAAGAAGTATAAATCACCCAATATTTATTTTTATTCAGACTTAAGTACCTATTTATTTCTTTGGTGGTGTAAAAAGGTTTTAATATTTTTTTTTCTATTTCTGTAAAATTATATTCACTATACTCACTCTTTGATAAATTGAATACACCATCGCCAATATTATTTTCCTTTCCTAAAATTAATTTAGATTTACTATTGACAAAATCTTGTCCAATATCAATTCCTGAATTTATCTCTTCTTTTTCTAATTTAAAATCTCCCTTCAATTCAATCTTGCTTAATATAATTTCGTTACTTTCGTTTGAAAAACTTAACATATTATCTAGACAATTTATCTTAACAACCCTAGCTTTGTAAATTTCTGTCTTTATTGATTTGAGATTTAACAGAAAATCTTGAATCTCATTTGACAAAATCTTTTTATCAATGATTTTAGAATATTCAAAAAGGTAATTAGAATTAAGATTACTCCTTCTCATTACATAAATCATTGTCTGTATTCCTGCTGATTCAAAAACTTTGAAATCTCCAAAATCTATAAATTCAATTAAAACTGAATCTCTCAGTACTTTATTTCTAAAATTTGAAGCGCCATCATTAGTAATCCAATTGTTGGGTGCTATAAAAGCAACTAAACCATTTTCAGGCTTTACTAATTCTAAACCATCCCATCCAAAAAAATACCATAAATCCATTTTGCCTTGATAGCATGGATGGGAATGTAAACCATTAAACGCATTTTTATTTGTTGCTTCTTTTATATAAGGCGGATTCCCAATAATCACATCAAAACCTCCTTTGTCAAATACTTTTGGAAATTCATTTTGCCAATTAAAAGCTTTATCTCCTGCGATAGCTGCGTCATCTAATAAAGAGTTGCCACATTTAATATTACTGCTTAAATCGTTTAATTTACGGTTAGGCTGCGCAGTTCTTAGCCATAAAGAGAGCTTGGCAATCTCTACACTTTCTTCATTTAAATCAACTCCAAATAAGTTGTTTTCAAGAATGCTATTCTCCATGTCAGTCAAAACCATAGCGTCTCCAAAGAGCTTAGCTTGTAATTCATCAATGTATCTGTGTTCGTCTATTAGGAAGTCTAAAGCCTGGTTGAGGAAAGCCCCAGAGCCACATGCTGGGTCACAAATGGTCAATTGTAATAACCACTTTCTATAATCTTCTAATTTATCAATTAGTCCTTTAACTGTTTTCTTCTGCCTTTTTTTATCCGTAAAATAATCCTCTTCTATAATTTCAAGTGCTATTTTCTTTTCATCGCATAATTTACCAACGGTATTTTCTACTATGTATTTAGTAATGTATTTTGGAGTATAGAAAACACCGTCTTTTTTACGTTTGGTTTTAGATTTATCAATTGCAGCACCTTCTAATTGAGCTTTAATTTCATCTAATTCATTTAAGGAATTTTCAAAAATATGACCTAATATATTTACATCTACTTCGCTGGCAAAATCATATTCAGACAGTTTTAAAGTATGCTTATAGAGTAAATCATCATCAATCGTAATGCTGTCTAATATTTCATCGGGTTTAAACAAACCACCATTATAAGCAAACACATCATACTGCTTGCCTTTATAGCCTGTGTTCAAATACCCAAAATATTTCTTGAATCTATCGTAAAGCGGCGTGTATTCATCTAATTCCCGTAATTGATTCCATTGGCTTAATATCAACTTAACAGAGTTGGGTGGTAGTAAGTTCCTGTCTTCACCAAATAGCAAAAACAAAAATCGATCTAATAGCTTTTGAGATTTCTTAAAAAGTTCCAGTGGCTCATAATCCGGATTTAGTTGCACTAGACTTTGGTATAACTCTCTTTTAAAAACGGAGTAATCCTTATAAAGTTTTTTGGTAATTACATCCTCTTCACTAAGAGATTCTTCTTTGATTTTTTTGGCAATGTCATTGGCAATGTTTTCATAACCAAGACACAAATAGAGTAACGAGAAATCTTCTTGCGTAAGTGTGAACAAATTAAACTCTATATGTTCTATGGCATTATCAATATAGAAGCGTAGTTTTTCAAAATTAGAAGTAATGACATACACGCATTCTTGTTGATTATTTTTATATCCAAAAGCTTGTGCTTCAATCTTACCTAAATCGGTAGTATTGGTTCCTTTAAGCTCAATTACAGCCTTTACTTTGGTATCTATAATAATGGCACCATCTGCTTTTTTGCTGTCTTTAATGTTTTTATATTCAGTAGTAAGATTATATTGCGTTTCTGAGGAAGAAGCTGGCTTAGTGTAACCTAAAATTTTAACAAATAAATCTTCAAGAAATTCACCTTGATACTGTTCTTCTTTTAAACTCTTAATTTCATCTTGAACTTTAGGATTCAAAAAATGGGTTTTATAAGATTCCCATCTAAGAGAAATACACTCCTTTTTTTGGGTGTTTAAATACTTTGTAATTACAGTCTTTTGAAAAAGGGACATCTTGCGGAATTAATAGTTTTGATAAAAGTAATAAATTAAAGTAGATTTCGTAGGAATTACTTTCCTACTTATCTAACACTTGTAAATTAGTAGTAGTTAACTTTCCTCAAATAAAGTATTAATAATGGTAATTAGCAATACCCATAATTAGTGATATTTTTGAAACAATAAGTTTTAATTCTTTTGTCTATTCTTTTTAAGAATTTCTCCAATAACAGACTTACTAACTTTAAGTTCAGTGGATTTCAATTCCTCTTCAATTTTTCTAACAGACAAACCTTTACCCGACAGTTCTTGTACTTTTTCAATAATCGCGCTATTATCTTTCTTGGCATTTTGATTCTTACTATTCCTATCGCCAGTTTCTTTAAAAATTAAATCAGAATTCATTTCAAGTACATAACTCTTAGTTTTAAAAGAACTGTCCAGAAAATTTGCTTTTAATACCCACAAATCTTTGTAATTCTCTATGTAACTACTAGGTCGAAGTTCAATTACAACTCTCATTTTAGCTTCAAATGCTTGTGATCCAATTATGCTGTCTTTACTTGGGGTATTCTTTTGGGTGTTTTTACCGATGTGGTGTAGAAATATAATTAGACAGTTGTGTTTTTTGGCAATTTTATCATAGTCATTTAAAAACTGACGAACCTGAGTATTAGCATTGATCTCCTTTGCAAATACATCAGAAAAAGCATCTATAACAATTAGGTCACAAGGTTCTTTTTCTAAACGTTTCTTTAATTTTTCTAAAAGATTTTCAGTGTCAAAAATGAATTGTAAATTTTTTAATAAAGAAAAATCTAAATTCTCTTCTTGCACAATCATATAATTAACCTGCTTTCTAATAGCAGCACTCACAGAATTGGAGTCGTCTTCAGTACTGACATAAATAACCTTATTGCTTTCACAATTAAGTTTACAACGAATGAAAGTTTCTTTTTGTAAAACTATGTTTAGACTAAGCTGTCTAAGAAAAGTTGATTTTCCACTGTCGGAAGTTCCAACTAACGCAGCCAAACCTACTTTTTGAAAAAAGGGATCTAATAATTTTGGTACAGTATCAATTTCGAGATTGTACAATTCCAGTGCATCAAATGTACTTTTGTACTCATCAACAGTTTCTGTAGCAGTAGAATTCTCTAAGCCTTCAAACAAGCTTTTAAATTCGTTAGTGATTTCCTCAGGTAAAGAATTTAATTCCATCATAATAACTTTATAATAATTTATCAGATAACAAATAATTTAAGATACATAATGTCCTAATAGTATAATATTAAAAGGACAGGACAATATTAAAATTTTTTGATTAATTTTACACTATATATAATACTAATAGGCATACAATTCGGTAACATAAAAAAGTAAAATAACGTAAAGTATTGATTTAAAGCCATAAACACTCCTTGGTTCGAGCCCAAGAGAGGGAGCTTTTTAAAAAGACTTTACAGCAATGTAAGGTCTTTTTTGTTTTATATACTTTACGCAAAATATTTTGATAAAATATAGATCACCATCCAGTAAGACAGAATTTCTAATCTGTTAATTCTAAGCAAATTTAAAATACTACCTTGTTTTTTTAAATCCTCTTTTACTATCTTTAAATCAGCATAACTTTTTTCTAAAGATAAAAATCATACTCATGAAAAAAACCACACTGTTTTTACTTTCAATTATATCCTTCCTATCTTTCAGTTGCGATGCGCAGTTAAAATCTAATGACATCCCCATAAAAGACGAAGTAAAAAACTATAAACTCCAAACCGTAGCCTCCGATATTGCTATTCCTTGGGGAATGACTTGGTTGCCGGACGGCACACTGTTAGTTACCGAAAAAAGTGGTATTTTATATCACATCAAAAACGGTACAAAAACAGAAATTAAAAATGTTCCAAAAGTATATTCTCGTGGACAAGGCGGATTGTTAGATATTGTTTTGCATCCAGATTATGCTAAAAATGGATGGCTTTATTTGACGTATGCTTCCGATGAAGGCGAAGGTACCGGCGGCAACACTAAACTCATTCGAGCCAAATTATTGGACGGAAGTCTAACACAAATCGAATCGCTTTATAAAGCGACTCCCAATACCACAAAAGGGCAACATTTTGGATCCCGAATTGTATTTGACAACGATGGCTATTTGTATTTCTCCGTTGGAGAGCGCGGTGAGCATTTCGTAAATCCGCAAGATATTAAACGCGATGGCGGAAAAATATACCGTTTAAATGACGATGGAAGCATTCCTAAAGACAATCCATTTGTTGGCTTGACCGGAGCAAAAGAAGCTATTTTTACCTATGGAAATCGAAATCCGCAAGGAATGGCAAAAAATCCCGTAACAGGAGCAATTTGGGCACATGAACACGGTCCTCAAGGTGGAGATGAAATCAACATCATAAAAAAAGGGGCTAATTATGGATGGCCTGTTGTTACTTATGGCATCGATTATGACGGAACAACGATTAGCAAAGAAAACGAAAAGCCAGGGATCGAAAAACCTATTTATTATTGGCTGCCTTCCATTGCTCCTAGCGGAATGGCATTTGTTACCAGCGATAAATATCCGGACTGGAAAGGACATTTACTGGTAGGATCTTTGAAATTTCAATATCTTGAATTGGTAAAACTGAAAGGAAACGAAGTTATCGGCAGACAAAAAATAGCAACCGACATAGGCCGCGTGCGTAATGTGGCGCAAGGTCCAGACGGCTATATTTACATGGGTGTGGAAGGAAAAGGAATTGTCAAAATTATACCAAATTAAACGATGCTAACAACTAAATTATTTTTGGGATTTGGAGTATTTGTATTGGGAAGCATTTCATTCGAAAACCCATTTCAACATGAAAAGTATATTGACTTGAATACTAAAACGGCTGTTGTTTCAAAATTTCAATCAACCGGAAAAGAAATTTATGCTGATTTTTGTATGCAATGTCATGGTGCCAATGGCAAGGGAGATACTAAAAACTTTCCTCCTCTTGACGGTTCTGATTGGTTAAAAAAGAAAAGAAATCAAAGTATTGCTGCTGTGAAATTTGGACAAAGTGGCGAAATTGTTGTCAATAAAATTAAGTACAATAGCAGCATGCCAGCCATGGGACTTTCGGATCAAGAAGTTGCCGATGTGATGAATTACATCATGACTTCTTGGAGCAATAAACAAACGAAAGTCGTTACAGCGAAAGAAGTAGCTGCCATTAAAAAATAAAAGACGGACTTGAGATTGCTATCTAAAAAAGATATGCCACTGAAAAACCTCCATATAAATTCACCGGATTTCCAGGATAAAAATAACGTGGAGCAGCAGTACCAAAACCTATAGCGTTAGGCAAAATGTTGGCTGCGTATTTAGTGTCTAATGCATTATTAATTCCGGCATTCAACTCTGTTTTTAGGATTTTGAGAATTGAAAAAACATACGTAGTTTTAATATCAAGCAACGAATACCGTTCACTGTATTTTGTATTGGAATCATTCAACGGAATTTTGCCCATCGTTCGGAAAGAGGTGTTGACACTAAATCCGTTTTTTATGTTTAAATCGACTCCAAAATTAAATTGCTTTTCGGGAACGCCCGTCAGTTGGTTTCCCGAATAATCAGCATCACCATCCAAAAATTCTTTGAATTTAAAATCATTCACCGCTGCTGAAAAATAGGGTGTAATTTGGAGGCTTGTCAATTCTAAAAGTTTATAATTCACCAATAATTCTAACCCTGTGTGGGAACTACTTCCCGCATTAATCCCCACAAACTGATCATTAGCAGTGCGTCGTGCCACCAATAAATTTTTAATTTGTGCGGTATAAAACGTTACTTCGGTGTATAGTTTATTTGTAAGCCAATTCCCTTTGAAACCCAATTCATAATTCCAACCTATTTCTGGTTTCAAATCCGTATTTATTTGACCTTCGGGAGTCAATGTTTCTGCAACTGAAGGAACCGAAAATCCTTTGCTCACCAACATAAATATATTCTTCCCATTGCTTACTTTATAAGACAAACCAACTCTTGGTGACCAAATATTTCCAAAAGTGAATGGGACTTTTTGACCGCCAGCACTATTTTTGAAAACATCCTCTAACGAATATTTAGTAACGTTGAACGCCATACCCGTTTCTAAATGTAGCTTTTCTGAAATCCAAATTTCCATCTGTAAATAGTAGTTTCCGTACTGTCTATTTTGCTTGATGGCACTGAATTCATCACCTTGAATACTTCCCTGACCCGGTTGCGATTGGTACAAATTTTTAAAAAGGGAATACTCGTATATTTCGATTAGCAATTCGGTACCAAAACTCATTTCAAAGGGTAACGAAAAAATTTTGTCTTTATAATTGACATGGGATCGAAAACCTACCGCACTTGTTTTATCATCTAAAATATCAAAAGGTCTGGGTTCGTAAGCGTCTTTAAAATTAGAAAAAACAGTAGTTTGTAGCAACCATTTTTCGGAAAATTGATGGTCGTATTTCAATCCGAGTAGCAATTTATCATAGGACTCAAAACCTTGTGCCGCTGCCCACGTGGCGGCTGCCTTCTCCGGATTATTTCTCAAATCATTATCATTAATAGAACTCGGAATAAATGCTTTCAAACGGGTGAAAATGCCTAAAAAAGACAAATTCCCTTTGGAACTTATTTGTTGCTTGCCGTGTAGGTTGAATGTTTTCCGTTTATAGGAACTGTTGGCTCTAAATCCATTTGTTTCCAAATCCGTGTAACTGGCAAATAGGTTTATTTTAGCATCACTGTATCCAGCCGAAAGTCGTTGCTGCAACAAACCAAAACTTCCAAAAGTGACCGTAGATTTGCCAAAGGATTCTAACAAAGGAGTTTCTTTTGAAAACAATTGAATCACTCCACCCAAACCAGAACCAAAACTAGTGGAATTTGGTCCTTTTATAATTTCCAGTTTTTCGACTGAGGCTAAATCAATATCGTCAATTGTGGTTTCGCCTTCACCGGAACTCAATGGAATCCCATCAAAATAGGCTTTTATTTTATTAGTTCCGTATTGCGATCGCGCACCTATGCCACGAATAGTAATCCTGTTAGTATTCAAAGCACCTTGTTGCATCGTAACGCCGGGGATTTTGTTTAAAACCGGAGTCAATATAATTCCGTCACTTTTATTGATATCAGCCGCAGTAATCACCGAAACGGAGGAAGCAGCATTTTGAAGCACATTTTTGATAGGCGAACCCTTCAAGGTGATTTCTGAGAGTGCTATGGTATCTTTTTTTATTTGCCCAAAAAAAGCAGTAGCACTACATAAAAAAAGAAGGAAAGAAAGGGAGTTTTTGAACAATTGTTTGGTATTTAGATACATAAAAACTTTTATAAAGTTAGCGTTTTCTTTTATCTTACAAAACAGCGTACAGGTTGAAATTCGGTTTGCGGATGCAACGATTAATTTATACTTACCCACAAAGCATCAAAAGACTATCAGCATTGATGGCCTTTGCTTCTGACTTTTACCACTCCATTGCTATATGATTCCAAAATAAAATCACTTCATCACATTTGCATCTAAGACTTGATTTTATTCTTTTACTCTTGCCTTAGCATTTAATTTAAAAAAAAATCAACCCTTTACGGTTTCCCGTAAAATACCTACAATCGAGTACCTTATGTTTGTAACGATTTTAGCAATTGGTTTTGAAAAAATTCCAATAAATCAGAAAAATAAACCGATAAAACTTTGGAAACAGCGTGCTGATTTAGGGAAGTTCCAAAAACCGAATTCATTTGTAATTTGTTCTTGAGTGAAACATTTTGCTCACCCAATCCGGTAGAGCTTCCCTCCAAAGTTTATTTTAAAATATTTTATTGCTTTTCGGCTTACCATTGTTATGATGGGGTTTTGGTTAACAATTGTCGTAAAGTGAAAAAGAGACTATCGGAAACGGTGGTCTTTTTTGCTTTTAGGACATTTCAGTCTCCAAAAAATAATTAGGAGCTACTCCCGCTCTACGCTGCACTCTTATTCCTATCCTTGTTTTTTCTACGGCCAAAAAGGAGCTTCCGTTGGTCGCTCTTTTAGCCAAAGAAAAAATTCAAGGCTATTTCATAAGGAGTTTCACTGCGATCAGGGCTAGGGGATTTGAAGTCAATGTGAATTATTGATTTTATTTTACTGTCATTTCCAAAACTAGATTCTCAAAAAAGCATATTGACCGGTATTTACTTACATATGAAGAGCTAAAAATCTTCTTTTCAAGACACTGATAACTTGTTCACAAAAACAGTTGCGCTGCATACGATTGTAGGCGGGTCAATTGTAGGCGTAAATCTAAATTTATAAACTATGAATATTAAAGAAAAATTTGGTCAAAAAGTAAAATTACTCAGAGAACAAAAAGAAATCTCTATTGAGCATTTAGCCAATATCTCAAACGTGGACAGGAACTATATATCTGACATTGAGAAAGGAAAAAGAAACGTTTCGATAACAATTATTGAAAAAATAATCTTCGCACTTGACACCGATTTTACAACATTCTTCAACGATAAAGATTTTAAAAAATGAAAGAGAAAATATCAATTGATGAATTTGACGGAAAAAAATTTAAAATAAAATTTATTGAAGATCATGACAATAAAAAAGCTGTTTTAACTCATTATTTACATAATATTGATAATGGTGTTAAAGCACATTTTGAGGAAGAAGCAACGCAGTATTTAAAGCAAATTGTAGAATATAAAAACGAGGAAGAAAAACTAAATCTTGTTGAGGATTTAGCACTACAACAATTACTATTTGAAGTAAAAGACGTACCCTTTCCAACCCCTAAAAATTATACGTTTAAATTTATCGACTTGTTTGCAGGAATTGGCGGATTTAGAATAGCACTCCAAAATGTTGGGGGGAAATGTATATTCACAAGTGAATGGAATCCTGGCGCACAAATAACGTACAGAGCAAATTTTGGTGAAGTCCCATTTGGCGATATAACTAAAGATGTAACTAAAAACTATATTCCGGAAAAATTTGATATTCTATGTGCTGGATTTCCATGCCAAGCATTTTCAATTGCTGGGAATAGAAAAGGGTTTCACGACACAAGAGGAACTTTGTTTTTTGATTTAGAAAAAATCATTGAAACCAAAAGACCTAAAGTCGTATTCCTTGAAAATGTGAAAAATTTAGTTTCGCATGATAACGGAAATACATTAAAAATAATTCTCGAAATTTTAGAGGAAAAGCTTGGATATAAAGCTTATACAAAAATATTAAATTCTGCTACCCACGCAAATGTACCTCAAAATAGAGAAAGGATTTTCATAGTAGCTTTCGATCAAAACCAAGTTAAGAACCATAGCGATTTTAAATTTCCAGAACCAATTCCTTTAACAAAATCTATTCACGATATTTTAGAAAACGGTAAGCAAGATGATAACCTTTATTATAAAAAGGAACACCAATATTATCCAGAGCTAGAAAAAACAATGACTTCAAAAGATACGATTTATCAATGGAGAAGGGTGTATGTAAGAGAAAACAAAAGTCAAGTTTGCCCTACTTTAACTGCTAACATGGGCTCTGGTGGTCACAATGTTCCTTTGATTTTAGATGATTACGGCATTAGAAAATTGAGTCCTAAAGAATGTTTTGCTTTTCAGGGCTATCCAATGGAGAAATATATATTACCAAATGTCGCAAATAGCAAACTATATATGCAGGCAGGCAACTCAGTTACCACGACTCTGATCGAGAGAATTGCTAATCAAATTATACAAGTACTATGAAATCATTTGCAGAAATAGATCAGGAAAATAATGGAAATTATTTAAAATTACTTTCTGCATCAGCAAAACTTTCTAAACTTTTTAGCGAAAGTCAAGTCCCATATATTTATTATAGAGCCGCGGAAAATATATTTTGTAGAAGTTTCAATGCAGAAAATCTTTCTAGAGGAGACTCTGCATTTGATGCTAATTATAATTCTGTTGGTGTTGGTCTAAAAACATTTATATGTAATAAACAGGTAAGCACGGAAAAGGTTGCCGAATTCAACAAACTCTCTAAGCAGCTTAATGGTTTTAAAGGTAAAGAGTTGGCATTTAAATTAGCTGAATTCAGAAATGAAAGAATCGATTTAGCAAACAGACTTTATGACATTGATAATTCAATTTACCATATTGTGGCTAGAAAAAAAGATGAATTACTTCTATTTGAGACTGATTATCATAAAATTGACATTTATAATATTTCCTCGGTAAAAGAAAGCAATTCTGGATTACAATTTCATGACGGCAAGAACGCTTACTCATACAATTATTCGAAAAGTACATTATTTAGAAAATTCGAAATTCCTGAAAAAGTATATCGTTTGCCAATAGATATTATAAGCGATCCATATTCGCTACTTTTAGAACTATTTGAAGAGAACAAAAATATCCCTAAAGCAACTGGTCTATTTTTAAAAGGAGAAAATTATGTAATATTACCTCTATATGGAATTAAAGAAAAACAAAAATTTGTTTTTGAGAAAAGTGGATTGAATCAATGGAATGCAAATGGGAGAAAAAGAGATTTTGGTGAAGTTTATATCCCAATACCAATTATTATACATCATCTATATCCTGATTTTTTTCCAAAAAGAGATCAAGAATTTAATTTGCAGATACCAACTGGAGAAATATTTAAAGCAAAAGTTTGTCAGGAAAACTCCAAAGCTTTAATGACTAACCCAAATAAGGCTTTGTCTGACTGGCTATTGAGAAAAGTATTTGACTTAAAAGAAGGAGAGTTAGCAACTATAGAAAAAATGGAAGAACTAGGTTTTGATAGTGTGATTATTTCTAAAGATAATAAAGGGGATTTTAAAATGGATAAAGCAAAGTTAGATAGTTTTGACGATTTCATGGTTGAATAAGTATGAAATCAGTGATCTAACCACACTACAACGTTTCGAAAACATGGCTAAGATTTCAAGTAAGTAATACCACGAACGAGGTACGTATGCCACAGCCCTTTAATATCCTAAAATGGCTACTGCAGAACAACCACATGGTTTTCGACACACCAAATCTTTCCTTCAACAAACTAAAATTTAGCGTCTATACAGTCTCACTAGGAAAGCGACATAAGATTAGAATAGTTAAATAAAATGAGATTACTTCTTTACGATTGCTATCGAAACGCGGTAGTGGCAAGGAAACTAAAAAAACCTAAACCGTTTTTTCCGTTTCTAATTTGAGAAAATCGAGCCAGCGATAGTTTAATCAGTATCCGAGATAAACGCAGCAAAAACTTCGAAAAGAGCTAAAATAAAAAAACCAGCGCAGCGCTGGTTTCTATCTAACTGTACTACAATAGTGGATTTTTGAATTACAACTCCTTCTTCATAAAAATTATGGCGCCAAAAAGGCGCCACAATATACTTAATTATTTAAGGCTTTTTTTGAGTTTCGCCGCCACGTTTTCAAGCATGATGCGAGTGGTAGGCAATTCAGCAAGGGCATTTAGCAGTCCAAAATCGTGAATAACGCCATTGTATCGTATGGTGGTGACAGCAACACCTGCTTCATCGAGTTTTCTGCCTAAGGCTTCTCCTTCATCCCGTAGAATATCATTTTCGGCCACGTGAATCGATGTTGGAGGAAGTCCTTGTAACTGTTCCACTGTGGCCTGTAAGGGCGACACATATATTTCTTTACGTTGTTTAGGATCAGTGGTATATTGGTCAAACATCCATTTCATAAGTGGTGCGGTTAAAAATCGGTCCTTGGCATACATTTTATACGAGTCCGTATCAAATCCTGAATCGGCAACAGGCCAAAGCAATACCATCAATTTTATTTCTGGACCTTTTTTTTCTTTAGCCATCAAACCAGTAGCGATTGCCATATTCCCTCCTACACTATTCCCTACAACAGCTAGTTTTTTACCATCAACATTTATTTCATCCCCATGCTCGGCCACCCATTTAGTTGCCGCATAGATTTCATTTAGCGGCTGTGGGTATTTAGCTTCGGGTGAGGGCGTATAGTTTACAAATACCGCGGCACATCCGGAAAGTACAACCAGGTCGCGAACTAATCTTTTATGAGTAGGATAATCTCCTAATATCCATCCACCACCATGGAGAAATATAAAAACCGGTAATTTTTCTTTGACACCTGCAGGACGTACAATGTTTAGTTTTACAGTATGCCCGTCTGCAGTAATGGTTTTTTCTGATTCATCAATTCCTGAAACATCCACTTTCACGGATGCTTGTCCTTTTACAAGAACATTTCGTGCGTCTTCTTTAGAAAGTTGTTCCACAGGCGTTCCACCCGTATTTAAAACTTTCAAAAATTCCTTTGTCCCTTTATCGATATGAGGGTCTGTTGCAAAATCTTTTACTTCCATTGTTTCTGTTGTTGTTCCCATGTTCTCTTTTTTGGTTTCATTAGACAAATTAGCTGATTTATTACAGGATGATAATGCAATTGTCATACAAAAAAATCCTGCTGTTAGCTTTAAAAATGAGGTTGTTTTCATGTTGGTGAATTTTAGATTAATCAGATTTTATTTGTTATTAAAATTAGTATGGTCATCTCCCCTCATTTTCGGGTATTGTTTGCGGGACTTTTGCAGTTTCTCGAACTCACCTACTAAATGCTGATTATAAAGCATTTAAATAAAATTAATGGAATATAAAGTTAGGAAATTAAAATCGATAGTAACATCCGTAATAGCAGAAATTACTAGCAAATTTTTGAAAAGACTGATTTTAATGCCAAATGAAACTGCTATTAAACCTATTCTTCTTACTAATTTTTACAATTCTGCAAATCAAAGGAATGCTGCATGGATAACATATCCTACGGAAAATGAAACTCATTATCAAAATCCGTAAATTATATAAAAAAATCCCCTTTGAATACTATTTTAATGGACCAAGCGTTCTTAAAAATACTTTATATTTGCATTGAAAATCAAAGAGAATTAATTTATGAAAAAGCCGGTTATTGCATTCCTTATCCTTCCAGTATTATTATTTGTTTCGAGTTGCAATTTTAGCAAAGCGGCTGACAATGAAAAAGCAGAAGGAAACACAAAAGAAAAAACAACAGATGTAGCAGTTGATTCTGTACAAAAACCAGTAGCCACAATTATTGACACCGCCGATTACAACAAGCGTATGTTGGCTTTAAGCAATCATGACACGACTGGAAGATGGCCTGTAAAAACACCTTACCCTTTGCCTGGAGCAGTGTTACCTTACAACCGTATCATTGCTTTTTACGGAAACTTATATTCTAAGAGAATGGGGATTTTAGGAGAAATTCCTAGAGCCGAAATGATTAAAAAATTACAAGGCGAAGTAGCTAAATGGCAAAAAGCAGATCCATCTGTTAAGGCGATTCCTGCTTTGCATTACATCGCTGTTACCGCTCAAGGTGCTGCAGGTAAAGATAACAAGCACCGCATGAGAATGCCATTTAAACAAATTGACACGATTATAAGTTGGGCAAAACCTATTAATGCTTTAGTTTTTGTTGATATTCAAGTAGGACACAGTAATGTAAAAGACGAAGTTACCGCACTGGAAGAATATCTTGCAAAGCCAAATGTTCATTTAGGAATTGATCCTGAATTTTCATTGAAACATGGAGAGATTCCTGGTTCAAAAATTGGAACTTTTACTGCAGATGATATTAATGATGCAATCGATATTTTGGCCAACCTTGTTCGCAAAAACAAATTGACTCCAAAAATACTTATCGTACACCGTTTTACTCAAGGAATGGTAACCAACTATAAAAAAATAAAAACAGTACCAGAGGTTCAAGTGATAATGCACATGGACGGATTTGGTGATAAAGTACTTAAGAAGGATTCTTACATGAGTTATATTTATAGAGAACCGGTTCAGTTTACTGGCTTCAAATTGTTTTACAAAAATGATATCAGAAAAAACTGGGTGATGTACACACCGGATGAATTGGTTAAATTCACTCCAAAACCTAGCTACATCCAATACCAATAATTCCTTTAAATTAATTTTCGATTTATGAAAAAGAGTGCTTTTTTAGTTTTTTCCAGTATTTTTTTATTGGCGAGCTGTAACACAAAATCTGATAAACCCAAAACTGAAGCGGCTGAAGCTACAGAAACTGCGGCTGTGGTAACAAAAACAACACCTCAAAAAACGACGGCCAATGACGCGGCGAAGATTCTTTCCAAAAAAGAAGTGCCTATTTTATGCTATCATAATATTAAAGAACTTAAAGCAGGTGATGGTGAAATGACAAAAACATATACTGTTTCACCAGCCAATTTTGCTCAGCAAATGAAAGCTTTATCAGATGCCGGTTACCACAGTATTTTACCCAATCAACTGTATGACTATCTTGTATATGATGCTCCATTGCCTTCAAATCCGGTAATGATCACCTTTGACGATACTCGAGGAGAACAATTTAGCATTGGTGCTGCCGAAATGAAAAAATATGGTTTTAAAGGAGTATTTTTTGTAATGACCGTTTCAATTAATCGTCCAGGCTATCTGAGCAAAGAGCAAATTAAAAGTTTATCCGATAGTGGAAATGTTGTTGCAGCCCATACTTGGGATCATCATATGGTGACTAAATATGCTGGTGACGACTGGAATACACAATTGGTCAAACCAAAAGCTAAATTGGAAGAAATCATTGGCAAGCCAGTGACCTATTTTGCATACCCATTTGGCTTGTGGAATAAAGCGGCGATTCCTGAGATAAAAAAGAGTGGATACCAAATGGCCTATATTTTAGCAACAAAAAGAGATTCTGTTAATCCTTTGTATACGATTAGACGTATTATTGTTGCTGGTCAATGGTCTACGCCAAGCACTATGGAAGCTATAAAATCTTCTTTTTACTAATAATTATAATGAATGCGCAAGTTAGTTTTCATTCTAGCTTATAAAAAAGTAACGCCCTATTCTCATCATAAGAATAGGGCGTTTTTTTATTCGTTTCACTTGCAAATGAAACCTAGTTATCAGTAATGAATATATCCATTTTTTAAGTGTACAAAAAAACAGCTTCCTGAATTGTATAATCCCGAAATGCTGTTTGTTATTTGGAAATAAAAAAGGAAGTGTATCCAATAGATTCACTTCCCTTGTTCTTTATTATTGTGATTACCTTGGTGACAACCAACTCTGTGGATTATTGTAAGTTGTGTTTTGCAGGATTAAAAATTTGATAATTGTTTTTCCTGTTTCACTGTTAGTTCTTACTCTACCTAAACTTTGCTTAATGCTCACTTTATCCCCTTTACTCACCGAAACGGAACTCAAGTTTTGATATACCGTAAAGAAATCTCCGTGTTGTACCATTACTGCTTTGTTTAAAGGCGATATTACAATAACACTTGTTACTTCTCCTCCAAATACCGCTCTGGCATTAGAACCCTGCTCTGTTGTAATTTCAACACCACTGTTGTGAATTGTCAACGTACTAAAAACAGGATGAGGCTGGTCTCCATAACCCAATGATATAAATCCTTTTTCTACCGGATAAGGCAATCTACCTCTATTGGATCTAAAGTTATCCGCAATTAATTTAGCTTCTGGGGTCAATTCTATTTTTGTACTGGAAACTGGCGCTCTAGAAACCGGTGCACTTGGATTGGCCTTCGCTCTTTCCAATGCTGCTTTTCTATTGGCGGCTGCAATGGCTTCACGCACTATTCGATTCACTTGTCTGTCGATTAAACGAGACTCTTGCTGTTTTTTTCTAATTTCAGCCTGAATTTTAGTTTTATCCTTTTTAATAGAACTAACTACTTTTTCTTGCTCTCTTTTCTCTTTTTCTAGAGATAAGCGTTCCTTTTCTTTTTCGGCAATCAGTTTTTGTTTGGCTGTTTTTTGCACATTCAATTTACCATTGTAATCAAGAAGTTGATCGGATTTTGATTTTATTTCCTCTCCTTGCATTTTGCGATAATTGGTGTACTGCTTCATGTATTGCGCTCTTTTGTAAGCCTGCAAAAAATTCTCAGACGACAAAATGAACATTGCTCTACTTTCTTCAGAGCGACTTTTATATGATTTTACAATCATCTTAGCATAATCTGCTTTGAGGACTTCCAATTCCCCTTTTAGCTTATTGATCTTTACTTGATTAACATACATGTCATTCCCCAAAAGCTTCGTTTGCTTTTCGGTAGTGGCAATTAGTTTTTCCTTTAGCTTTATTTTAGTGCTTTGGATTACAATGACATTTACGGCACTTTTTTCTTTTTTCTTAACGCTCTGCAAAAGCTTTTCGTTTTCGCGGATTTCTTTTTGAATTTGAGCTTTTCGTGCTTCTAATTTTTCTTGTTGTGATTCTTGGCTCCACAGCAGTGAAGTAGTGCATATTAAAATTAGGCTTAGGAGAAATTTTGGCATACTAAAAAAATATTTTTACAAATTTACTTAATTATAATTCTTTTATACCCATTTGGAACACTATAAGGAAAAGAAAGTTCTTCATTGAAGGATACGGTGTTGTAATCTAAATTTATTTCGGTTTTACCTTTCTTCTGAAAAGTGTTTATTAGAACATTCGTGGGCAATGTAGCCTCATTATACACTTTGCTGTCTGCATACGCTACTTTTATCATTCTGTTTTCGGCAGTTTGCGTTATTTCCTGACTTTTAACCAAGAATTTATCAGCATCAAAGAAGAACGATTTTTTAGTATTATTACTCGAAATATCGTCTAATCTGTACGTTTGTTCTATCAGTGACTCCGTGTATTTTCCTTTATTCAAATCATCAATTGCATCTCCTATCAACATGTTTTGAATTTTATTAAAATCCAAATCAGTACCTAACCATTGACTCAAACCACTGAAATTACCTTCAAAATAACTGCTGTTGATTTTCTCGTAATAACTAACTGATGTTGGTGTTATCAATGCTTTTGCCATTGTAATTCCCAGAAAACGAATGCTTATCAAAATCTGTTCGTCTTTCTTGATTTTTATTTCGGCGGTAACGTTTTGTGTCTGTTTGTCATCGGCATATCGCGCATTTGACTTAATATATAATGTAGAAAAATTGTTTTTATTGTTGTAATGATTTTCTATTATTTTTTTAGCCGTCATCTTGTTAGCCGCAGTGCTTGGCTCATTGCTTGCCGCTACTGCAATGGCTTTCGTTTTGCATGACGCCATCACGAGGACAAGTACTACTAGTATTGAAATTTTTTTCATTGTTTTTTTTCTTTTAATAATTGATTGGCTTTAGAAAAATACAGTTCTTTTTTTGTCGCATCTCCTAAACCATTGTATGCTTCACCAAGCTGAATATTGAAATTTATCTCCAGTGTTTTGTCGTCTACTAAATAATCCATTCCCATTTCCAAAATCTCTTTCGCTTTTTTAAATTGCTTCAATTGGTTATTTGCCAAACCCAAATAATAATAAAATTGGGGCTGTGATGGAAACGACTCGATCATCGACATGGCTTTTTTGGCGACTAATTCAAATTGTTTTACTTCGGTATATGCTTGAAGCAAAAGCAAATTCGTTTCGATTTCTTCTGAATTTCCGTTTTTTAAAGCTTTTTCATAATATTTAATGGCTTTATCCCATTGTTTTTTAATTTGATAAAACTTCCCAATCTCCTTTGCCACATTAACTTCTTTATCCGAATCAAAATAACCGATTGCCTTTTCTAAATCTGCGGAATACTGAGGGTTTTTATCGGTAAAAATCAAAAACTCATTCAACATTCTATGCTTAATTTTTGAATCTATTTTGCCACTGGACAAAGCGATATTCATTGCATTTATTGCTTTTTGAGCTTCGTTATTGTCTAAATAAATTTTAAACAAACTCACTTGCGCCCACTCCGATGTTGGGATTGCTTCTGCTAATTTTCTGGCGGTATCAAATGCCTTTTCCTCTTCGTTATTTCTGGTATATATATTTATTAATGCAATGTAATTAGATTCTTCTTTGGGGTTTTTCTCAATTTGGGTTACCAGATTTGATATTTCCGTGTTTTGATATTTCCCTTCGGATAAAATCTGCATTTTGTATAACTCTCGTCTTTCCGTTTTACCGGAAGTGTCATTCAATTCATTAATGAGCGCTAACGCTTTGTCAAACTGATTGGTGGCCATATAAAGCGATGCTAAATCCTCCTTATATTTGACATCGAATGTAACCAGTTTATTGATAACAGTTATAGCCTGACTGAAATTCCTGGTTGCATAACTCACATCATACATTCCCACCCAAAACCATTCATTGGTGGGGTCAATTTGGGTGGCATGTTCAAATGAACTGTAAGCATTTCTATAATCCTTGGATGCTAAATAATTTTTTCCCAATTCAAAATATACCGTTGCATTATTGGGCTGTAATTTTACACATTTATCCAAAGCAACAATTGCTTTGTCGTAATTTTCAATTCCTTTTTGAATCAATGACTCATAAAACGAATCCTCAAACTGGTCCTTATCCAGTTTAACTTCCTCGGGTTGAATTTGTGCCAATAGCAAAGCGGAATTGCATTGCAAAACGAAAAACATAAATAAAAATGAAAGTTTCTTCATTTGTTTCTATTTCCCCCTCTTTGGGATTATTAAGCAAAATCTATTCCAATACCGAATAATCTCCAATACTGATACTCGTAAAATTACCATCAAAACTGGCATGATTCCCGATCATGGCGTTATCCAAATTGGCATTTATTATATGCGAATGAGTTTGCACCAAACTATTTTTTATGGTGCTGTTTTGCACATGACATCCGTTTCCTAATGACACATTGGGTCCAACGGTTGCATTAATCAACACCACATCTTTTCCAATGTAACAAGGCGGTATAATGGTTGAATTTTCGAGTTTCACGTCAAAGTCCACTAAATGCGCCCCATCATTATGTAAAAAACCCAACATTCTGGAATTAGTTTCAACGGTCACGTTCTTGTTTCCGCAATCCATCCATTCGTCTACTTTACCCGGTACAAATTTCATGCCCTTTGCCATCATTTGCTTAATTCCGTCATTTATTTGATATTCGCCGCCGTGAATAATGTTATTATCTAACACCAATTGCAACTCGTTTTTCAACACGGCAATATCTTTGAAGTAATAAATCCCAATCACAGCTAAATCCGAAACAAATTCTTTTGGTTTTTCTACTAATTCTACTATTTCATTTAAGTCGTTTAACTTGATTACACCAAAAGCTTCTGGTTCATCCACTTGTTTTACCCAAATAACACTGTCGGCAGTGGTGTCTAAATCGAAATCGGCACGAATTAAAGTGTCAGCATATGCAATAACCGCCGGTCCACTTAAGGAATCTTTGGCACACATAATGGCATGTCCCGTTCCAAGTGCTTCATTTTGATAATAAATAGTTCCTTTGGCTCCTAATTTCTCGGCAATTGCAACTAATTCTTCTTCTACTTTTTTACCAAAACTTTCATGAATTATAAAGGCTACTTCTTCAATTTCTTGATTCAGAACCCCTGCAATATCTTCCACTAATCTATGGACAATTGGTTTTCCTGCGACTGGAATTAATGGTTTTGGAATAGTTAAGGTATGTGGTCTAAGGCGAGATCCACGTCCTGCCATTGGTACTATTATTTTCATTGTTGTTTTTTTTAATGATTGAATAATTTAAAAAATGATATGATTTTTAATCACTTTTAAACCTTTCAAATTTTATGATTTTTTGATTTTATTTTTTATAAAAAATTTGTCCGACTCGGTTGATATGTTCTAAAAGTTTTAGATTATTTATTTCGGAAATGTCCTGTAAATCTATTTTAAAAGGAAAATCTGAATCACTAAATTCTAATGAAACAGCTCCTATTAAATGTCTATCAATGCCATTGCCTTTAACTGCTAAGTCAATATCGCTTCTATCTGAATAATTCCCTTTTGCTCGCGACCCATAAAGAATAACCTCTTCGATAGAATCATACTTCTCGAATATATTTTTCAACAGATTTAAATTCTTATCACTAATCCCATATTTCATTAGATTCTTTTTTCTAATAATTTAAAATAAAATTCATCTAATACAGCAAGATATTCCTCTTTAATAGAGTTAATTATTTTTTCGAATGTGGCAAAATTATACGTATGACTCATTAAATTTCTATCATTAATCATTTTCAGCCATACTTCTATGTTATTGATATATTTAGCTTGATAGGCATCTTTAAGTACTCCTTTTGGAGAAATGGTATCCAAAAGGAGTCCATCGTTTTCCATATAATCTTTTAAAGTTTTCCATGCCAACTCGAAAGTAAATTCAAAACGTTGAATTATTCCTTCTTTCTCGAGTTGAGACAAAGTTGACAAATCCTTTTCAAACGGCTCTCGTAATAGATTAATTGCTCTGCTAAAATTATCAAAGCGTTGTTTCCATCTAATATCTTGATTCTCCATGTAGCTTATTTTAAAGACTGCCTTTAATAATTTCTATCCAAAAATTATGTTACTAATCTAAAATCTGGTTACTTCACTCCCGTGCTTCCAAAACCGCCTTCACCTCTTGACGTTTCATTTAATTCCTGAACTTCGAACCATTCGGCTCGTTCGTGTTTGGAAATAATAAGTTGTGCGATGCGTTCTCCATTTTCTACGACAAATGGTACGTTGGATAAATTTACTAAAATTACTCCTATTTCGCCACGATAATCCGCATCAATAGTTCCGGGTGAATTAAGAACGGTGATTCCGTTTTTGGCAGCGAGTCCACTTCTTGGGCGCACTTGTGCTTCGTATCCTATAGGTAATTCGATGAAAAGACCTGTTTTTACAATGGCTCTTTCTAATGGTTTCAGTATAATTGAATCGGTTAAATTGGCTCTTAAGTCCATTCCTGCCGAAGCTTTGGTTTCATAATTTGGCAAACTATGATTTGATTTATTGATGATGTTTATTTTCATGACTTTGTTTTTCTTTTTAAAATTTTCGTAAGTGTCTCTTTTTCATTATAGTATATGAAATATAAAAATAACAATAGTAAACCTATTTTTAAAAAATAATTTTCTCTTAACTGTGGAATATAAAATGAAATAGCTGAAAATAATATTGTAATTCCTAAATAGCTGAAAATCTTATTTATTTCATACGGAATAGGATAACTTTTTTGTCCCATTTTATAGGAGATAATCATCATACTTCCATAAGCAGCAATAGTTGCAATGGCTGAACCATAATAACTCATTGTAGGAATTAATAAATAATTTAACAGCAACGTTATAATTGCACCAACAATAGAAATATAAGCTCCAATTTTAGTTTTATCTATAATTTTATACCAAACCGAAAGATTGGTGTAAATACCCAGAAAAAAATTGGCTAAAACAATTAATGGGACCACTTTTATTGCATCCCAATATTCTGGATTTGGCACAAGCGGTCGTTTTAACAAATCGATAAAAGCAATTACAAAAAGACAAATAAAGGAGCCAAAAATGACAAAATATTTGGTGATGGTTGCATAGGTCTGCTGCGCATTTTCATTACTGGCATGGCTGAAAAAAAATGGTTCGATTCCCAATGTATAAGCCGTTCTAAATAATACCATAAACATTCCTATTTTATAACAAGCTGAATAGGCCCCAATATCAGATTTGGAAACATGAAGCCAATCTAAAAGAATTTTATCAAAATGCTCGTTTATTGCAAATGCAATTCCTGCTATTAAAATTGGAAAACCATAATTCATCATTTTTTTCCATAATGAGTAATCAAATTTCCACGAAATATTTAAGTAGTTTGGAATTAAAACAATAAAAGTAAGCAAACTGGCTACAAGAGTCGAAATGAAAATATAACCTATCTGGAAGTTTTCAAGATAAATAGTTTTAAAAAAACCATTAGGGTTTTGATGAACTAGTTTTGGCAAAAAAGCAAGGAAAAAGACTGTCAGCAAAAAATTAACGGAAACATTACCAATTTTAATTGCTGCATACTTTAAAGGTTTTTTTTCAGCCCTCAATTTTGAAAATGGGATAATTGCCAATGCATCAAGTGTCAAAATCCAAATAGTATATGTGATGTATTCTAGGTTGATATTTGCCCATTCAGAAAGTGTTCTTCTAAACAATAATGCAATAACTAAAAAGCCTAAAGAAGACCAAAAAAGGGTAAGAGTTGAGGTAGATATTACATTTTTCTTGTTTTCTTCTGTATTGAAAAATCTAAAAAAAGCGGTTTCCATTCCATAAGATAAAATGACATTAAAGAAAACTAAATACGAGAAAATCACAGAAACTTCTCCCATTTCGCTTTTGTTTGGTAAATAAATAACAAACAATGGATTTAATAAAAAACTGATTATTCTCGGCAAAACCGTTGCTAATCCATAAATAGCAGTCTGTTTAAAAAGATTTTTATATAAACTCAAAATAGTATGTCTATTAATATTAAGAAAACAAAAATAACTATTTCTTTGGTTTAATCATACTTGGATCGCTAATCATTGGCTCTTCTTTGGGGTTCTTAACATTGAAAAAACGGGCTTTTCCATTACTTTTATATTCCAACAATGCTTCCGTTGGTTTCAAAGCAAATTTTGGCTTAGTAATAATAGGTGCTTGATTCCCGTATTCTTTAATGCTATCACTGTCTAAAATCAAATCTGGAATTCTATTTTTTGAATACAAATGAGCTACAAAAATAGTCCCATTTACTTGTTCAAAACTAGCCTCCTGTTTTTGAAAATAGATTTTAACCAACTGAATATCTTTGGACAATGGAACGTAAAATTCGATATAAAAATTAGTTCCGTTTCCTGCTTGCTCCCGCCCACCAATTATTCTTTGGTAATAAACCGATTTTATTTTTTGTGGAAATATAGTTTGCAAATCACCTTTTGAAGCGCAAAAAGCCAAACTAATTACAATTAATAAAAAAAATAAAATATTTAAATAAGTTTTCATAGCTCGGAGCTTTAGCTTAATCCTTCTTCATTTAATATTTTTAAGAAATGAAACCCTTTTGGAACATAGCCTTGGTTGTAATAAAAACGGTGTGCCGTGTAATTTCCAGTAAAAGCATCCAAAACAATCATCGTACAGCCCGTCTCTTTAGCCTTAGCATCAATATAATCGGTCATCATTTTACCAATACCTTTCGAACGATGATCAGGATGAACAATGAAATTATCTATTTCTAAATACTTGCCCGACCAGAGTTTAGTTCCCGACCACAATCCCGAAATACCGACACAAACATCACCTTCAAAGACAGCTACTTGCTTGTAATTATGTGGAATCATCTCAGTAAGATAGGATTCATACTTTTCTAAAGTAAATTTGGTATATAAATGCTGCATTACTTCAAATTGGGCTAGCATTTCCTCTTTTGTAATCAGTTCTTTAATTTCTAATTTCATTCTAAATCTACTATTGTTTTACGCTATAAATTTAATCAAAAAAAAAGAGGTACGCCTTAGCATACCTCTTAAATATATTAGATACTATTTTTCTTATCCGTTCAATGCTTCCGCTCCACCAACGATCTCTAGGATCTCATTAGTAATCGAAGCTTGACGTGCTTTATTGTAAGTCAGTTTTAATTGATTTCTCAATTCGGTTGCGTTATCCGTTGCTTTGTGCATAGCGGTCATACGAGCGCCATGTTCTGATGCAAATGAATCACGAATCCCTTTGTACAATTGTGTTTTCAATGATTTTGGAATCAAAGTCAATACAATCTCTTCTTTTGAAGGTTCAAAAATATAATCTCCAGTAGAAACTGGTTTATCCGATTTAATAGGTGCAAGTGGCAAAAATTGTTCTGTTTGTACAATTTGTGTCGCTGCATTTTTAAACTGATTGTAAATCAATTCGATTTTGTCATATTCACCAGAAACAAACTTCTGAGTCAACATGTCTGAAATTAAAGCTACATTGTCAAAAGTCAAGGTGTCAAAAATAGCACTTTGATTATCAACAACTGAAAGCGTTTTACTCAAAACATCATTTCCTTTTTTTCCAATAGCAAAAATATCCACTTGTTTACCTTCGTAAAAGGCTGCACGATTTTTAGCTTCTTTAATTGCATTCGTGTTAAAAGCACCTGCCAAACCTCTATTAGAAGTTACTACAACAAGTAATACTTTCTTGATTTCACGTTGTGTTGTAAACTCTCCGCCCGCATCACCTTCTAGTGTAGCAGAAAGATTTTGCAATAATTCCGTTAATTTTTCGGCATAAGGGCGCATTGCTGTGATTGCATCTTGTGCTTTCTTTAGCTTTGCTGCAGAAACCATTTTCATTGCCGATGTAATTTGCATCGTAGATGAAACGGAAGTAATTCTATTACGGATTTCCTTTAAATTTGCCATTGTTTTGTAAGTATGAAGATTTAAGTATTAAGTATTAAGTACCTAGAAAATCTAGATACTTAATACTCCTTACTTAGTACTTTTTAGTTATATTTTGCTGATAATTCTTTTGCTACAGTTTCGATTACATCTGTAATTTCGTCTGTTAATTTTCCTGCTTTCAACGCATCAAGAGTAGCTCTGTGTTTGTTGTTCAAGAATTCCAAGAAATCTTTCTCAAATTCTCTTACTTTGTTCACAGGAACATTTCTCAATAAGTTTTTAGAACCAGCATAGATAATTGCAACTTGGTCTTCAACAGTATAAGGATCGTTCAAACCTTGTTTCAAGATTTCAACGTTTCTTTTTCCTTTTTCAATTACGTTTAAAGTAACAGCATCTAAATCAGAACCAAATTTAGCAAACGCTTCCAATTCACGGAATTGTGCTTGATCTAGTTTTAATGTACCAGCCACTTTTTTCATTGATTTAATTTGTGCATTTCCACCAACACGAGATACCGAAATACCTACGTTAATCGCTGGACGAACCCCAGAGTTAAACAAATCTCCATCAAGGAAAATTTGACCATCTGTAATCGAAATTACGTTTGTTGGGATATATGCAGAAACGTCACCAGCTTGAGTTTCAATAATTGGTAAAGCAGTCAATGAACCACCACCTTTTACAATTGATTTCAATGAATCTGGTAAATCATTCATGTTTTTAGCAATTCCATCATCTGCGATTACTTTACAAGCACGCTCTAATAAACGACTGTGTAAGTAAAAAACGTCTCCAGGATATGCTTCACGTCCCGGTGGTCTTCTCAATAAAAGAGAAACTTCACGATACGCAACCGCTTGTTTAGATAAATCATCATAAACAATTAAAGCTGGACGACCTGAATCTCTAAAATATTCTCCAATTGCAGCACCTGCGAAAGGAGCATACACTTGCATAGGAGCTGGATCAGAAGCGTTAGCTGCAACAATTATGGTGTAAGCCATTGCACCTTTTTCTTCTAACATTTTAGCAATTCCTGCTACAGTTGAAGCTTTTTGCCCAATTGCAACATATATACAAAATACAGGTTTTCCTGCATCGTAAAATTCTTTTTGATTTAAGATAGTATCGATACAAACAGTTGATTTACCTGTTTGACGGTCACCAATAACTAGCTCACGTTGTCCACGACCAACTGGAATCATAGCATCTACTGCTTTAATACCTGTTTGTAATGGCTCAGTAACTGGTTGACGGAAGATAACTCCAGGAGCTTTTCTTTCCAAAGGCATCTCGTATAAATCTCCACCTATTGGTCCTTTTCCATCAATTGGAAAACCAAGAGTGTTTACTACACGACCTACCATTTGTTCTCCTACTTTAAGAGAAGCAATACGTTGTGTTCTTTTAGCAGTTGAACCTTCTTTGATTCCTGTTGATGGTCCTAAAAGTACCACACCTACATTGTCTTCTTCAAGATTCAAAACAATAGCTTCTAATCCATTGTCAAACTCTACTAATTCTCCGTATTGAACATTAGAAAGCCCGTAAACACGAGCAATACCATCTCCAACTTGAAGTACTGTTCCTACTTCTTCTAGTGTAGCACCAGATTCAAAACCTTCTACTTGCTTTCTTAATATTGCTGAAATTTCAGCAGGTTTGATTTCCGCCATCTTAATTTATAATTTAGACACTTAAATGTGCAATAAAACTAATTACTTAACTCTCTTTTTAATACTTGTAATCTGTTGGCAATTGAAGCATTATACTGCTTGTCGCCTATTCTTAGAATAAACCCTCCTATGATAGAAGCATCTACTATATTTTCAATTGTAATTTTCTTATCTGAAAGTGTTGCAATTTTAGCTTTAACTTTAGCTTCTAATGCATCATCCATAGGAATGGCTGTAGTAACTTTAGCTACTTCAATACCGTTCATCACGTCAGATAATTTACTGTATTCTGTAGCGATACCTTCTAGAATTTCAAATCTTTTGTTTTCAAATAACAAATGAAATAACCCTTGAGTAACTACATCAATACCTGCAAAAACTTCTAAAAGCGCTTTCTCTTTAGCTTCAACTTTCAAAGTTGGATTTTGAATAAAAGTACTCAATTCTAAGTTTCCGTTGATTGTTGAAGCAATCAATTTCATATCGTTATTCACAACTTCAGCAACACCTTTTGAGTTTGCCAAATCTAAAATTGCTGTTGCATAACGAATTGCTGCTCTTGTACTAGCCATAATTAGTTCAGTTTTACGTCACCTAACAATTTCTCAACTAATTTAGTTTGAGCTTCTTTGTTAGACAATTCGTCTTTCAATAATTTTTCTGCAATACTCAATGACAAAGTAGAAACTTGTAATTTCAATTCAGCCATAGCTGCATTTTTTTCACCTTCGATTGCTGCTTTTGCTTGTTCAATCATTTTCAGACCTTGAACTTGCGCTTCATTTTTAGCATCAGCAACCATTTTCTCTTTCATTTCACGAGCATCTTTAAGCATGTTGTCACGCTCTAATCTTGCTTCTTGTAAAATACGTTGATTGTCAGCTTGAAGATTTTGCATTTCTTTTCTAGCATTTTCAGCAGAAAGTAGTGCATTTTTGATTCCTTCTTCTCTATCATTAACTGCATCAAGAATTGGTTTCCAAGCGAATTTTTTCAATAAGAATATTAATCCAACAAATATTAATACTTGCCAAACGAACAAACCTAACTCAAACTGATTTATTAACTTATCCATTATATATAATTATAAATTTTAAATTATGATTTTTTAATTGCTCATAAAAAAGCAATTGGTAATGTTTTAATTTTAAAAACAATAGTTACAACCAACCGTTGCAACTATTGTTTTTTAAGTTTTAATTAAGATGCGAACAACGCAGCGAAACCAATACCTTCAATAAGTGCAGCTGCGATAAGCATAGCTGTTTGGATTTTTCCAGAAGCTTCTGGTTGACGAGCAATAGCGTCCATTGCTGAACCACCAATTCTACCAATACCTAAACCTGCTCCGATTACAATTAACCCTGCTCCTACAATAGTTGGAATTTGCATAATATATATATTAAAAATTAAACATTCTTTTTTTGAGTCTAAAGTTGTAATGTCTTAAAGTCTAAAGTCCATTATTACCGTGACTTTTAAACTTTCGACATTTGACTTTCGACAAATTAATGAGCTTCCTCGTGATGATGCTCTTCTACAGCTGAACCAAAGTACAAAGCAGATAACATGGTGAAAATATACGCTTGTAAAAAAGCTACCAATATTTCAAGTATGGAAAGCACGAATGACAATCCAAAAGACAAACTACTTCCTAACCAGCTTTTGAAAATAAACATTAAACCAATAATACTCATCAGTACAATATGACCTGCAAAAATATTTGCATACAAACGTATCATCAATGAAAAAGGTTTAATAAAAATTCCTAACAATTCAATAGGAGCCAAAATTATTCGCATCGCTTTAGGCACTCCAGGCATCCAGAAAATATGACCCCAGTAATTTTTATTTGCCGTAAGGTTTGTAATTAAAAATGTCAGGATTGCCAATGCAAATGTAACGGTTAAATTTCCAGTTACATTAATTCCGAAAGGCATCAATCCAAATATGTTCAAGAATAAAACAAAGAAAAATATGGTCAATAAATAACTCATGTATTTCTTATAGTGTTTTTCACCAATGTTTGGAATAGCAATTTCATCACGGATGTATAAAACAACCGGCTCAAATATTCTTCCAACTCCAGAAGCAATTCCTTTGTTTTTGGAATATGATTTTGCTAAACCAGTGAATAATAAAAACATTATTAGGGAAGCCAATAGTATAGAAAAAACCGTTTTTGTAATAGAGAAATCGATTGGACGAACGTTTGTTGGATGACCTGTTTCTTCGTTCTCAGTTATTGTTCCCGAAGCATCAGTTTTGTATATTTTACCGTCGTGATGGTTTATTTTGTAGAAATTCCCATTGGACTCAGCTACTGCTTCACCATGTTCAAATTTAGAAGAGGAGAAAAATTGCAATCCATTATCCCAAAGAATAACAGGTAAAGAAAAACCGTAATGTTTTCCTTCTACTTCATCTGAAAAGAAAGTAAAATCATGAGAATCTAAAACGTGATGACCAATAAATGCTCTGATTTTAGATTTAACATCCGTTGGTTCAGCATGAGCTTCTTCCTGGCTTTTTTCCGTTGCTGAAAGAGCAACTTCCGTTTGTACTTTCACAGAATCCACTTGCGGATTTGCAAAACTAATTAAAGGAAGACAGGCTACTAAAGTCGCTATTATAAATCTAAGCGGTTTGTTTGAAATCACCATAACAGTTAAATATCTTAATTTATTACGTTTCTAAAATTTGGTGCAAAGGTACATTTTTTATTAATATTCAAAAGCATATAAAAAATTATTTTTCGGACATTCTGCTTATAAAACTCCTTGTTTATTGATTTTTGTTTAATATTCGTATTGTAAGAATGGTTTCCATTGCTAAAAAGAGAATAAACATTGCGAAAAAATTCTTTTTCTCAATGCCATTATTCTGACTTGAGGCTTGCAATACCGGCCTTAAAATCAAATAACAAACCACCATTTTAACACTTGTGCTGAGTAGAAATGACATTCCAACATTGTCAAAACTTCGTTCTTTTACCTTCAACAAAACGACAAGGACAATAATGGATAACACTGAAAATATTAAATAAAGCGTTTCTAGCGAATAATGAAATGCTGCATCATATATATTGAAACTATAAAAAATAGTTTTATGGAGTGCATAAGCTACCACTGTTAACAACAATAAATTCAGTACCGGTTTGTAATTTTTAAAATTCATTAGATTTTATTTTACCAAAAAGTCAAAACGACTCTTGGTCTTCTGGGGATTTAGATTTGTTCTATGGGGATTTACTCTGATTTGTTGATTTCCTTTACTTGTCGTATAACATTGTATAAGGCTAATGCGACACCAATCATAATCAGAATTTTATTGTAATATAATTTAGGACTAGGATGATTTTCATCTAACCAATTCCCAAGATAAGAAAACAGAAAGATGATTACTCCCATTTGAATTGGAATATTAATCAAGGCAATCCATTTACTAGCTTGTTTTTTGTTGGGTTTGTTGTCCATCATTTAGCATTAGATTTTTTATATTGGTTTTCATGGTACAAGAGGCGCTAAAATCAGCACCAGGCTCAACTGCCAGTTTCCCGCAGATAACTTCGCCATGAATACTTGCTTTTGCTTTTACATTCAGGATTTCTGTCACTTGAATCTTGCCGTCAAATTTACCTTCAATGTCTGCATTTTTGCAAATAATATCTCCTGTAACACTTCCTGCTGGCCCAATAACTATTTTTCCGCTGGATTGAAAATTTCCGTTTAATGCTCCATCCAATCTAAAATCTGCCTGAGAAACAATATCTCCATTTATAGTGGTTCCTTCCACTATTCTGTTGGTTTTTCCTAAAAGATCCGTGTACGATTTTGGTTTTTTATCAAACATGGCTAAGGATTTTTGGGTGCTAAATACACTTCAAGACTTTTCTTGATTTGAATTACTTTGTAGTTATCATTAGAAACTACAATAGCCGGTTCCTCCACCTTATATTTTTTATCTTCTTTTAAAGTTCTAGTTATTGCATTTGCATAAACTTCAGAATTAATCCCATGAATGGTTATGAAATTTTCTTTTTCGGTATATACATCATACGAATAAGTCAGGTTTTGATAATTTTCGTCTGAGATTAATTTCTTGATTTTTTCTTCTATTATTTTAGTGTTTTTATCTTCTCGATTCCCAACTTTATAAAGAATTTTCCAGTTTTTGGTATCCGTGGTATTAAAACTCATTTGTTCCAAAAATGGGATTTGAGTCGTCACTATTTCTTGTGCATTTTTGCCTTCCTCACTATTTGGATAATTATCCGCCACATATTGCAATGCGTTTTTATAGGCAATTAATCCTCTTAGTTTTCCAATAGTATTTGCTTTAAGCAATTCAAATTTAGACACAATTTCGTCCCCGGAAAACTGACTAATCAGTGCATCTGATTTTTCTAAAACAACAGCATAGTTTCCTTCCTTATATAGCTTATACCATTTGTTATATTCGCTTTCTGGAGTTGCATTGGCTGCAGCCTCATTCAAATTTGTATTGTTTATAATTTGCGCATAGCGAGAATCCGGGTATTGAGAAGATATTCTTTTTCTCATTTCTTCGGCTTTGTTTGCATCAGTAATCTGGTAAATTTTAAACAAGTTGTACATTGAAGGAAGCACTAGTTTTTCCTCCGGATTGTATGTCAATAATTGCTCTAATTTACTGCTCGCTAAATTGTATTCTTTGAATTTTTCTTTATAAACAACACCAAGTTGATAATAGACAAAATTGCGTTCTTTTACAATACTGTCTAATTCCGCTTTTGATTTTGGAAGTTGTTTTATATAAAAATCAGTCGAGTATTTTTCAATTATATTTTCCTCTACTACTTTATTATCTGTCGGTATTTTATTCCCATTTAAAGTGTCATTCACGGTTACACTATTTTTAGTGGTGGACAATCGCCAATTTCCGCCCAAAGACCGTTCTCCCCACAATTTTTTAAATTCCACTTTTCCAAAGGATACGGTGGTAGGATTATAAAAATAGAACGCGCTGGCTTGATTACTGGCAACATCTGCAATGGAAGGAGGTGACAAGGATGCTTTTTTGGGCTTTCCTATATCTTGCCCCGCAACAGCTGCATCAATTGTAGCGGGTTTAGTATTTCTTTCTATCGTTTCAATTCTTACTTTTTCTTTCTCTTCTGAAATTTTTTTCTTTTCATCCGATTTTTTTAAAGTATCAATGTATTTTTCAAAATATAAAACACGATCCGTTTCCGACAAAGAAGCGACGTTAATAATACTGTCATTTCTTTTGGCAATAGATTCGTATTCTATAACTTCATCTAAATTTTTTCTGGTTTTTTGAATCGAAAGATATTCTCTGGTTTTAATGTCCAGTTTTACTAACGTACTGTCGTAATACTTCGCAGCCATAGGATAATCCGTATTTTTGAAATACATATTTCCTAAATTTCGGTAATTTGACGCAATTAAATATTGGTCTGTGGTTGCTTTTTTAAGTGAAGAGTTGTAATATTTTAACGCTTGTTTCTGGTTGTTGTTTTTATCATGAAAAACACCCATTTGGTAATAAATTACATCTAAAAAAGGTCGGTTTTCTCGATCTGCAAGTAGCTTATTGAATGTATTTACAAAAGACGTGGTATCTCCTTTTTCATAATCAAACAGTTGTGCTTTTTTGACTTGGGATTGAATAACATATTCTCTTGCCGCTTTTCTTTTCATGTCAATAACGGACTGGTAGCTGTATATTGCGCTATCTTTTTTCCCTAGTTCTTCATACAATTGTCCCAGTATAAAACGATATCTGGCTTTTTCAGCTTTTACTTTGGTGTACTTTTCGGCTATTTTTAGTTTTGCTACTGCACTGTCTTTTTCCTCCAAATTCAAGAAAGCTTCTGATAAAAGTGCATTGGCATTTGCCACAACCTGATTGCTTAGTTTTTGTTCGTCTAGAAGTTTGGATATATTTTTAACCACCAATGCATCATTTCCTAAACGCATGTTGGTTTTTTCACGCCAAATTTTGGCCTCGTAAATATTGCTACTGTTTGGATATTTGTATAAGATGTAATTGAACGCGTCTAATGCGGGAACAAATCTTTGGTCGTAATATCGAGATTTACCAAGCAATAAATAGGCTTCATCAATTTGGCTATTTTTTTCTCTTCCGTCAATGTTCATCGAATGTTTCTGAATTGCCTTTGTGGCTTTGCTTTCCGCCAATTCAAAATCAGCATTTTTGGGTTTTTCTCCTGCAACGAACTCTTCTTTCATTTGCATTTTTTCAATTGGCAAACGTTTCCAAAAATTATCGCGGCTGCCGGCTTTTATACCTACTACACCTTTATCCAGTCCTATTTGACCGTTGTATAAAATGTTGTATTTAGTACTTAAAGCATGGGATTTTCTAGCCAAAAAAGTATCCTTCTTGGTAGAACATGCTATCAAAAAGAGCAAAAATCCTATAGAAAATAGTTGTCTAAATGTATTGGTTTTCAATGGTAAACGTTTTTATCAATTAACTTTCAAAAATACTTTTTAGTATAATGACTTGTAAAAATACGTTTCTTTTTGATAGTGTGGAAATTATTAGGTTTCTTTTTGATTCCCGATTTCGCGTGAGATTTGAGATTAAGAGGAGAACAGCCAGTGGCTGTTAGGTATTTATTATTGCTGTTTTAGGTAAAGATTCCATTATGATATTTTAATTGAAACAAAAGCCCGACCCGGAATTTTTCTTTCCGGGTCACGCCCAAAATAAATTCTTCCAGGCTTGAATGCTATAAATTTTAATTTGACTTACTAAAAATAAACCGCTAATTCACGAATTAATAAATGTAATTAGCGAATTAGCGGTAAACTGTTTTGTATGTACTCGCTAATTTAAATTTTAAACCGCAAAAAACATTTCCAGCTCTTGAAGTGTCTCTCTAGAGGTTTGAATATCTTTTACGATTTCTCCTTTGTTTAGTGCTACAATTCTATCGCAAACCTCCACCGTATGCAATAAATCATGACTTGAAACCAGAACAGTAATTTCGGGATTTTCAGCCAGTTCTTTGATGATTTTCTTTAATCTATTTACCGTCGTTGGATCTAAATTAGCAAAGGGTTCGTCTAGAATTACCACTTCCGGATTTCCAATAAGCGTAGCAATAATCCCCACTTTCTTTTGGTTTCCTTTGGACAAATCGCGTAAATATTTTTTGTTTTTAAGGATTTCACCGTTAAAAAACTCTTCGTGTTTAGCCAGCAATGCATCAATATCGGCTTTGTTTTGACCACGTAAATCGCCAATGAAATAAAAGTATTCTTCGGGTGTTAAGTAACCTATTAAAAAGCTTTCGTCCAGAAAAGAAGCGGTAAACGGTTTCCAGTTTTCACTCGTATTTACTTGAACATTATTATTGATAATATTTCCCGTTGAAGGTTGGATTAAATCCAATAACAAACTGAAAAATGTGGTTTTTCCGGCTCCATTATTTCCTACTAAACCAAAGCTTTGTCCTTTTGGAATCTCAAGAGTTTCAATGTTTAGAACTGTTGTTCCGTTATATGTTTTTGAAAGGTTGTTTACTTGTATCATTTTGATTTACGATTTTAGAAATACGATATTAGATAGACGGTTTTTATGATTTCTGCTTGTAAGCATCAATGGTTTTATATTTTTCGGTTTTATAGATTTTTTCGATTAGGGAGAAGACTTTATCTTTCAAAGCAAAACCTATTAATCCTGCAATGGCTACTAAAGCCAGACCCAAATTGGGATCCATAATTTTGGAACCAATCCAATAAAGTCCCAAAGGCAGTAGCAATTTTGGAAGTGAAATCAACATTGTGTTTACATTAAATGCTTTTTTGTCTCCAAAAGCGCCTTTGGTAGAATCTAAATCTATTGGTGTTTTCGTGTAAGCGCCGGCAAGAAGTACCAAGTGCGAATTTACTCCAATGTTATAAATCGCCCCAACGACAATTGTAAGATACACCTGCCAACCAAAATACAAATAAAACGACGCTAAAATTGTCGAAATAAAGGTTGCAATTACAATCAGCCACCATTTTGAACTCAAATATCCTTTGTAAGGGATGTTTTGTGTCATCATCAGCGGATAATAAGCGCTGTCCCAACTCGGTACAAATTGACCGAAAGTGAATAAGAATCCTCCCGAGACAAATATTCCTGCGAAAATGTGCATCACCGGATTATATAAACCATTCGTTTTAAAAAATAACAATCCATAAAATAAAAACACCACACTCATGATAACGGTGGTTTTCGATCTTTTGTTTCTTTTGATTAATTTGATGTCGTTTTTTAAGAACGTTCCCAAAGTCCCAAATTGGTTTAACCAAGTCAAATCCTCTGTTTTGGCAATTTTGTTTTTAGTCGAAAGTCCCGCATCTAAGTATAAATTATTTTTAAAAAAATGGAAAGTGAAATAATATAATCCCACTAAAGCCATAACAGGAAACAAAAACATCCATTTTGTATGAAACAATGCATCGAAAAACAAAGAAGTATAATTGGTAATATCAAAAAATTTATAATACTGACAACCTCCTAAAACAAGTACAATCCCAACGAAAATGGCAAACAAATTGTCTTTGTTGTTCAATAAAATATTGAGAAAATTATTGATGTAAATTAATGAAATCATTGCCAAATACCAAAGTACCGAACTCACAACATCATATCCTTCTATAATTAATACAATTGTAAATGGAATAAAGAAAAAAGCATGAACAAAATTAAAAAAGGACAAAATTGTCTTTCCCAAAGAGAAATGCACAATTGTTGGTTTTTTTATTGGTAAAATTAATAATGGTCTAATGTTCATTACCGGAATAGCTTGTAATAAAAGACGAATTATTAAATCCAGCAGGAAGTAATAAATCAGAAACTTATTTACCGTTACTAATGGATCAAGTTTCATTTCCTTAAGAATGTAAAATGCTCCAATTCCCAAGGCCAAGAAAGCCACAGAAAAATAAGCAATAAGAAATAACATTAGAATTTTTAGTCCCAAATTAGTTGCGAAAGAAGCTGACCGTGTAAAAGCCTTCCATTCGAGATAAATAAAGCGTTTAAACATAATTTAGTGGTTTGGTTTTATTGTAAGTAGATAAAGACGGAAAAATGTTACAGCTTTTCTAATTTATATTCGGGATAGGTAGTTTGTAAATAGTCTTCTGCCTTGGATGGAATAATTTTAAAAATGATGAAAATCAACAGACCAAGAACTACCAGAAAGAAACTCAAACCTAGTGTCCAGATTTCATTACCCAAATACTTTTCGGAATGATTAAAGATTGAAACGAAGAAGTTAAATGGAAAAATGATAGCGCATGAAAAACTTCCATATTGATTTATTATTTCTTCAAAAAGCCATCTTTTTTCTTTGGTTTGCTTTTTTCTTTTTTTGATTTTATTGTTTTTGAAAATTTCGTAAAATGTAAACCCAATCAAAATGAGGTAAAACCCGATAAAAATCCATTCGTTGTACCGACTTATTTTGAGAATACTGTATAAAACTAGCGTCATAGCTATCGTCAATACAATCTTTGGGATGCCAAAAAAATCTTTAAAATGTTGCCAAACCAAACCGTTGTATTTTTTACCCAAAACGGCTTGTCGTTTTTCCACTACGTCCATAAACCCAAAAACGCCAAACTTCTTAAATTCTTTGTTCAAAGCTTCATCAAAAGTAAGTTTAGGATTTTGTGCCCATTCGGTTTCAATGGCATTCGCTAAATGATCCACTAATTCCGATTGCAAGTCATACCATTCTACATAATGCTGGCGGGTGAAAGTGAAAAGGTGGTCAATTTGTGAGGTGGTTAGTTTCATGATATGTTTTGGTATTCTTGAAAGTTATTTGTCGCTTAAGATTTTCTTACTTCTTTTGTCATGCTGAGGAACGAAGCATCTCTGCTTGGTTATTCAAAACAGTGGTCCAAAAAATTTAACTCCGGATTAATTGTTTTAATTAATGTAATCTTCTTGTCTTTTTTCCAGCCTTTAATTTCTTTTTCTTTTGCAATTGCTAATTGAATCCAAGCAAATTTTTCGAAATACAACAAAAAATGAACATTATATTTGGCTGTAAACGAATTAGGATTCAAGGATTCTTTGTGCTGCTGTAATCGAATTTTTAAATTATTTGTAACGCCAGTATATAAAACCGTTTTCGCTTTGTTAGTCAAAATGTAAATATAATACGTATGGTACCCTTCTTGAAATTTAATCATCTTTTTTCGCTTTAAAAGTGATTTGCCAATTTTTTGGAGATGCTTCGTTCCTCAGCATGACAAATTTGTGGAAGTATATGGTTGACATTTATAATTCGTTTTATTTTTTGATTGGTAGTAAAATTAGTCTTAATTATTTATGTTTTAATTTGTATTGTGTTACTAATTTTTTTCTCTCTTTTTTGTCATGCTGAGGAACGAAGCATCTTCACTGTTTGAGTTTTGTACGTATACAATTAAAATTCATTTTTTTAATTCGTTGTTCTTGTATTAGCTTTAGCAACTTGTAGAGATGCTTCGTTCCTCAGCATGACAAATTTGTGGGAATGTTCAAATTGTTACAAAAAATCATGAAAGTTGATATTGTTTTTTGATTTTTGCAATAGTCGTTTTTTGAATATGAATTGCTGTAATCATAAATAATAATTCCACCACCCACAAACAACAAAAAAGTAATACGAGCCATTGATATTCCAATAATTCTTGTTTTAATTGTATTGTGATATTCATTCCTAAAGATGGAAATGAAAACACTAAAAGGTGCGGATTCAAGGTTTGCAAAGTCAAAAATTGATTGCCATCAATTTCTTTGCTTTTCCACCAATAATAAAGTAATGGTAAACCAACAAGCAATAAAGAAGAAAATAATACCGCTAAATATTTCTGAGGACTAACAAAATAAGCTGAGAAAGTATACGCTAAATAAACTAATGAAACACTACCGATGATTTTTGGAAATGTTAAATACTTTGCAATCATTTTTCTGTGCTCTCTAGATAATTCTTTACTAAGAATTTTTCTTCGTTCCTTTTCAATTGTCTTAAAACTAGAATCCCCTATAAACTTATTTGCAGTAAACTGTTTAACTTGTTCAAAAGTTAAATTTGGATCTTTCTCCCAAATTTCCTCCATACTGCTTACCATGTGATCTGTGAATTCTAGTTGAAGCTCGTACCACTTGATATCAAATGAAGCAAAATAGTTGAAAATATGTTGGGTTTGTTCTTGATTTAGTTTCATGCTAAAGTATTGGATAATTTTTTTTCAAATTGAAAATGTTTCTGCGCCAATTGCAAATAAAATCCCGCTAATAAAACGTAAATTATTGCAAAAAAAATAGATGAAAAAGCAATTTTCGTGTCTGGATGGTTCAAACGAATTGGAAATACGCCAATTCCTAACAATAGAAGAAAGATGATCAGACCAGCGCTTTTCTTCTTCATCAAATAACTATACGTTGTTTGTCTCTTTGATTTCCAAAGTAAAGCCCAAACTAAAATAACCAAGCAAAATTCGACAAGAATAAAAGATTTAAAAACTTGTTCAATGTTTGTGGGAACGGTTATAAAACTTGAATTTCTTACCAATAACAATACTGAACTTGCAATCAAAGTAGCTACAGAAATTACAATTAACAACTGCTTTTTTAATAATTCATGACATTTGGAAGTCATTATTTTAGGATTCGTAAAACCAATTAAAAATGAAAAAGAAGGTTGTAATTGCGGCTTCCATTTTTCAAAAACCATTTGTGCGTTTTCTTTAAATGAAAGGTCGTTTTCATCCATAAGAATTTCTATTTCTGAGGATATATGATCCGTAACTTCCAGTTTTAAATCTTCACAA
Source organism: Flavobacterium sp. CG_9.10 (assembly GCF_015752245.1). Classification (NCBI taxonomy): domain Bacteria; kingdom Pseudomonadati; phylum Bacteroidota; class Flavobacteriia; order Flavobacteriales; family Flavobacteriaceae; genus Flavobacterium; species Flavobacterium sp. CG_9.10. The sequence continues at coordinate 42,578 of NZ_JADOVD010000015.1, forward strand.
TTAAGACCGTTTAAAACTAAAGTTTTTTCTATTTGTGTTATTTGTTCTTGAGTTAGTTTCATGAGTTGGAAATAGATAGTTTTTTTTCTATTTGAAAGTGTTTGTGCAGAAATCTTAAGCTGTTTAAACCATACAATATAAGTATTAATGGAATAATCAAAGAAAATATTTTAACTTCTGAGCTTTTGTTCAACGGTACTATTGGGAAAATCCCAGACCATATAGAAATTGAATGTGCCAAAGTCAAGTATATTCTTCTTTTAAACATTACGGAATAAGTGGTTCGCCAATTCGATTTTGAAAGAATAACTCGATAGTAAATAATTAGCAATGTAATTGCAAATAATAATGTTTTTACAATTATTCCGAGCATTAATAAGAAATTGATGTTGTTAAATATTTTATTAATTATCACGATAATCGATGCGCTAAAAATACTCAAAACAAAACCCCATTTCAACTCCGATTTAGAGAAATCTGCCATTTTTTCCATTGCAATCTTTGGTCCTGAATAAGCATAACCAAGCAATAAACCATAAGTTGTAGATTTTAATTGTGGCTTCCATTTTCCGAAAACAATTTTTAAATTTTCATTAAATGAAAGTGTGTTTTCTTCCATTAAAAATTCTATTTCTGAAGCAATATGATCCGTAACTTCTAGTTTTATGTCGTCATATTTTAGACCGTTTAAAACTAAAGTTTCTTCTATTTGGGTGATTTGTACTGTGGTTAATTTCATTTCTAAAAAAATTAAAATTCTAAATTCGGTTTTGGATTCACTAAACTCTGCATATTTCGGATAAAATCTTCCAGTTCTGAGAGTCTGTTTACGGTTTCTGTGGTTCCTTTTTCAGTTAATTTATAATATTTCCGCATTCGGTTATCCACTTTTTCAATCTCCACATCCAGTATGCCTTCGGCTTCTAGTTTATGCAAGGCAGGATATAAAGCGCCTTCGGTAATGTTCAATTCGCCTTGGGTAATCGCTTTTACTTTTTGGGTGATTTCATAACCGTACATCTTGCCATTTTCTTCCAGCAATTTCATGATTATGGTATTCAAACTTCCTTTATATAATTGTGAATTTTTCATTTTTTTGTCGTTGCGAGGCACGAAGCAATCTCAAGTTTAGAACACAAATATACATAAGAATCTTATACATAATTAAATTAGGTATAAAAATTTCAAAATATATCACTCTTAGAAAACATATCGGTTTACTATCTTTGTAAAAAAATAATCACATGTCGTCCTTTTTAAAACTCATTATAAAAGAAGTAAAACGCGAAACCAAAGATGCCGTTTCCATACTTTTTAACGTCCCTGCAGAATTAAAACCCAACTATTCATTTATTGCGGGTCAATACTTAAATTTAAGGTTAACATTAGACGGACAAGAAATTCGTCGTGCCTACTCGATTTGTTCGTCGCCAGAAAGCGGGGAATTACGAATTGCGGTGAAAGCGGTAAAAAATGGAGCTTTCTCTCAATTTGCAAATACAAAACTTAAAGCGGGTGACGCCCTGGAAGTAGGAACACCAGAAGGAAAATTCACATTTGATCCTCAAGCCGAACGACAAAAAAATTATGTTGCTTTTGTGGCAGGAAGCGGGATTACTCCGGTTCTATCTATTTTGAAGTCGGTTTTGAAAAACGAACCTAAAAGTTCTTTTGTGCTTGTTTACGGTAATAAATCGCCTGAGGAAACTATCTTCTTTCAAGAATTACACGATTTACAATTACAATATGTCGGGCGCTTTTTTGTGCACTATGTTTTCAGTCAAGCCAAAGCAGAAAATGCATTATTTGGCCGCATAGAAAAATCGGCAGTTAATTTTGTTTTGAATAACAAACACAAAGAACTGGAATTTGATAAGTTCTATTTGTGTGGTCCAGAAGAAATGATTAATCTGGTAAGTTCTGTTTTAAAAGAAAAAAACGTAAAAGAATCCGCTATAAAATTTGAGCTTTTCACCACTTCTTCCACGGAGAACGCTATAAAAGAAAATTTGGAAGGTCATACAAAAATCACCGTGATGGTGGATGATGAAGAAACGACTTTTGACATGTCAAAAAAACAGACGATTCTTGAAGCCGCTTTAAAACAAGGAATTGACGCTCCTTATTCCTGTCAAGGAGGAATATGCAGCAGTTGTTTGGCAAGAGTGACGTCTGGAACTGCAGAAATGACTAAAAACTCTATTTTGACTGATGGTGAAATTGCCGAAGGACTGATTCTTACTTGTCAAGCGCATCCAACCTCTACCAGTGTTTACATAGATTATGATGATGTTTAGGAATACCTGAATTAATTCATTATTCGAAGTTCCACGTTGAATATTCAATCTTTATAATTTTGAATATCCAACTTGGAATTTTTAAATTAGAGATCAAACAACATGAAAAAACTTTGAGAACTTTTTAAAAATAAACCCCATCTTCTGGACAAACCAGAAGTAGCGCAACTATTGGAATATTGTGAGCAATTGCAAGATAAAATCGTATAATTCAAATTTCAAAAAACGAATAAAAAAGAATAAAAAAGAATTAGCGATACTTGATATGATAAAAGAAGTTATAAAAGGCTGCCATGCTATCGAGAAAGAACAAGCCGAACATGACCGTTTTGGGTATGATGCGCCAAATTATCAGGAAACCATTTCGAATTTAAAAAGGTATATTTTGAAGCGATGTCAAGATGAGAAAATTTGGCTTTGAATTTTAAACAATTAAGAAATTTAGTTTCATTATTTCTTAAATAACTTAATGGCTAAAAAGGGCATTTTTTATTTTTAAAACTACTTTCTCCGGTAAAATCGTTCTCATTGCGTCCTCATAACCCTCTACTTTTATATTTCCATAAACGGATGTGGGGATTTTTGGAAACCGATTTCTATCAGAAACTAAAGCATTTTCCATCGGTTGATTGAAAGGCAAAAATCCCGCATACGGATGTGTTGCGCCCCAAAGGGTTATAACTTTTACTCCTAGCATTGCCGCAATATGTGCATTTCCGGAATCCATGGAAAGCATAACGTCCAGATTACTGATGAGTTGCAGTTCTTGCTGAAATTTGATTTTACCCGCCATATTTATGACATTTTCCTTATTATTTGAAAGCGAATTTAAAATTTCGATTTCCTTTTTACCGCCGCCAAAAAGCAAGATTGTATTGTTTTTGTCTAAAGCCAATTCGACTATGACTTGTTCCATTAAATCCAACGGATAGACTTTAGAATCGTATTGTGCAAAAGGCGCAATTCCAATTAGTTTTTGGTTTTTATCTCCAATTAAATTTAAAATTTCTGGGCTTAAAACGGCTTTTTCGGGAAATTCTGTCCCGAGACTTCGTGATGATAAATTAACTAAAAAACCAAGTTCCTCAAATACTTTTGCATGTCTCTCAAACATCGTTGGTAATTGCTTGAAAACTTTATTCTCATCTTGCGTCAATGCTTTTTTGGCTGCCCGACCTTTGTCAACTGAAGCCACTTTTTTTCCGCTCAAGGCAAAAAGCGATCTGATAATTTTAGAACGCAAAACGTTGTGCAAATCGGCAAAAGCGTCGATATCCAGCTTTTTTAAATCTTGGAACAATCGCAACAATCCAGCAATTCCTTTATGCCGCTCTTTTTCATCGAAAGCAAAAAAAGAAATATTAGGAATTCCATCGAAAAATGGTTTGAAAAATGGTCTGGAAACCAACGTGATTTTAATCTGCGGATACTGACTTACAAAAGCCCGTAAAACAGGAACCGTCATGGCGACATCTCCCATTGCGGAAAGTCTCATGACGGCTATATGTTGGATTTTTTTTGGCAATTTAAAAATGCGAATTATTTCTTGTTTTGGTACAAAACAGGATTCAATTCATCATCATTGTACATTTTCATTTGTTTGTAAACTTTCATGAATTTGTCTCCTTTTTCAATGTCTGTTAATAAGTCATCGATTGCCGTTGATAAATCTGATCTTTGTTCCAATAAAATGTTCAATTTTGTCTGACATTTATCTCTATGATCTTGTGAAGCTTCAGCACGAGTGGCTTCTTCATTCATGTGATGAATTTTTAAAGCTAAAATAGACAACCGGTCAAATGCCCAAGCTGGACTTTCAGAGTTGATTTTTGCATTCTCTTTTACCTTTACGTTGCTGTATTTTTGAAGGAAATAGCCATCAATATATTCTACCATATCAGTACGTTCCTGGTTAGAGGCGTCGATTCTTCTTTTTAATGTCAAAGCGGCTACAGGATCAATATTTGGGTCACGGATAATATCCTCGAAATGCCATTGTACGGTGTCAATCCAATTTTTCAGGTATAATAAATGTTCGAATTTATCTTTTGGAAAAGGATTGTTTATAGGCTGATCTACATTATCAAATTGATGATAATCCTTAATACTTTGTTCGAATACGGAATAAGCTAATTTTGAAAACATATTTTTATATTTTATAAATACAAAGATACTTTTTATACTTTTATGGAATAAAAAAAAACTTTAGAAGTTTAATTCCAAAATTCAAATTATGCAAATTCATATTTTATCAGAAAACAATAGTGTTCTGAACCATTTTTTAGGGCAAATCAGAAACATCAATATTCATAATGACAGTATGCGTTTTCGAAGAAATATTGAGCGAATAGGTGAAATAATGGCCTATGAATTGAGTAAAGAATTACACTTTAAAGACATCGAAATCCAAACACCACTTGGCATAAAAAAAACCACTGAAATTAAAGATCAGTTAGTTTTATGCTCCATTCTACGCGCTGGATTACCATTGCATTTGGGTTTTTTAAACTATTTTGACAGTGCCGAAAATGGTCTCATTTCAGCCTACAGACATCATCCTAACAATGATGATTATTTTGAAATTAAAGTCGAATATCAAGCAGTTGCTGATATCAATAATAAAAATGTAATACTGATTGATCCTATGCTTGCTACGGGACAATCCATAGTAGCTGTTTTCAATCGATTAATGGAACAAGGAAGCCCGAAAGAAATTCATGTCGCTGTTGTTATAGCAGCTCCAGAAGGCATTGCTCATCTTGAGAAACATTTACCTGAAAATTGTCATCTTTGGATTGCCACCTTAGACGAGAAGCTAGATGAGAAAAGTTATATTATTCCAGGACTAGGAGATGCTGGAGATTTGGCCTTTGGACAAAAATTATAATTGCGAGAAAAAAGCAAAAAAACTACAAGCAATAAGTACAACTAATGCTATTTCTTGACTTAACTTTGATTGCGGTGTTTCAATGTGGCTTGTTGCCATTATTGCCAAAGGTGCAATAGTAAACAGCAATAAATCATTGCTTTTATTTGCAGAAACCACAAAAATTACTACTCCAATAAAAAATGAAACTATAATTTTTTTGAATGAAGTATGCAAAAGTACCGGTCTGTGTGATAAGGTTGCAAACATAGATATTACAAAAAACAAGGCTATAGTGGCATAAATGGACAACGCGGCATTTTGATAATTGTTGGTGAAATAATTAATCTCAAAAGTAGTTGCTACGTTTCTATTTATAAATTCAATGATACTCACATTGAAAACCATAGATAAAAGCAAAGAAATAATTCCTACGATAAAAAGTGCGATAAATGGTAATACCCAATTTCTAAACTCGTTGGAAACATGAAAAAGTATCGAAATAAATACAAGTATAATAAATAGAACACTCCAAAAATGAAATAAAGCAGCTACAAAAATCCATAATGAAGCATCGAATATTTTTTCTGTGGAAGCTTTCAGTGATTGTAAAGAAATCAATCTCCGAAGTGCCAATAGAATAAAGAAATTTGAAACAACGAGGTTCAAATTATCGAGTACAGAGGGGAAAAAAAGTAGGAATAAAAGATAAAAAAAAATGGTGTAGCTACTGTCTTTACTCAATCCATTTTTCTTTGCAACGAAATTTGTAATTAAAACTGAGGCTAATAAAACACCTAAGATTGTTACTTTTTTCAAAATTAAAATACCCGAGCCCATCCAAGAAAGATCCTGAAACTGATACATTAAAAAGAAAACCAGTATTAAAATTACGACCAAAGATAAATTTAATGGAGTAGATTTTTTAAAAACACTTGTTATCATAAGGATATTTTATACTTTTGTGATTGTAAATATAATACTTGTTTAAAAGGAAAGGCTGCAAGTTCAAAAGATTATTATTGAAAATGAACTTTTTTGTAATCTGAAACCTTTAAAAACAATTAATAAAATTAATTTTATACATTATGAAAGCATTTTTCGAAGGAATAGAATACTTATTTGTAAACATTTTATTTGCTCCTCTTGACTTTTTACGCGCTTTAGAACTGAAATCTTGGTTTGTAGCTAGTACTATCAACTGGATTTTCATGATTATTTGCGCAGCAGCAATGGTCTATTGGATTTTGCAATTGAAATTACATCAAGACAATGGTGAAGAAAACCAAGATACTACCGCTCACTCTTTTTTAAAATAATATTTAAAAAAAGTGAACGATAATTGGAAACTATTTTAAATCATTTCCAATATCTTTTCTAAAATACATCTTATCAAAGCAAAGTTTATCTATGTTTTGGTAAGATTTTTTTATGGCCTCTTCAAAATTATTTCCATAGGACGTTACCGCCAAAACCCTTCCTCCATTAGACACAACATTGCCGTTGACTAATTTTGTTCCCGCATGAAATACAATCGAATCGGTAATATTTTCTAATCCTTGAATTACTTTTCCTTTTTCAAATTCTTCTGGATATCCACCAGAAACAACCATTATTGTAGTAGCGCTTCTTTCGTCAACTTCCAGCGTAATCTCATCTAGTTTTTCATTGGCTACAGCCAAAAATAATTCAACTAAATCCGTTTTCAATCTAGGAATAACCACTTCGGTTTCCGGATCACCCATTCTCACGTTGTATTCAATTACGATTGGTTCGTTTTTCACATTGATTAAACCAATAAAAACAAATCCCTTGTACGGAATTCCATCTTTTTGAAAACCTTCGATTGTAGGTTTTACGATGCGAGTTTCTATTTTCTCCATCAAAACAGCGTCAACATAAGGAACTGGAGAAACTGCTCCCATTCCGCCTGTATTTAACCCCGTGTCGCCTTCACCAATGCGTTTGTAATCTTTAGCCGTTGGCAGAATTTTATAACTTTTCCCGTCAGTCAGCACAAAACAACTTAATTCTATTCCGTCAAGGAATTCTTCGATAACCACTTTTGAACTAGCTGCGCCAAATTTTTGGTGAACCAACATGTTTCGTAATTCTTCTTTGGCTTCTGCCAAATCCTGAATAATCAAAACACCTTTTCCTGCTGCTAATCCATCTGCTTTCAAAACATAAGGCGGTTGCAAGGTTTCAAGAAATTTACATCCATTTTCAACCGTTTCAGCAGTAAAACTATCGTAAGCGGCTGTAGGAATATTATGTTTAATCAAAAATTCTTTGGCAAATTCTTTACTTCCTTCTAATTGCGCACCTATTTTTGATGGACCAATAACTGGAATATGTTTCAAATCATCATCGTTAAGAAAGAAATCGTAAATTCCTTTTACTAATGGATCTTCTGGACCTACAACAACCATCGCTACTTTTTCCTGAATCACGAACGTTTTTATAGCGTGAAAATCAGTTGGGCTCATATCAACATTAGTTGCGATTGAAGCGGTACCAGCATTTCCCGGTGCTACAAAAAGTTTGTCACAAAGTGGGCTTTGAATCATTTTCCATGCAAAAGCATGTTCTCTTCCGCCGGAACCCAGTAGTAAAATTGTCATGGTGTAGTTTTTAGTTGTGTATCCACCTTTTGGAGGATGGTGCAAAAATAGTTGGTTTTAGGCTGAAATAATAATTTTTTTTACTTACTTTTGACGTTAGTAACGTAAAAGATATGATAATTTCATTTGGATCCAAAGAAACTGAAAAAATATGGAATGGAATTGTGGTAAAAAAACCATCAATAGAAATACAACAAATAGCCCGAAGAAAGCTAAGAATGCTTAATAACTCTCAAGATTTAATAGATTTGAGCATTCCTCCTTCCAATCGATTAGAAAAATTAAAAGGCGACTTGAATGCCTATTACAGCACTCGGATTAACAGTCAATGGCGGATCATTTTTATATGGGAAAAAGGAAATGTTGCTAATGTCGAAATTATAGATTACCATTAAAAGTTCTTAAAATGGAAAAATTAAAAAATATACATCCTGGTGAAATTTTATTGGAAGAATTTCTTATTCCTTTAGAAATATCCGCCTACCGATTAGCAAAGGAACTGAAAATTCCGCAAACCAGAATTTCTGAAATTACTAAAGGAAACCGACGAATTACGGCTGATACCGCTTTGCGTTTGAGTCTGTATTTTGGCAATTCTGCAAAATTTTGGTTAGGACTTCAGGATGATTTTGATATTGAAGAAGAACAAGAAAATAAAGCACAAGAACTGCAATCCATCAAACGTTTTGCTACTAAAAATATAGCTTAGATGTTTCCACTATTCGACTTATCACTCCAAATAAATGGTTTCCCAATGAAGGAAGCCAAATCCGAATTGCAAAAAATTGTTGCTCTATCAGCTGAAGACCACAAAATTTTTGTCGATAATAAAAAAAGAGAAATTGTTGCATTTCATATGCAAAACAATCCTTTTTATCGGGAATTAATTGGTTTAAAAAATGATAAAAACTGGCATGATTTACCTGTTTTAAATAAACAAAATTTACAAAAACCATTATTGGAACGACTTTCGAAAGGCTATACTCCAAAAAATGTTTACGTTAATAAGACTTCCGGTTCCAGCGGTGATCCATTTATTTTTGCCAAAGACAAATACAGTCATGCATTAACTTGGGCTTCTAATATCTATCGTTTCGGCTGGTACGGAATTGATTTCAACAGTTCCTATCAAGCCCGTTTTTATGGAATTCCAATGGATTTTATTGGCAACAAAAAAGAACGGTTCAAGGATTTTTTGAGTAATCGGTTTCGATTCTCTATTTTCGATTTATCAGATGCTGTTTTAGAAAAGATGCTGAAAAAGTTTTATCATAAAAAATTCGATTATATCAATGGCTACACGAGTTCGATTGTTTTGTTTGCCAAATTTTTACAGAAGAAAAATATCGTATTAAAAGATATTTGTCCTTCGTTAAAAGTGTGTATGGTTACTTCCGAAATGCTTTTTGAAGATGATAAAATAGTGCTGGAAAAACAATTTGGAATCCCTATTGTCAATGAATACGGCGCATCAGAACTGGATTTAATTGCTTTTCAGAATCCCGAAGGACAATGGCAAGTGAATTCAGAAACGCTGTTTGTGGAAATTTTGGATGAAAACGACATTGTTTTACCGTATGGTCAAGAAGGTCGCGTTGTCATCACTTCCTTGTTCAATAAAGCGCATCCGTTTATTCGATATGACATAGGTGATATTGGGATTTTGGACGAAAAAAGCACCTTAAAAAAACCCATTCTCAAAAAATTAGTTGGTCGAACTAATGACGTTGCGATTTTGCCAAGCGGTAAAAAATCTCCCGGACTGACCTTTTATTATGTGACAAAAAGCATTATTGAAGACGATGGAAACGTAAAAGAATTCATTATTAAACAAACAAAAATGGATTGTTTTGAAATTGAATACGTTAGTGAAACCGAATTAAATTTGGCACAAATTCAAAAAATTAGAAAAGCAATTGAGTTGTATTTAGAACCTAATTTAAACTTCAGTTTTATTCGAAAAAGTACTTTGGAAAGAAGTAATCGTGGCAAATTGAAGCAGTTTAAATCGATGCTTTAATGTAGCGCGGTTTTATTAACAATTGCGTAAATAAAAATCCTATCATACAAATTGTTGCCACAACCAAATTGAATCCGTGAAACCTTCTGTAAACGGCAAAATTATGCTTTAATAAATCTAATTTTGAAGCAGAGATTGAGTTTTCTCTAATTCTGTAATAAGCCAAACTTTCAGGAACAGGTTGAGCAGATTTAATTTTTTTGAGAATCGTGAGCCAAAGCATCCAATCTTGGCGTTTTCTGATAGATGAAATATTAATCTTTCCGAAATAATCAACATCGTAAATACCCGTAAGATTCCCAACATAATTACAAAAAAACAACTGTTGATAGGAAAGATTTCTGGGTGATTCCACTCGTTTCTTTAATGACTTCCCTTCTTCATCAATACATTCGTAAAAAGAAAAGGAAAACGGTAAATGGTTGCTTTTTAGGAAATTTATTTGTTTTTCCAATTTCTCTGGTTTCCATAAATCATCAGCATCTAAAAATGAAATATATTTCCCCGAAGTCTTGTTTAAAGCGGTGTTTCTGGCAATTCCGGTTCCTGAATTTTTTTCGAGTGTATAAATTTTAATTCTTCTATCGTTAATTGCAATTTCTTCCGCAATTGAAACTGTTTTGTCCGAAGAACAATCATCAACAATAATCATTTCCCAGTTTTGGTAGGTTTGATTTTGCACGGATTGAATCGTTTCTGCAATGAATTTTTCAGAATTGAAAGAAGGTGTAATAATAGATACTAATGCTGTTTCCATTTTAATATGCTTTTTCTTCGCCTTTAAAAATATTGACAACCGTTTGCAAAATAATTTCTAAATCCAAGATAAGCGACCAGTTTTCGATGTAAAAAATATCAAAATTAACTCGGTTAATCATATCTTTTTCGGTTTCAATTTCACCTCGACAGCCGCTAACTTGAGCTAAACCCGTAATGCCAGGTTTAACGCAATGACGCACCATATATTTTTTTATTTTTTTTCCATATGATTTATTTTGTGCCCAAAGATGCGGACGAGGGCCTACAACTGACATATCACCCAGTAAAACATTCAAAAATTGCGGCATTTCATCTATGCTTGTTTTTCTCATAAATTTACCGATACGGGTGACACGCGGATCATTTTTGGAAGCCTCATTTTCGGTTGTTCCATTGATTCTCATCGAACGAAACTTATAACAAAAAAATTCATTTTCATCAATTCCAGGTCTGCCTTGCTTAAAAAAAATAGGCCCTTTAGACTCCAATTTTATCAAAATAGCTAATAAAGGCACTAGCCAAGATAAAAGAAATATTACAACAAGCGATGAAAAAACAATATCAAAAACCCTTTTAAATATCTTTATTAAAGGTTCATGCAAAATTGTTTTCTTTAAGGAAAGAACCGGGAAAAAATCGTAATAATCTATTTTCAAATTCTTTGAAAAAATCTCTTTTGTGTCTGGTATGAATTTTATTGTTTTGTTATTTTCATCGGCAAAATCAATTAAATCTTTCAACTCAACGTTGGAGATTTCATTTAATGAACAATATATTTCATGAACACAATTTTCAATTACAAAAGGCTTTAAATCTGCCAACTTACCTTTGATGTTTTGATTCGATTTCTTATCGGAAAAATAACCCAAAAATCGATAACCGTAATCGTTTCTGGTTTCGAAAAGATTTTTTAATTGAATTGCCTCTGGTGTATATCCAATGATTACTGCGCTTCTGTAATTACTTCCGGTTACTATTCTATATTCTTTTAGATAATAAAACAGCATGAATTTTGATAAAGTAATCAGCAATATGCTAGAACTTATAAAAAGAGCGATAGTATTACCGCTAAAAACAACCTGTTTTGAGAAAGGAAAATAAGCAATGACAATAAGCAAAAATAAGACAGATTGCTTAATTATTTTTGAAATAATTTCGATTGGTGTAGTAAAGCGATATACATCATAAAACTGTATAAAAACAGCAGTGCAAATCCATCCAACTGATTGATAAATAAGATAAATTTCAATGTTTAAATTAAGTTCTTTAAAGAAAAATAGGCTCATAACAGAAATGACCAATAAATCTGTGGCAACACTAATCGGTCTTATGTATTTTGAATATCTTCCTGTTTGAAATGCAGTCATAATTAACGAATATAACCTGTTCGGTACTTTATCAATTTTTTTAAAAAAATCCCTGTTGCCATTGAATTGAAACAGCTGCAGGTAATGGTTATCATTTCGTATCGGTTTACTTTGGCTTTCCAACATATTATCTGTTTTGACTTTTGGTTAGCAAATAGTAATTTTAAAAAATCAACTTCCAGAAAAACGCATAAAAATTACCTTAATGTTACTTTCTGTACTTTTTTTTTAACAACTTAATCACCCACAAAATCTATTACAGTAAATGTGCTGCTATTTTTTTATTTTTAATTAAATTCAAAGTATATTTAAACTATACAATCCGATACCACATCAAAATTAGTTCTTAATCCATTAAATTTCAACCTGTTTAACTAATAAATCTGTAGTTTATGCTGTCTATTTAAACAATTATATGATACAAAACAGACGAAACTCATTTTCCTCGAAATAAATTGCTTTACTTTATATAGCTTGAAAAATCTTTATGCTCCTCTTTTGAAAGCTCCTCTTTTGATAATGATTTAAAATACTCATAGGTAATTTTCATTCCTTCGGCACGGTTTACTTTGGCTTCCCATCCCAAAAGTTTTTTTGCTTTTGTAATGTCCGGTTGTCGTTGTAAAGGATCATTTATTGGTAAAGGAAAATATACTATTTTTTGATTCGTTCCCGTCAATTTAATTATTTCTTCTGCAAAATCCTTGATGGTGATTTCATCTGGATTTCCAATATTTACTGGTAAAACATAATCAGAATGCAATAATCTGAAAATACCTTCCACCTGATCATCTACATAACAAAAAGAGCGTGTTTGCATCCCATCGCCAAAAATGGTCAAATCTTCACCACGAAGTGCTTGTCCTATAAATGCAGGAATCACTCTTCCGTCATTAAGTCTCATCCTTGGGCCGTAGGTATTAAAAATTCTAACAATTCTGGTCTCTACTCCGTGAAAAGTATGATACGCCATCGTTATAGATTCCTGAAAACGTTTCGCTTCATCATAAACGCCTCTTGGCCCAATTGTATTTACATTTCCATAATATTCTTCGGTTTGCGGATGAACCAATGGATCTCCATAAACCTCCGAGGTAGATGCAATAAGAATTCTTGCCTTTTTGACACGTGCCAATCCTAAAAGATTATGCGTGCCAAGTGAACCCACTTTTAAGGTTTGAATAGGAATTTTCAAATAATCAATAGGACTTGCTGGTGATGCAAAATGTAATATATAATCTAAATCTCCAGGAACATGAACAAATTTTGTAATATCATGGTGATAAAATTCAAAATGTTCTAATTTGAATAAATGTTCTATGTTTTTTAAATCACCTGTAATCAGATTATCCATGCCAATGACAAAATAACCTTCTTTTATAAAACGATCACAAAGATGTGATCCTAAAAATCCTGCAGCTCCGGTAATAAGTATTCTTTTCATATAGATTTTTAGCTTATTTTGATGTCTTTTGAAATTTTTGTTGAATTGAAAAGACAATACATTATCGTAAAAAAAACAATTCCTCGTTGCCGAGATAAAAATGATTCCGTCAAAAATAAACTAATCGTTAGTACTGCAAAAGAAATATGAACGAAATCTTTTGATCGAATACCTTTTATTAAATTTAAAATAACAATCGCAACTATTAATAAAAAACCGAAAACACCCATTTCAGCAAAAAGTTGAATATATTCATTGTGGAAATTTTTATTTTGATAACCATCATGAGTGCTATCCCCGGAAAAAATGGCGTGTTCTTTTCCCTTTTCTTTAATTTTAAAAGCAGTTGCGTTAAGTCCGTAGCCGGTAAAAAAAATTGGATCCTCCTGCAGCATTTCTTTAAAAATCCTGGTTTGATACACTCTAAAAGCAGTACCGGAAAAATAATCGTTTTGTTGGAATTTTTGTTGCTTCCAAGCCTGGTAAACACTTACATAAATTACATTTCCTTGTTTTTCAAGCTTGTTACTAACGGCAGTATTGTTGTTCGAATAAAATTCAGATGAAAAGCGGTCTCTAATTCTAGGAGATAACACTAATAGTAACAACCCCATTACAATTAAACCAATCATTGTCTTTTTTCGCGCCAAACTCTTTTTAAAATTATAAAATTCATAAAATACAACTAGGAATACAAAAACTATAATTATATTCTTTGATGACAATAGAAAAATAAATATCGACAATAAAAAAGAGATTGTTTTAAAAAAATTTGATTCTGATATTTTTGTATAAAAATAAAAAAATGCGACACTCATATAAACTGAAACATGAATAGCATTAAGATCTTCATTTACTAAATCGTGGTAAAAGAATACGGCGTTGTTTGTAGTAATTAAATACCTAATTATGGCTTTAATCAAGTAGAAAACCATGTAAAAGAACATCCCAAAACTAAAATATTTTAGTACAAATTGTTTTTTATTTTCATCTAAAGCAGGCATTGCCATGAAGCAAACTGGAAAAATCAATAAAGGAAGTTCTTTTGAAATCGCTTTTAATGTTGCATGTACATCCTGACTCCAAAATATTGAAATTACCATCAAAAGATATAAAATAATTGGCGCAATCAGATATTTTTCAATTCTAAAATTATTTTTTCTGAAAGAGAATAGAGCTATTAATGCAAAAATTAATATAGCAATACTATTGACCGCATAACTCAAAGGTAAAGTAAGCAAAACTACTATTAAAGCCAGCAAATTAGGATTTTGTTTACTTTCCAATTTTATTTCTTGACATGCATTTTTCAAATAATTGCAGGTAGTCTCCATTAATTTTATCCCAATTAAATTCATTAACAATCGTGTCAAAATTATTTTGAACGAAATTTGAGTCCAACTCTTTATTTACTGTCAAAAAAAGCTCTTTTACCTCTTGAGCATTTGAAAAATAAAATGCGTTTTCTTGTAAAATAGCTCTATTGAAAATATTATCATGAGAAATAATCAAGGCTCTCGAAGCCATTGCTTCTAAAAGAGATGGATTAGTCCCTCCCACAGAATGACCATGAAAATACAAATTAGAATAGTATCTTAGATTGTTTAAGTGATCTAAGTTATAAATTCCGCCCAAGAATTTAATATTTGAGTACTCTTTAAATTTATTCTTTAGGAACACTCCATATTTTGTTTGATGATTTCCAACAACAATAATTTCAGTTTTAATATTGCTTAAGACGAGTCCTTCTAAAACCATGTCAAGATTATTTTCTGGTTCAAATCGAGCCATTATCATGTTGTATTTATATTTTGACAACTGATAATCCAATAATATTGATTCATTTGTATTTTTAAAAGGATAAGCACCATAGGCAATATAGGTTGATTTTTTATTATATTTTTCTTTCAAAATACTCTGGATTCCTAATGAATCTGCCACTAAATAGTCACTGCTTACCACTGCTAATCTTTCGGCAAATCTAAGAAATTGACGAACTGGTTTAGAATATTTGGTTCGTTTCCACTCTAATCCGTCCATATTAGTAATGATAATCGATTTACGTGGTAAAAGAAACGACCATATTGAATTACTAGTATAACCCAACTGCAAAATGATATCAAAATTTCTTTTGCGAGAATCCATAATGCAATTGTAATCATAAATGAATTGACCAAAAGTCCCAATTCTGTGCTCAGGATCATTTTGATGGATAATATGTACTCCATGAAAAAGTTTTTCTTGAAAGGGATGATTATGAGAATTATAGACATACACTTCCTGCCCTTTATTTACTAGGAACACTGAAAAAAATTCGGCAAATTGCTCAAAACCAGAGTAATAATTTGGTATACCCCGAGTACCTAAAATGGCTATTTTCATATGTTTTTACTAAATTTTATAATTAGCATTTTTTTAGTTTATATCGAGTGATTTTGATTGTCGTTTATTGCTTTTACAAGTACTGATGCAGCTATTCTCCAATTGTATTTATCTTTAATTGCTTTCGAAATAGCAGAAAGGTTTTGTGGATTCAGACCAGCAATTATTTTATATTTTAAATCCTTTTCATCAAAAGGATCAAATAAACTATTTTGGAAGAAGTCAAAATCAGACATTGCCGTTGTATTTGAGCAAATCGTTGGAATATGCGCTGCCGCTGTTTCTAATGGCGGAATGCCAAAACCTTCCGCAATAGAGGGATATATAGAAAGTGATGCCCCTCGAATTAAATTCAGTAATTCATCAAAATTGACTTTGTTTAGAATTACAATTTTATCTTTTATCTTGTTAGGTAACGTTTTAAAATAACTTTTGTAAGTTGTGTTTGTAATTGAATTATCTCCAACAAAAACTAAGTGAAATTGGTCATAAAATTTATTTTCAACAAAAACTTTTAATAACAACAGATGATTTTTTCTTTTTTCCCAGCGGCTTACATATAAAAAATAATTCGTTAAACCATAATTAACTTTATTAGCCTCCGTTACAGCTTTTTTGTCAAATTCTTCAAAAAAAACAGCCTCAATAGCATTTGGTGTTACTTCAATGTTTTCAATCTTGAAATGATCTTGAATTCTACTTTTAGAATATTCTGAAACGGTTAAAACTATATCTGCCTTTTTTGCGCTCCATTTGAAAAGAATCTTTTTAGAAATCTTATAAGCGAATGGAAAATAACGTGGGAAATCTAAAAATAAAACGTCGTGAATAGTAACAATGTATTTGCATTTTTTTACTGGTGGTACTATATATTGAAAATGGGCGTAATCAATATTGTTCTTTTTTATTAATCCTGGAATATCAACCAATAATCTTAAATATTTACTTTTTGATGAATACTGAAGATAATGCACATTATTATTATTTCCGAAAATGCTTTCAAGATTTCCGGTATAAGAAGCAAAATAAAAGGTTTTGTTTTGGTCCTTAATCAATTCTTGATAAAGCCCTTTTATATAACTTGCAGTTCCTTGAGGGCTTCCGTCAAAAACATGGCAATCAACAAAAATTTTTAAGTTTTTCATTCTGAAATCTCTTTTTGAAAATTTGTCTTTCTCTCAAAATACAATAATGCTCCTAAAATAAAAATAATAACATCTCGACCGTTATAAATTCCGGTAATTGTCAATGTAGTAAATAAATATATTAGCCCAATTGCCGAAACAAATAATGTAACAAATTTTTTGTCTTTATGGTTGAAATATACAGTTAGATAAAGCAATGTGAGAAAAATTAATAGAATCATAATTCCTATAATTCCCGTTTTGTAAAATAAATACATATACCCATTATGCAACTCTGAAATGTATTTAATTCCATTTTTTTCACCTGTTAATGGGGCGTAAAATTTTAGATTAACTAAAGAACCATAACCGGTCCCAAAAACAAAACTACTGGGATTGTCTTTCATTAAAGCAAAAGCTCTTTTTACTTCATAACCACGCCAATGGTCCCATAAATCTTTATGATTTTCTCGGTCAATTTTTGTTTTAAATATTTCAGCTGGCGCAATTTTTATTTTATAAAGAAATGCTTCCATTCCAGGTTTGTCTCTTTCTATTTTCACAGAAAACAAAAAGACATAAAACAGCATGATTACAAGAGTAAAAACTGCCAGAAACCGCAATGCTTTTTTGGTCAAAATAGTATGTCCTTCAATTGATAAAAAAAGAATAATCGCTACAACAATCATTGTTCTTGAAAAATATAAAATGTTTGAAACCAAAAGTACAATTAGAATCACTTTCTTTTTTAAATTGCTACTGAACAAGTTCTCCCGGTAGGATTTTTTATAATATAGCAGGAAAAAAAGAGCGAAAAGTTCTAAAAAATTGTCTTTTCCAAACTCTCTAATTCTGTCCACTGAACCGGAAAACAAATCAGCTGTTGCAATTAAAATTATAAAATGAAGTACTGCCGATCCAAATCCACATAAAATAATTGTCTTAATGAAGTGACTAAAATTGTTGATTTTTTTATAAAATAGATAACCAATAAGAAGACCTAAAACAGGTTTCAAAAAATGAAAAATATCTTTTATAATATTGTAAACTTCATATTTATGAATCATTGTTCCTGCAAAACCTAATAATAAAAGGAGTAGTACGGGTATTATTTTTATTAAAAAAGATTGCGTCATTGTCATTTTTTCGATAAAAAAGTAAAGCGCCACTAATCCTAATTGTATAAACAAATTAGCCTTGAAAGAAGGTAGATATAATTGTAAAAAAAGTACAATTACAAATAGTATAGTATAAAATTTAGATTTACTTATATGCATCAAATCGTAACTGGTTGTTTAAAAAAAATATTTAGTCTTTTATTAAAATTGATTTTATGTTTTTTACCCATTTATTTAGTCTCAAAATAATCGTAATTCCTGTTTTTTCAAGGCCGAAGAAATGTTTTGAAATATAGATCTCATATCCTTTTACTAATAAATGGTTTTTTGACTTGGTAAACCCTATAAAATGTATGTAACTAAAATGAGGCAAAAAAACTCTTTTATATCCATTATTTGCTAGTTTTTTGGAAAAATCAACATCTTCAACATATAAAAAATAGTCTTCATCAAATCCCCTAATTTCATTGAAAACCTTGCTCGATAAAAGTAAAAAAGATCCGCTTAACCAATCTACTTCATAAAAACGCTTTGTAAAATTTCCTTTTATAAAATCATTCCCTCTATCCAAAAGTCTTTTCATTTGGAACATATTTCTATAATTTGGGAAATTTCCCGCAGATGGCAGATAGTTTCTTTTGCCATCAAGCATTTTAATACCAATTGCACCTATTGTTTGATCCGTTTTTAAAAAATCTAAAACTGGCACTAACCGTTCAAGAACTATTGTATCATTGTTTAATAATAGCAAATAATTTCCGCGAGCAATTTTTACAGCTTCATTATTTGCTTTCCCAAAACCAAGATTACTTTTTGATTCAATAATGACTATTTCAGGGTAATTTTTTTTTATAAAGGAACAGCTTTCGTCGTGAGAATTATTGTCGATCACAATAATTTCGTATTCTATGTGGTCTAGATTTTGAACCAATGAATCAAAACATCCTTTTAAATATCTTACTCCATTAAAGTTTACTATTACTACCGAAAGTTCTGGAAGCATTGTTTTAAGTGTTATAAAAAGGTAAATCTACATAAAAGTTAAGAAACCTAGTTTCTTTTTAATAATAATAACAAAAACAATGTTAACTACTATGTTTGTTATTAAACTTGAAGTTGCAGCGCCTTCAATACCATATTTAGGTATCAAAAAAATATTTAGGATAACATTTAATAAAAATCCTAAAAAAAATATGTTTTTAACTATTTTTTGATGGTTTGTCATATTTAAAATCTGATCTACATTTCCAGTCATAGCATTAAAAAGTGACCCAATTGTAATTAATATTAATGTGTTCTTGCCTGCAACAAACCCGGGACCGAATAATTTTAAAATTAATTCACTGAAAAAAATTAAAGTTACTGCTAAAGGTATTGTGAGAATAATTACTAATTGAGTGATCCTATTTATAACCTTTTTCATTTCAGCGATATTATTTTTATAATACAATTCTGATACTTTTGGCATAATAAGAATATTCATTGAAACGACAAAAAAAAGGGTCAAATAACCAATTTTAAAAGCCGTATTGTAAATCCCGATCTGGCTTTCGTTTTCAATCCTACCCAACATAAGGATATCGGTCCAGTTTAATAAAATTAGAAAAACTCCACTCAACATCATTGGAAAAGATTTACTTATAATTCCTTTAAATGATATTGTAGGGTAAATTATTTTTTCTTTTTTGTAAAAAACAGCTACAAACCCAATAATTACTGTGATTAAAATTGAACTTACATAGGCCAGAAAAATGAAATGTTCAGAAAGATCATATTTATAAAAAATAGCCAATAATCCTATAAAAAAAACATTCGGTGATATAAAAAATAGTAGTCCATATGTGACAAACCTTTTAATTGAAATAAAATAATAACAAATTATTTCGTGAAGTATCATAAATGGAACGCTAAACCCCAGTATTAAAAAGTACGAGTAGAGATTCGATTTTTTGAATAGCACTTCTGAAAAAAACGAAGCTCCAACAGAAATAAATAAAATTGGGAACAATGAAACAACGAGTACAATTTTACTCATCTTTATCAATAATCCTTTTGATTTTATATCAGCATCAAATTCTCCGGTAAATCCCACAAAAGCATTAGGAATTCCCAAAGCAAAAACCACAGTTACAATTTGCAATACCGTTAAAGCGATAGTATAACTCCCAAAAACCTCTTCGCCGTAAAAATGGTTAATAAACCACATCGAAAGAAAACTAAATGCCATCGCTATCATTCTAAATGCAAAAATAATTCCCCCTTTAGAAAGTATAAAGCCTATAATGTCTTTATCCACAAGTAGTTTTTTAAGCATTTTTTGATTCTGTTTAAATTTCACAAAGCAATTTATTATTCAATAGTTGCCAATCAATCATTACATATATGGTATCCCAATGCATAGGAGTTGAAAGACTGGGAATTGAAGAAACACAAAGGAGTTTATTAAAGAAAAAAAAATCAAAGCGATTTTTTCTTAAATACCGGTCATCTGTTTTATTTATACATTTAATTAATTTCTGTTTATCTAATTTGAAAGAGAGTGGCAAATTATTTAGCGTATCAACTGCATCATGTGATCTAAAAATAATTGTAGTTTCAATATCCGTAGCAGTTAAAATCATTCCTTAAATTTTATATAAAATGATAAAAGGAATTTAGAAACTTCCTTTTATCACTTTTACTTTATAAGTTTTTCGATTTCTGTTTTTATTGCTAAATCATGGGGGTATAAAGATGCTCCCTTAACACTGTTTGGGTCTTTCCTCTTTAATGATCTTGTTTTATAATCAATAATTGTAGCATTCTCGTCTGCTCTGAAATAATTGAAAATATTGGTTTCATCTGCTATGAATTGCTTGTCAAAATAATTAAATTTAACCTTATTCAAGATAATTCCCTTATTCTCTCTGTTAACCCCAAAATCAAATCTGACTTTTATTGGCAGTACATCTTTTGGTAAATTAAAAGTAACTTGTTGCCGTACTTCTTTTCCTTCCACAGGAAGCCAAATTGAGCTTTGTTCAGTATAATCTTCGGCAGAATCTTGCGCATAATACAAATGAAGTGTATCATTCTTCTTGATTACTAAATCTAACGTGACTTTAAATAAATTTTTTGTATCGTCAATTTTTTGCTCTTTTTTTACTTCTTTTTTACATGAAATCAAACATAATATCATTGATAAACTTAGAAAAAATAATTTTACTTTCATTTATATTTCTTTTACTGTGATTGGATTTAATTCTTTAATTATTGTTGCAATTTTAATTTTTGTTTGCGATAAAAGCTAACAAAAAAATAATATACTATGAATGCAAATATAAATAAAATTGGCAGAACAAATTTTAATTTTCCGTTGATAGCACTAGTACTTTCGAGATTCAATACTGCACTGTCATCTTTTACAATTTTATTTAATCCAACAAGCTCGACTCTGTGAGATGCTTGCTCGTTAATTAAATTATCCTTCGTCTTAATAATGTCATTTAGTTGCGTGTTTTCATTATAATAAACTAGTTTATCGCTTTTTTGAGCACCGTTTACCATATTGGAAAATCCATTTAAAACATTGTTAATTTGTGAAATAATAGTGTCATTTTGACTCATCTTTATTTCAACATTTTTAATTGAAATCTTTTGAATTTTAGCAAAATAATCTGATTTATTTAAAAAATTCAACAACGGTTGAATCGTTGCTTTATCATTCGTTATTCCATTTGTTTGCAAAGAAATAGTATGAAAAATATAATTTTTACTAGTCAAATTATCTTCGAGGATTTTTTTAATATCCCCGTCTTCCGCCATCAACTTGATTAATTCAAAGTTTTCAGTTTTGTTTTCAATAAATTTATAGACATCATTAATGGGTTTTATCTCTATTTTTTTTAATTTCATAGGTCTATTTATACCTACAACTTCTTTTAAAAAAACCGTGTCTCCTTCATTGATTTTTGATTGGATCAAATCAATTTTTGAATACAAATAATCGGTGCTGCCAAAATTTGGTGTTACAATGATTTGACTATCATAACTTTTTTGCGTTTGGTCTAAAAATAATCCAATACCAACTCCTACTACCAACAAAATTACAATTACAATCGCATTTTTTATAAAAAACCGAATGCCATTGAATATAAGAGCATTAATTTTCTCGAAAAAACCTCCTATCTTTTTTGAAATTTGTGATAAGTCTAATTCCTGATCTTCTGGATTAGGTTGGGGTACATTTGTACTCATATTGTCTTTTTATTTTACGTTGAAAATTTGCTCCAATATTTTAATGGTAATCAAATACGTAGGTTTTACTCCTGTCGTTCCAAGTCCACCCGAAGCTAATGTGCTTCCGGTTTCAAGTGGATTATCCGAAGCATAATACGCATATCTCACTTTAATATCCAATGGGACACTCTTTCTGATTTTGGATGCGGATTGAATGGCTTTTTGATAATAAGAACCTTCCATTTCCAGACCAATAACTCCCCAAGTAGATTCGTGAAAGAATTTCAATAAATCTCTGTTTTGTAAGGAAGTTCCAAGTACAGTTACCATTGGTCCCGCAAAAACTGAAATGCCATTTCCTTCAAACATATCCGCAGTTAATTCATTTTCGAAAAAATAATTATCCGCCGTTCCCTCATTGATGTGAGCATTCGGAATCATAATATCTCCTTTTCCGCCTTCCAGAATACCTGCTTTTCCCATTATAGAAACGGATTCTACGTTGAGCAAAGTTTCTTTTTTATACGGTTTCAATAACTCGTCAATGCATTCATAAGCTTGCTCACCAAAAGCATAGTCCATGACAATAATTACGGGTTGTTTATCCCCTAATTTAGATTTTGGAAACGATGATTTAGCCCAATCAATTTTGGCAGTATCAAAAATTTGAACATCAATATTAGTTCCTGAAGTATCGGGCAACGAAATCATTCCGTGTTTCAGCGCTACTTCTTCCACTTGATTTCGAACTTCATTTGCTCCCTGCTTGCTCAATTCTTCATAAATAAAGAAATCTGATTTGCCTTTGAACTTGGTTTTTAAAACCTCCGTTGCAAAAATAGAGTTCATTACGCTATGCATATTGGCACTAATCACATGAATAGGTCGTCCTAAAAGTTCATTTTCTTTCAGCACCTCCTTGATGTTGGTTGCCCATATTTCGCCATGAATATGATGTCCTAAACGTTCTCTCAAAATAGGACTGAACGTTATCGTTCTCTTGTTATCATTAACTATTTCTTCAATTGCCAATTTTCCCAACCAAAAAATCACGTGTAAAAAGCGATCCGGCGAAGCAGCGGAACCAAATGAATCATAAATATCTAAAACCTCTTCAAATGTTCGTCCAAGGATATTCGCAGCATGTGAAATCGCTTTCTCTTTTTCTATAAGAGTCAGTTTTTTGTTTTGGGAAACCGCCTGTTCAAGTTTAAACCAATCGCGCGATACTTCACCGGCGTCATCCAGCAAAACTCGATTTCTGATTTTATGGGATTCAATGAAAATAAACGTCAAATGCGTCAAAATATCATAGATGTCGGAACGTCCACGGGTAATTTCTACATTCATTTGTTCCTCGTCAATTCTATAGCAATTACGACGTCTTTTAGGCGGAACAATCGCTTGAAAATGAGATTTGGAATATCCCTCTTCCGAAGTTAAATTAATAAAACGACATTCTTCAATTCCTAAAGGAAGACGTTCAATAACATATAAAAGCCCATTTAATTCTACTTTTTCTTCACCAATATTTCCATATATTTCAGGGCGTAACGCCAATAAGGCTTCGCGTAAAGTATCCCCAGAAATTCCCATTGGTTTATAAAAACCTCTATTGAATAAATGGCGCATCGTGATGTACATTTTTTCAATAGCTGCCGATGATTCTTGTGCTCTGGATCTTGATATATTTTTAGTTTCTTTCATTCTTTTTATTTTCTAACCCGTAAATGTAATTCTTTTATTTAAAGTTTTAATAAATCCACAATCTTCCTGTCATTAGAAAGTCTTGGAATTTTATTCTGACCTCCTAATTTTCCAATGGATTTCATATAATCCTGAAAACCATTTTTTGCCACTTTTGTAAGTACCACTTTTTTCAATACGTTCCCCACAATTAAATCGTCATAATAGATGTTTTGCTTTCTCATGGCATTGTCTATCGCTTCCGCAAAAGCTGCGATGTCTTCCGGTTCGTTCTCAAATTCGATGAACCATTCATGATATGGCAATCCTTCAGCTGGTGTGATTTGTGGCGCAACAGTAAATTCATTAATCCGAATAGTAGTTCCAATTATCGCTTCCTGCAAGGCACTTTCTACTTCCTTGCCAATCACGTGTTCCCCGAAAGCCGAAATGTAATGCTTGATTCTTCCGGAAACAATTATTCGATACGGTTTCAATGAAGTAAACTGGACGGTATCACCAATATTATATCCCCAAAGTCCCGCATTAGTAGAAATAATCAAAACATAGTTTACGTTCAATTCTACCTCGCCAATGGTATAACGTCTCGGTCCCGTCCCGAAACTTCGGGATTCGGGATCGGCAGAAAATTCGTCACTTTTAATAAATTCGTAGAAAATACCACCATTCAAAAGCAGTAACATTCCCTTTTCTTTTTGGGAATCTTGGTAGGCAAAAAATCCTTCCGAAGCGGGAAATAACTCGATGCTATCCACTTTTCGACCAATCAGATTTTCAAATTTAGCGCGATACGGTTCATAATTCACCCCGCCATAAATAAACAAATTGAAGTTTTTGAAGATTTCACCTACCGGCTTTCCTCCTTTTTGCTGCAATTTTTCAAAATACATTTGCACCCAAGAAGGAATTCCTGAAATCACCGTCATGTTTTCGTTAAATGTTTCTTTGACAATCGCATTTACTTTGGTTTCCCAATCTTCGATACAATTGGTTTCCAAAGAAGGCATTCTGTTTTTTTGCAAATACTTAGGAACAAAATGAGCCACAATTCCTGATAATCTTCCTAGTTTTATTCCGTTTTTTTCTTCCAGAATTGGGCTTCCTTGCAGGAAAATCATTTTTCCGTCTACAAAATCAGCTTTGCCGGTTTCATGAATATAATGTAAAATCGCATTTCTAGCCGCTTCAATATGATATGGCATCGATTCCTTTGTCAGCGGAATATATTTGGCACCAGATGTTGTGCCGGAAGTTTTGGCAAAATAGAGCGGTTTCCCTTTCCAAAGTACATTCTCCTCCCCTTTAACTACTCTGTCTACATAGGATTTCAACCCTTCATAATCTCGAACTGGAACATTTTTCGCAAAATCGGAACTTGTTTTTATGGCATCAAAATGATGGTCCATGCCAAATTGAGTTCCCTTAGCATCTTTGATTAACTTTTGTAAAACTTTTTTTTGGGTTTCAACAGGATTATCGGCCCACTTCTGTGTTTTCGTATATATTTTCTTTGCAAAAAGTTTTGCAGCGACTGATTTTATTGACATTTTTTTTATCTTTTTAATTTTTTTATGCCATGAAGAATCAAAGGCACCAAGATTTTATTATAAGCTAAAAACCCTATTTATTATTTTGAGTTTTGGCTCGTCCCCTTAGGGTAGGCTGGGTGGGAATCTTCTTTCGTCACTTGTGTTCTTAATTCCAATTCTTCTTTTGACGGAGATAAATTAACCTGTGAAGGTACGTCTTCGGTTGCCGCAAGTATCGAATCTTTATTGAATTTTGCAAATTCTAATTCACCCGTTAATACTTTCTGAATTGATTTGATGTAAGCCTCGTTTTTCTTCAAGGCAAATGACAATGAATCCGCTTTTAAAGCTAATTGGGTCGCATCTTTTTTAAGTTTTGAAGAAGAATATCCCGGAATAAATTCTCGTAAAGGCGTAAAAGCGATAATAAAAGTGGTAACCGTTATAATAATAATTGTACTCAAAGTAACAAATACGAACACATTCATCAAAGTAAGTTTCAAAGAAAAAGTTTCCTCAAAAGTATCTTCGTTTAGAATTATTAAACGTCTTTTATTGAATAGATTTTCCTTTATTATTTTACGTTTCTGTCTTTTTTTGGACATACAATTTGATTATTGAACAAATATAAACAATTATTGCTATTGCTGGTATTTGAATCCTTTCAACCCTTTGCAGGAAGTTAAAAAAATATTTTAATAAATTTTTAACGTTGTTGAAACCAAATAACTGCCTTGAAATGAGTTCCTATTAATTTATTCTAATTACCTTTGTCTATAGTTTTTATTACAAATTTGCTTCGGCATAAATTATTCAATCATGGGAAGATTTGGTGTTACAGAAATCCTTGTTATATTAGCCGTTGTTTTATTACTTTTCGGAGGTAAAAAAATCCCGGAATTAATGAAAGGTTTAGGAAGCGGAATTAAAGAATTCAAAAACGCTGCTAAGGATGATAACCAGCCTGCTGATAAAAAAGTAGACGAAGAAACAAAATAAAAAAAAGGCTTTTCTAAATTTGAAAAGCCTTTTATTTATAGTTTAAATTATCATTGCAAATAGGTTTCTTTTCTAGTCTCTAAGTTAACTTTCATTTTAAAATTATAAATAATATATTACAATACTATTAAATTTATTACTTTAGTCAATATTTTACTGCTCTAAAATAGTAAAGTAATATCTAAATATTAGTTTTTTAATGGTGATTAATTCTTATTCCCCTGGTTTACATAAACTTGTTACTCTTGAAGTACTGCAAAAAGAGAAATTAATTTCTAGTGAGAACTTTATAATTTTTTCTGAAAATTTAATTCATCAATATAATTTAGAGAAAGTAGGTGTTACTATTCATAATTTTGATAATAATAGTTTTACCATTTCTATTTGTTTGAAAGAATCCCATATTTGTATTCATACTTGGCCTGAATTCAATCAATTAACCTTAGATGTCTATTTGTGTAACTACCTTCAAGACAATACCTATAAAGTAAAAGAGATTACTGCCGCATACATTGACTATTTTGAAGCAAAAATTCTAAAAGATTTCGAAATTAACCGATAGTATATGACCGTTACTTGTAATAATTGCAATACAACAACAACTCTTGAAGTACATTTTGAAGTAACAACTTTTGCTTGTCCAAATTGTACTTCCGTTTATAGAAACACTCGTGAAGAGGGGCTTAAATTCTATAAAAAACGAGAAGCTTATTCATTTGACGAGAAGTTTGACCTAGGACAAACGGCCAGTTTCAACAATTCTGAATATAAAATTACTGGAATTCTTATCAAGGAAAACAAAGGTTTTGAATGGGCAGAATATATTTTAGAAGGAAAACAGACCGATTCCATCTATTTATCCGAAGCGGCTGGGCATTGGATTATTTTGAATGAAATTACTTTTGAAGAAAAAGTAAATAATCATCCTTTAACTTTAGAATATGAGGATGTTACTTACGACCAATTCGATTATTATTATCCCACATTTGCTGCTGCACAAGGTTTTTTTGATTTTGATGTTTTTGACAAATTTGAATTAATAGAATATATCAACCCTCCTTTGATGCTTTCTTTTGAAAAAATGGGTCACGAACAAACCGCCTATTTAGGAAAACACATTTCAAAAAGTGATATAAAAAGAGCTTTTGGCACTTCCAATTTACCATCAAAAAAAGGCATTGGACAAGTGCAACCTTTTATTTTCAATATTCGAAATTTAGCCATAACCCTCTGTTTGGTTGCCATATTGATTCTTCTTACCAATTGGTATCTCAATAAAGACCGTGTAGAACAAAAGGTGTTGAATACTGAAATTCCGTTTGACCAATTTACAACTAAAGATTTTGTAACCGCTTCGTTTGATTTAAAAGGAAGTGCTGCCCCTTTGTCTATAAGAGTAAACTCGAATGTTGATAATTCTTGGGCTAATGTGCAAGTGGCCTTGATAAATGAAACAACAAGTGAAGAAATTTATGCCAACAAAGACATTGAATACTATCACGGATACACCGATGGTGAGAACTGGACTGAAGGAAATACCACCGAAGAATTTAACATTTGTGGCGTAGCTGCTGGTAAATACCATTTGTCCATTACACCAATGAAAGCTGCTGAAGATTCTCAAAATCAAAAGGTTCAAATTCAGGCAACTTGGTCAAGTCCTTCTTCGAGAAATGTTTGGATGATCTTTATATTTATGGGTGTATTTGTCATCGGAATGTATTATCTCGAGAAAAATTTTGAAGAAAGAAGATGGAATGAATAACAACTAAGTGTATGGAAAAAATTATACCTTTTATTAAAAACAATTATCTTATACTGCTATTGGGATTATTTTTCTATGGTTTTTTTATTTATTACAACACAACAGGAAACCAAATATGCGATTGCGAATCGACCGAAAATTATAAACCCAATTCAACAAACAGAAGCAGCATCAATCGCTTTTATCACAAATAATCAAAAACCAAAATACTATGGATATTTTAACTATGAAACCCGTTTTAGCTTCAGTTGTTTTTTCGCTTATTGGAATTGTCATTCTATTGACAGCCTATTTTATCATCGAAAAATTTACGCCAGAGAATACTTGGAACCAAATTTCAAAAAACAATAATGTGGCTTTGGCAATTGTTTTTGCTGCCTTTATCATTGGAATTTCGATGATTATTAGTGCCGCTATTCATGGGTAAAAAGTTTTTAAAATTTGAATACTTACTGCTTTTTGCCGTATTTACGATTGCAACCTGCGGACTTGTTTACGAACTGGTAGCGGGCACTTTGGCTAGTTATTTATTGGGCGATTCCGTAAAACAATTCTCTTTTATCATTGGGGTTTATCTTTTTTCGATGGGGATTGGTTCCTATTTTTCGAAATTTTTAACCAAGAATCTGCTCCATACTTTTGTTGAAATTGAAATTCTGGTTGGGTTAATTGGAGGATTAAGTTCCGTCATTTTATTTCTGTTGTTCGAAAGCATCTATTCCTTTCAATTGATACTTTACTTCCTTGTTTTTATAACGGGATGTTTGGTCGGATTAGAAATTCCGCTCTTGATGAATATTCTAAAAGACAAGGTCGAGTTTAGAGATTTAGTTTCTAATGTTTTTACTTTTGATTACATCGGAGCATTATTGGCCTCCATCCTATTTCCGCTTGTTTTAGTACCAAAACTCGGCATTATGGGCACTTCGTTATTCTTCGGAATGATTAATGTTTCTATTGCGATTGCCTTGTGTTATTTGCTTAAAAAAGAATTAAAAAAAATACATTTATTAAGAAGCAAAGCCATTCTATCATTTTTAATATTGCTCACCGTTTTTTTATTTTCAGATAAAATTTTATCTTATTCAGAAGGAAAACTGTATGGTGAAAATATTATTTACACCAACACAACGCCATATCAAAGAATCGTTTTAACCCACAACAAAAGCGATTACCGATTGTACCTCAACAACAATTTACAGTTTAGTTCCGCCGATGAATACCGTTATCACGAGGCTCTAGTACATCCTGCTTTATCGATGGCAAAAAACGTGAACAATGTTTTGGTCTTAGGTGGTGGCGATGGACTGGCTGTTCGAGAAATCTTGAAATACAAAGACGTCAAAAAAATAACCCTTGTCGATTTGGATGAAGGAATGACCAAAATGTTCAAAACCAATACAATATTAACAGGTTTTAATAAAAATTCGCTCAACAATCCTAAAGTAACCGTTTACAACAAAGACGCTTACATATGGGCAAAAAACTGTCAAGAAAAATTTGATGTCGTTATTATTGATTTTCCCGATCCGTCCAATTATAGTTTAGGAAAACTGTATTCGCTTAATTTTTATGTTAGCCTTCAAAAATTATTAAATCCAGATGCTGTTGCCGTGATACAAACCACCTCTCCTTATTTTGCTCCAAAATCATTTTGGTCTATTAATAAAACGGTAATGCAGGTTTTTCCGCAAGTAGATGCTTATCACGCTTATGTTCCTTCGTTTGGCGAATGGGGCTATACCATTGCAATCAATGGTTTTGGAACTACATTTAATACTGTAAACCGAAAAGTAAATACCCTCCGTTTTTACAATTATCAATTTGATAAATTCAATTATTTTTCTCAGGATATGATTTCAAAAGACATTGAAATCAATCGATTAGATAACCAAATTTTAGTACGCTATTTCGATGAAGAATGGGGAAAATTACAATAATTCAAGAAGAAACTTCTTCAAAATAATAGCTGCTTCTTTACTGGTTATTCCTTTTTTGGATGCTTGTAAAGAAAAAGTGGTTACGTTGCTGATTCGATTATCGGGAACCAATCATATTTTAGGTCACCGCCTTCGGGTTAAAAATTTTCCAAAACCAATACAAGAAATTTCTATTCCCTATTTAATAGTTGGCGGAGGAATTACCGGTTTAAGCGCCGCCAGACAATTAACCAAAAAAGGAATTACAGATTTTTTGATAGTCGAATTAGAAGATCATTTGGGCGGAAATTCATCCAATGGAGAAAACAAATATTCTAAATATCCATTAGGTGCCCATTATTTGCCTTTACCCAATTTGGAAGATAAAGCCTTATTGCAATTTTTAGAAGAAGAAAAAATTATACTGGGTTATGACTCCAAAGGTTTTCCAAAATTTGATGAAACCCAACTCACTTTTGCTCCCGATGAACGTTTATTTTATAAAAATAATTGGCAGGAAGGAGTTGTTCCAAAATCAGGAAATACACTTTTAGAAGATAAGGAATTAGTTCGTTTCTTTAAATTAATGGATGATTTTAGGACTCAGAAAGACGAACAGGAAAAATATTGGTTTATGATTCCGCTTTCTGAATCTTCCGAAAATGAAGCGCTAAAAAAATTGGATTCTGTCACGATGAAACAATGGTTTGATGGCAATCAATTTACATCAAAACCGCTGTATAATTATATTGATTATTGTTGTAGAGATGATTTTGGTTTGGGAATCGAATATGTTTCGGCCTATGCTGGAATTCATTATTTTGCAGGAAGAAAACAAAATGCTTCAACAGATAAACAAGATACTGTACTTACTTGGCCTGAAGGAAATTCACGATTAGCACATCATTTGCAAAAATATGTAAAAGGAAGATCGCTAAAAAACCATTTGGTTTTCGAAATTAAAACCGACAAAAATAAAGCCGTTGCCAAAGTATTTGATAATAAAACAAATACCACCATTGCCATAACAGCCGATAAAATATTGCTTGCAACTCCGCAGTTTGTAAATCAATATCTATTGGAAAACCGGAAAGATTTAGCTTCTAATTTTCATTATACACCTTGGTTATTGGCAACCTTGGTTGTTTCAGATTTATCGGACAATGGCAGTTTTCCACTATGTTGGGACAATGTAATTTATGGTTCAAAAGGGCTGGGATATATTTATGACCAACAGCAATCTTTGCAACAAGTTCAAGAAAAAAAAGTAATTACCTATTATTATAGTTTTTCATCTTCCGATTTAAAAAGAACACGAAAGGATTTATATAAAAAACCGAAAGAATATTGGCAAAAAATGGTTTTTGACGATCTAAAAATAGCACATCCCAACACTGAATTGCTTACAGAAAGTATTGAAATTCATTTATTAGGACACGGAATGATAAGTCCTGTTCCTGGTTTTATTTATGGTCAAGCAAAAAAAGAAGCCTCGAAACCTATTGACAATACAATCTATTTTGCCCATAGTGATTTGTCAGGAATTTCGATTTTTGAAGAAGCCTTTCATCAAGGAATTAACGCAGTAAATACAATGCTAGATGCAACAACCATGGATTCATAAACCAAAAACAGACAGCCTGTTTATTTTATCTCCCTCCTTCTTGGTTGTTGCAGTTGTGTTTTTATTCCAAAATCAACTCCGTCAAATCGAAGATAAATATTCGTTTTATACTTGGCTTTTTCTAATTGTTTTTATTGATGTGGCTCACGTTTATGCCACTTTATTTAAGACCTATTTTGTATCAAATGAATTCCAAAAAAGGAAAAAATTATTGATTGGATTGCCTATTTTGTGTTTCCTGATCGGAATGATTTTGTTTTCTTTTGGAAGTGGTGTATTTTGGTCTGTACTGGCTTATGTCGCCGTTTTTCACTTCATAAGACAGCAATATGGTTTTATGCGTTTATATGCTCGAAATGAATCTAAAAAATGGGCTTGGATTGATAATCTAGTTATTTATACCGCCACTATTTATCCTATGTTGTATTGGTTTTTATCTGCTCCCAGAAAATTTAATTGGTTTGTGGAAAATGAATTTTTGCATTTTGAAAATCCTATTTTGATTACTATTTTGAGTTGGGTTTATGGTTTCATCCTTCTTTTTTATGTGATGAGAACGAGTTATATTGCCAAAAAAAACAATTATTTTAATATTCCAAAAAACGCAATAATATTGGGAACTATTTTGTCCTGGTTTTTTGGAATCGTTTATTTCAATAACGATTTAATTTTCACTTTACTAAATGTTGTTTCCCACGGAATCCCCTATATTGCATTAGTTTATCTAAAAGAAATTGATGAAAAACCAACTGCAGAATTGAATGGGTTGTATTATTTTAAACATTTCAAAGGGCTTTTACTTTTTCTCGCAATTTTAATTTTTATTGCTTTCTCTGAAGAATATCTTTGGGAAATTTTAGTTTGGAATGAGCAATTTTCAGGCATAACAAAAGATTTTTCTAATTGGTATTTTTTAGTGGTACCGCTATTAACAGTACCACAATTTACTCATTATCTCTTAGATGGATTTATTTGGAAAAGCAATAAATAAATCTAAATTATCATTGTCAACTGAATCCGTTTTCTATCTTCATCAACTTCCGTTACTTTTACCTGAACGTGTTGGTGTAGTTTTACCACTTCGTTTACATCACTCACAAACCCCGCTTTAAGCTGTGAAATGTGAACCAAGCCACTTTCTTTCACGCCAATATCCACAAAACATCCAAAATTGGTGATGTTATTCACAATTCCCGGTAAAATCATTCCGGTTTTTACGTCTTTTATGCTTTTTACATTGGGATCAAATTCAAATACTTTAGCCGATTTTCTTGGATCCAATCCTGGTTTCTCCAATTCTTTGATGATGTCTTTCAATCCCAACAAACCAATCTCTGGTGTAATGTAATTTTCTGGTTTTATTAAAGTCGTTTTTTCTGTATTGGCAATTAAATCATTCACCGTCAATTTCAAATCCTTAGCCATTTTCTCCACAATTCCATAAGCTTCTGGATGAACTGCCGAATTATCCAACGGGTTTTTAGCATTCGAAATTCGGATAAAAGCCACACCTTGTTGGTACGCTTTTTCACCTAATCGCGGCACTTTTTTGAGTTGTTTTCGATCCGTAAAAGGACCATTTTCCGAGCGATATTGAACAATGTTCTCGGCCAGCTTCTCTCCTATTCCACTCACATAACTCAACAAATGTTTACTCGCCGTATTGATATTGATACCAACGGAATTCACACAACGAATCACGGTATTATCAAGTTCTTCTTTCAACTTATTTTGATCCACATCATGCTGGTATTGGCCTACGCCAATGGCTTTTGGGTCAATTTTCACCAATTCTGCCAAAGGATCCGAAAGTCGTCTCCCAATAGAAATCGAGCCACGAACCGTCACATCATAATTAGGAAATTCCTCTCTTGCAATTTTCGATGCGGAATAAACAGATGCGCCAGCTTCTGAAACAATGAAAACCTGAACCGGTTTGTCGAAAGCTATTTTCTTGATAAAAAATTCGGTTTCACGCGAAGCGGTTCCGTTTCCAATGGAAATCGCATCAATTTTATAAGAATTCACCATCGAACGAATTTTTTTCATCGCCATGGCTTCCTCTTTTTGTGGCGCATGCGGATAAATCGTTTCATTGTATAGTAAATCTCCTTTTTCGTCCAAACAAACAATTTTACAGCCACTTCTAAACCCTGGATCAATCGCTAAAATTCTTTTTTCACCTAAAGGAGGCGCTAACAATAACTGCCCCAAATTATTTGCAAAAACCTGAATCGAATTGGCATCAGCCTTCACCTTTGCTTCTTGTAAAGCTTCGTTTGAAATTGCCGGATTTAACAATCGTTTGTAACTATCCTCTATCGCTAATTGTACGTGTGGTGTGGTTTTATTTTGACTTTTTAAAACTAACGCATCAATAATATCATACGCTTCATCAATATCGACTTCGACTTTAAACTTAATAAAACCTTCGTTTTCGGCACGAAGCATCGCTAGTAATCTGTGTGAAGGTGCTTTTGTCAAAGGTTCTGACCATTCAAAATATTGATTGAATTTCTGTGCTGCTTCTTCGTCTTTCTTCGTTTTTACTACTTTGGTTGTAATGGTGGCTTTGCGTTCGTACAATCTTCGGAGTTGTTTTCGAACATAAATATTTTCATTAATCCATTCGGCAATAATATCTCTGGCTCCTTGTAGTGCTGCTTCTTCATTGCTGACATTTTCGTTTAAATATTGTGTTGAAATAAAGTCGACATCATCATTATTTTGCGCCATGATGATTTTAGCGAGCGGTTCCAATCCGTTTTCACGAGCAACATCGGCCTTGGTTTTTTTCTTCTTTTTATAAGGCAAATAAAAATCTTCCAATTCCTGTAAGTCAAAACTGTTTTGGATTTTTTTCTCTAATTCTGGACTAAGCGCATTTTGTTCCTGAATCGATTTTAAAATCGCTTCTTTTCGTTTTACAATGACTTCGTAATCTTTTTGGAATTTGGCAATTTGTTCAATAAAAACTTCGTCCAGATTTCCGGTTTTGTCTTTCCTGTAACGGGAAATAAATGGAATCGTACAATCCTCTTTTAATAATTGAACTGTGTTTTGAATATTAATTGCTTCAGTAGAAACATATTTAGCTATAAATTGTATATTGGTCATCCTGTAATTAGATAATTTTAAATGTATTAATCTGAAAAAGTTTTAATTAGAAAAATGAAATCGTCTAATTAATTTTTAGCTAAAATAATAGCTTTTAACTTCAAATTTATATCAATTATGACTTTATTATATAGTTTTTTGACCTTGAATATTTTAGCTTTTATAATTACAGCTTATGATAAACGATTGGCAATTGTGCATAAAAAAAGGATTTCCGAAGAAACCCTTTTGACTTTTGCTGCTTTTGGCGGCACCATTGGTTCGGCATTAGCCATGTATTTTTTCAATCATAAAACATCTAAAAAATATTATCTTTTTAAGTTTTACAGAATTGTATTTATCCAAATTTTAGTGGTTTTGGGATTGTTATATCTTGACTTTCTAGAGTATGAAATCTAAATAATTACTCTTATTAATCACTTCGAAAGTTGCATCAGGGTACGCTTTTGCAAAAGCGGTCGGAATTTTGACTTTTTTCTTTTCGTTCCATTTAAATTCAAAACCGTGAAGTTCCTCTACTGTTTCTTCCAACCAATCTAGTTCTTGCTGATCATAAGTTCTCCAAAAGTAATTTTTAGCTTTTATCTTTTGATAATTTTGCTTTTTGACTCTTTCTGAAGCGAGATAATTTTCCCATAAATCGCCAATATCGGTTCTGGAATCCAAACGATTAAAGTTATTGATGATGCCATTCCGAATGCCATTATCATAAAAATACCACCGGCTCGATTTTACAATTTCCTTTCGCAGATTCCTGCTAAAACCTTCCACTTTGAAAATTATAAATACTTTAGAAAGCAAATCTAAATAGTTGGCAACGGTATTTTTAGACATTTGTAATTGAGTTGCCAACTCCAGCAACGAAACCTCTTTACCTAATTGATATGCTATCAAACGCAACAAATCGTATATTTTATCGGAATGCTTGATGCCATCAAAAATCAAAATGTCCTTTAACAAATAGGAGTTGATGATTTCATACAAATACTCCTTTTTATCTTCCCAATCCGTGTATTGCTCCAATTCCGGATAACCGCCAAAGAGCAATCGTTGTTCCAAATTTTCGGTAGTTTGTTTGTAATTTTCATAAAGAGCAAACTCCATTTGTGCCAATGGAAAAAGAAATAAAGTATTTTTTCGTCCCACTAATGGCTCGCCCAGATTATTATTCAAATCAAAAATAGAAGAACCCGTCGCAATGATTTTTATACCAGGAATAGAATCAACAATCAGTTTTAAAATCAAACCGATATCGGGAATAATTTGAGCTTCGTCTATTACCAGTAAATCTATATTCAATAACAATCGTTGGTAATTACTCACGGAACGTTCCTTGAGTAAATTTGCATCATTAATATCTTCTCCGTTGAGTTTCAAGTAACTTTCACTAGGAATAGTTTGAAGATAATTTATTATCAGTTCCGTTTTTCCAACACGGCGTGCCCCTAATAAAATCAATACTTTATTTGGAAGTAATTTTCGGTTAAATTCTTGGACAATGGCTCTCTTAAAATAATTTCCCATACTACTTGTTTTAGAAATCTAGAACAAATATACATAAAAAACGTTAATTCGGTCAACGTACTGACTGAATTAACGTTAATTCAGTCAATGCACTGACCAAATTAATATAAATTCAGTCAATGAAATTAAAAAATAAACTGATGAAAATAAAAAATCGCCCAATTATTTTGAAATAATTGCACGATTTTTTTAAGATAATAGGGTATAGTATCCTATTTTATTTACTAACAGCTAATTTTGTCTACTCTGTTTTGATGTCTTCCGCCTTCGAAATCCGTATTTAAAAATGTCTCGACCATTTCAATTGCTTGTGGTATAGAAGTAAAACGCGCTGGTATACTTATAATATTGGCATTATTATGTTGGCGAGCCAAAGTTGCAATTTCCTTCATCCAACATAAAGCGGCACGAACTTTCTCGTGTTTGTTGGCTGCCATGGCGATTCCATTACCGCTTCCGCAAATAATGATTCCAAAATCAGCTTTTT
Source organism: Flavobacterium sp. CG_9.10 (assembly GCF_015752245.1). Lineage (NCBI taxonomy): Bacteria > Pseudomonadati > Bacteroidota > Flavobacteriia > Flavobacteriales > Flavobacteriaceae > Flavobacterium > Flavobacterium sp. CG_9.10. The sequence goes on from NZ_JADOVD010000015.1 coordinate 79,468, forward strand.
CATTTGACACATCATTTGCAACCGCATGCGCAAAATCAGGATAATCTACACTATCTACAGAATCGGTTCCGTAATTAGTTACTTCATGTCCTTTTGCTTTAAGCATTTCAACAATTGCCTTTTTGTATTCCGGGCCAGCGTGATCATTTCCTATGGAGATTTTCATTTTTTATTTTATTAAGTTGTGTGGGGCAAATTTAGCCAAACAATTTTATATATATGGTTTAGTGAATTTGTTTATTTGTTAAAAATAATTTGGTTGAAGACAATCATTTTAAGACCGAATTCTAACTATCACATTATTAAAAACATAGCATTATTGTTCATTATGTTATTTATATAAACCGTTGTTAACCAATACATATAATATAATAGAATTGTTAATTTTTTACATTGTTAATAGCAAAACGCAATCACTTGATATTCAGTTAACTTTAAATTAACATAGATTGTTCATAAGTTTAGATAGAATATTAGAAGTTTTTTTGGGTGGTAAACAAAAAATAAGTAATCCAAAACGCACTTTAGAAATCCAAATTTTGTTTGGTGAAATTTTGGAATAGTTATCAATATAAAAAAGTAGTTTATTAACAAAAATTTTAGAAATACTTATTTACAAAAACAATTCAGTTTAGATTATTAACCATTGTTAATTAAAATTTAAAAACACTTTAAAACTAATCCTTTAAGCTAATATAAGTATGTTGATAACTCTACATAACATCTTAAAAGTTCATTTCAATACATTTTAAAATAAATTTATTGTAACTATTAACAAGCTATAATAACAACCAAAAAATAATTTAATTTTAATTTTTCTTTTTGTTTATTTAAATAGATGTTGATAACATTTGAGTTTTTAAATTTTAAAATCATCTTTAAAAAAAGTAAAAAGTCTGTTTCTTTATACGATTCGAAGATTATTATTGAGATTGTCTAATATAACTTGAACGGCTTGAAAATCGTTTGGATGTATTTTTAGTTTGATTCCACCTAAAGCTGCAGAGTAAAAAGGAACGACCGCCAACGTAGTTTCATTTTCGAAAAAATAATGAATTCCCTCTTGATCTAAAATATGTTTTAGAACAACAATTTCATGTGAATAATTAAAAATAGCAATGGTTTGAAAGTCTTCCATTTTAATTGTTTTTATAAAGATACAACTATTCTGTAAAGTTATATTTTCTTTAAATCTGTTAACCATTTATTGATAACCATGAACTATTTCGTAATTTTATGGCTTATAAGAAAAGTTGTATGAGTAAAAGATTAAGAAAGCCGATAAAAAAAGGGAAAGATTTCTCTGATAAAATATTAAAAATATTATCCCAAAGTGCTAATAAAGCATTCAATTATAAACAAATAGGAGCAAAGCTGGAACTCGATGATACCGAAAGCAGAAATCAAATTATTAAAGATTTGAAGATTCTGGCTTCTCAAGATAAAATTATAGAATCAGAACCCGGAAAATATTTGGTTAAAGCAATAAGTAAAGATTATTACGAAGGTAAAATTGATATGACAGGCCGTAAAACGGCTTATTTTGTTTGTGCTGAACTGGAAGAAGATGTTTTTATTCCAACCAATAATTTAAATCACGCTTTAGACAAAGATATTGTTAAAGTCTATGTTTACAACAGAAGAAAAGGAAAGAGACCTGAAGGCGAAGTCATTGAAGTGATTGAAAGAAATAAAACTGACTTTGTTGGTGTAATTGACATTCAAGCTAATTTTGCTTTTGTTTCTACTGCCAATCCAAAAATGTATACTGATATTTTTATTCCAAAGGATAAAATAGGAGAGGCAGAGCAAGGAGATGTAGTTTTGGTTCATATCGAAGATTGGCCAGCAAGAGCGGATAGTCCTTTTGGTTCCGTAATTAAAGTTTTAGGGAAACCAGGAGAACATGACACGGAGATTCATGCTATTCTTGCCGAATATGGATTACCATCAGAGTTTCCTATTGAAGTGGAAACGTTTGCACAAAAAATTGATACATCGATAGAAGCAAGTGAAATTGCCAAACGTCGTGATATGCGCGATACGTTGACTTTTACCATTGATCCAAAAGATGCCAAAGATTTTGATGATGCTTTATCCTTTAAAAAATTAGAGAACGGAAATTACGAAATAGGTATTCATATTGCCGATGTTTCTTATTATCTGGAAGAAGGAACTATTCTTGACGACGAAGCGTATCAAAGAGCAACTTCGGTTTATTTAGTAGACAGGGTAGTGCCTATGTTACCGGAAGTGCTGTCTAATTTTGCTTGTTCGTTACGTCCAAATGAAGAAAAATATACATTCTCTGCTGTTTTCGAAATAACAGAAACAACACAAGTGGTAAATCAATGGTTTGGTAGAACTGTAATTTATTCGGATCAGCGTTTTGCTTATGAAGAAGCGCAGTACATCATAGAGACCAAAGACAATACAATTCCAGAAGAAATATCTATTACCGGAAGTTCATATGTAGTTTCAGATGATATTGTTTCTGCGACGCTTAAAATGGATGAATTAGCTAAAATTTTTAGAAAAAGAAGAATGGCCGATGGCGCTATTTCTTTCGATAAAGTCGAAGTAAAATTCAATTTGGATCAAGACGGAGAACCTCAAGGTGTTTATTTTAAAGTGTCAAAAGATGCCAATCATTTGATCGAAGAATTCATGCTTTTGGCCAATAGAAAAGTGGCAGAATATATTGGTAAACAAAAGAAAACTTTTATTTATAGGATTCACGATGAGCCAAATGAAGACAAATTAATTGCGATGCAAACTTTAATTGCAAAGTTTGGTTACAAAATAGATTTTAGAAACAAAGGAGACATTTCAAAATCATTGAATGCTTTGATGGAAGAAGTGAATGGTAAAAAAGAGCAAAATTTAATTGACACTCTTGCGATTAGAAGTATGAGCAAAGCCAAATATTCTACAGATAATATAGGACATTACGGTTTAGCATTCGAATATTATTCTCATTTTACTTCACCAATTCGTCGTTATCCTGATGTAATGGTGCATCGATTATTGCAACATTATCTGGATGGAGGAAAATCTGCTGATGAAGAAACGTATGAAACGAAATGTGTTCATTCTTCTACCATGGAAGGTTTAGCGACAAATGCGGAAAGAGATTCTATCAAATACATGCAGGTAAAATACATGCAAGATCATCAGGATCAAGAGTTTTTGGGTGTAATTTCCGGTGTAACAGAATGGGGAATATATGTAGAAATTATAGAGAATAAATGCGAGGGAATGTGTAGAATTCGAGATATAAAAGATGATTATTACACTTTCGACGAAAAACAATATGCACTAACTGGCGCAACATCTGGTAAATTATTACAATTGGGAGATGAAATTTACGTTAAAGTAAAAAACGCCGACCTGGTAAAAAAACAATTGGATTTCAATTTTATAAGACGAATTGAAGACATAGCAAAACCGTAAAAATGAAAAAAGTATTTATAATTGCATTTGTGTTATTAACTCAATTAACATTTGCACAGATAACGAGAAACATAGGGGATTTTAATGAAGTCAGAGTATTTGACAAAATCAATGTGAAATTAATTCCATCTTCAGAAAATAAAGTAGTCATTACTGGAAATAGAGCCAATGAAGTGGAAGCGGTAAATAAAAATGGCATATTAAAAGTTAGAATGCCTTTTCCAAAATTACTTTCAGGCAATGATATTATAGTGAAATTGTATTTTAAAAAATTAGAAAACATTACTGCAAGCGAAGGAAGTTATGTGTCAGGAGAATCTACTTTTAAGCAAACTATTTTAAATTTGAATGCCAAAGCTGGAGCAGAAATAAAAGTGACTGTTGATGTAGAAAAAGTAAATGTTATGGCTAATGCAGGCGGAATAATTGACTTAGCAGGAACAGCATTAAATCAAGATGTTGTTATTACTTCTGGAGGTATGCTAAAAGCAAAGGATTTACATACCACACAAACATCAATAAACGTTTCTGCAGGAGGAAATGCAGATATATATGCTACCACATTGGTTGATGCAAAAGTGAAAGCTGGAGGCTCTATTTTCATATACGGTAAACCTAAACAAATTAATAAAGAAGTTTTCATAGGCGGAACTATCACAGAAAAATAATAGTTTTGCAATTCTATTTGATAAATTTTAAATTTTAATGATAAACGATATTTTATCCGGTATTCCGTGGGGAATTTTCTTAAGTTTTATGATAGGTCCTGTCTTCTTTATTCTGCTGGAAACAAGTATTATAAAGGGATTTAGAGCAGCATTAGTTTTTGATTTAGGTGTGATATTGGGTGATATTGTATTTATAGGAATCGCATATTTAGGTAGTTACAGACTGATTCAAAGTCTAAAAGATAAGCCTGCTCTTTTTATTTTTGGCGGTATATTGATGTTGGTTTATGGTATTATTTCTTTTTTACAGTTAAAAAAGGAAGAAAAAGTAAATACTGATATTATTGATAAAGAGATTATTAAAAAGAATTACGGAAGTCTATTTTTAAAAGGATTTTTTTTAAACATTATTAATATTGGAGTTCTTGGTTTCTGGTTGGCAATTATTATTTCAGTTGGTCCAAAACTGGAAATGCAAACTTCTAGAATGATCAGTTTTTTTGCTGCCGTAATTTTATCTTATTTGTTTGTTGATTGCATTAAAATTTTATTAGCCAAGCAGTTAAAAAACAAATTAACTCCTTTAAATATTTTAAAAATTAAAAAGGGAATTAGTATTGTTTTAATGATTTTTGGAACGGTTTTGATAACCCAAGGTTGGTTTCCAAAAGAAAAACAAATGGTTAAAAATGCTTTAGAAAAAATAGAAAAATAGTTAAATAAGTTTTATTTCAAAAATATTTAGCCTAAATCGGATAGTAATATTCCGATTTAGGCTTTTTTGTATTTATGATTCTCTAAAAATATGGGTAATTTCAGTAGGTCGATTTACAGTTTATATTTGTTGTTTAGAACAATTTTTTTGTCATTCCAACGAAGGAGGAATCTCATTGTTTTGAGGAATATTTTCGATGAGATTCCTCCTTCGTCGGAAAGACAGACTTGATTAATATTTGCTAATTATATCACATCCATTCCAGTAAATTCATATGTATTTTGGTATTACTTAATTTTTCTAAAAATTAGACATAAAAAAACCTCCAAATTTCTTTGAAGGTTTTAGAAGCATCTCCCGAAGCTTCGGGACGGATTCGAACGTTATCTTTACTTAATTTTTCTTAAAAATTAGACATAAAAAAACCTCCAAATTGCTTTGAAGGTTTTAGAGGCATCTCCCGAAGCTTCGGGACGGATTTGAACGTTATCTTTACTTAATTTTTCTTAAAAATTAGACATAAAAAAACCTCCAAATTGCTTTGAAGGTTTTAGAGGCATCTCCCGAAGCTTCGGG
>NZ_JADOVD010000016.1:0-83991 GCF_015752245.1 Flavobacterium sp. CG_9.10
AAAAACAAGCTAAAGCAGGCTAAAACCTCGTGAAGTGCCAAAATAAATAGAAAAATAAACGTTCCGTGATTTTTTATCGGACAACAATGATTATTAATAGATTTAAATTGTTAATTAATTGGATCCTGCCTTTGGATACGGGAATTATTAAAATGTTACAAATTACAAAATATTTTTTTTTAAATAATTGATTAGTAAACAGCAAACCTCAATAAACACGAGGTCTAAAATAAAAAAAGAAACACAAAAAAAATCCAAATTTCAACAATTGTTGAAATTTGGATTTTAATATTCCTTGTAAAGACGCAATGCAGTGCAACTCTACCATTCGTCATATTCCTATTAACCAACCAAATTAATAATTTTCCCTGGAACGATAATCACTTTATTTGGTGTCCTTCCTTCTAATTGTTTGATGGTTCTTTCGTCTTTCATTACAATTTCCTCGATTTGATCTTTGGTTAAATCCAAAGGTAAAACCATAGTGAAACGCATTTTTCCATTGAAAGAAACCGGATATTCCTTGCTGCTTTCCACTAAATGTTGCGCATCGAATATTGGAAAATCAACCGTTGCAATCGAACCACTATTTCCTAATAATGACCATAATTCCTCGGCGATGTGTGGCGCATAAGGCGAAATCAAAATCGCTAATGGTTGCAAAATTGCACGAGAATGACAGTTTTGAGTTGACAATTCATTCACACAAATCATAAACTGAGAAACCGAAGTATTGAAAGAGAAATTCTCGATATCCTCCGCTACTTTTTTGATGGTTTTGTGTAAACTTTTTAAGTTGTCTTTTGTGGGTTCATTATTGGTAACAATCAAACCATTTTCATCAAAATACAAACGACATAATTTTTTCAAGAAACCAAAAACTCCCGAAATTCCAGCAGTATTCCAAGGTTTTGCTTGTTCCAATGGTCCTAAGAACATTTCATACAAACGCAAGGTATCTGCTCCGTATTCGTTACAAATATCATCTGGAGTAACTACATTATATTTGGATTTCGACATTTTTTCGATTTCGCGTGAAACAAAAATTTTATCATTATTATTAGTTACAACTTTTCCATTTTCTCCAATAAAAATGGAATTCTTGTATTCACTATACAAAGGATCATTAATAAACTTCTCAATATCCAATTCATTTGTAACTTCATTAATTAATTTAATATTTACATGAATTACCTGTGCGCTTATTTCAATAATTTCTTTGCCGTTTACCTCTAAAATTTGCTCTCCATTTTCAAATTCTAAATAACAACCTCCCTCAATTTTTGTTTTCATTTTTGGCTGATTATTCGCAGATACAAAAACAAATGTTTTACCATCAAGGTTAATATTATAACGTCTAATCATCGCACTCATTCCCAAAATCATTCCCTGATTAATCAGTTTTTTGAAAGGTTCTTCCGTTGGTGCAAAGCCTTTGTCTTTTAAGAATTTATTCCAAAAACGGGAATACAACAAGTGACCGGTTGCGTGTTCGCTTCCGCCAATGTATAAATCCACGCTTTCCCAATAAGCCAAAGCTTCTTTGCTTGCAAATTCGTTTTCGTTGTGCGCATCCATATAACGCATCCAATACCAAGAACTTCCCGCCCAACCTGGCATGGTGTTCAATTCTAAAGGGAAAACGGTATTATTATCTACTAAATCTGTATTGATAACTTCATTGTTTTTGGTATCCCAAGCCCAAATTGTTGCATTTCCTAAAGGCGGTAATCCGTCTTCGGTTGGCAAATATTTTTCTACTTCGGGCAAAATGATTGGCAAATATTTTGAATCAATCATTTGCGGCAAGCCATTCACATAATACACCGGAAATGGTTCTCCCCAATATCTTTGGCGAGAGAAAACCGCATCACGCAAACGGTAATTCGTTTTTCCTTTTCCTTGGTTTAATTTTTCTAATTCCTCGATAACTTTTTGAGTTCCTTTTTTATAATCTAATCCATTTAGGAAATCAGAATCTACCAATTGAAAACCTTCTTTAGCTCCAAAAGCAGCTTCAGATATATCTTTATCAAAAATGTTCTTGATTTCCTGCATTCCGTTTTGACCTTTGAAGAAATTCGCAAAAGCATAATCTCTTTCATCGCCACAAGGAACCGCCATAACAGCTCCTGTTCCGTAACCCGCCAAAACATAATCCCCAATCCAAACCGGAATGCGTTCTTTCGTGAAAGGATGTTCTGCATACGCTCCGGTGAACACTCCCGTAATCGTTTTAACATCGGCCATACGCTCTCTTTCAGAACGTTTTGATGTTTTTTCTATATAGGATTCTACTTCCGATTTTTGTTCTGGAGTGGTGATTTGAGCAACCAACTCATGTTCCGGTGCCAATGTCATAAACGTAATTCCAAAAATGGTATCAGGACGAGTAGTAAACACATCAATAAAAGAGTCTAAAGTCGAAGGTCCAAAGTCTGAAAGTATAGCGTCACTTTCGACTTTCGACTTTTGACTTTTGACTTTAAAGGAAACAGTCGCTCCAACGGATTTTCCAATCCAGTTTCTCTGGCTTTCCTTGATGCTTTCACTCCAGTCAATATCATTCAAACCTTGTAACAAACGCTCTGCATAAGCGGAAATTCGCATACTCCATTGTGTCATTTTTTTACGAACAACTGTAAAACCGCCACGTTCCGAAACACCATTTACGATTTCGTCATTCGCCAAAACCGTCCCTAATCCCGGACACCAGTTTACCTCAGTCTCGGCCAAATAGGTCAATCTATATTGTAAAAGGATTTTCTCCTGCTGTTCTTTTGCGAAAGCGTTCCATTCATTTGCTAAAAAAATCTCTATATTTTCATCGCAAACGGCGTTGACATTTGCATTTCCATCTTTTTCGAAAATCGAAACCAAGGTCGAAATATCTTCTGCTTTGTCGTTGTTTTTATTGTACCAAGAATTGAATAGTTGGATGAAAATCCATTGCGTATGTTTGTAATAATCCGGGTTTGAAGTACGCACTTCACGACTCCAATCGAATGAAAATCCAATTTTATCCAACTGTTTTCTGTATCCGGAAATCTTATTACCTTCCTTATCAACTCCTCCGTCAATATTGACTGACGTGGTATCTTCCGGACGCTGACCTGTCTGAATCGCATATTGTTCCGCTGGCAACCCAAAACTGTCATAACCCATTGGGTGCAAAACATTAAATCCTTGGTGTCTTTTGTATCTGCAATACACATCAGAAGCGATGTAACCCAACGGATGCCCAACGTGCAATCCCGCTCCTGATGGATAAGGAAACATGTCAAGTACGTAATGTTTTGGTTTTTCGGAATTATTTTGTGCGGCAAAAGTTTGATTTTCTGCCCAATATTTCTGCCATTTGGCCTCTATTTCGTTCGGATTGTATTTCATAATATAAGATTCAAAGTAACGGAGTTACTAAGTTGCTGCGTTTTTTAGTGGAAACGTTTATTTTAGGTGCCAAATTTACGTTTATTGTACGAAAGTTAAAACTTTGAGCGTTATTAACTTTAAATAAAGAAATTCTTTATTATTTTTACCCAATAATTTCAATAAACTATGAGTTCTTCCTTTGATAATTTTCAAAAACGTCGGTTAATTTCCTCTTATTTTTCAGTAGTACTAAGTGTGTTCTTAGTCTTATTCCTATTGGGAATACTTGGGTTTTTTATTATAAATTCTAAAAAATTAGCTAACGATTTCAAAGAAAATATTGCGATGACCGTATTTTTCAAGAATGAAGCTAATGACAGTATTTTGAAAAATTTTGGAACTGAATTAAAAGCAAGCCGTTTTGTAAAATCATACGATTACGTAGCCAAAGAAGCTGCAGCAAAACAACATACAGATATTATTGGTGAAGATTTCTTGGAATTCCTTGGCGAAAACCCGCTACAAAACTCCTTTGACATTCATCTAAAAGCAGATTATGTAGTTAAGGACAGTATCGCAAAAATCGAAACTGGCTTGCGCAAAAACACAATGATCTCGGATATCGTTTATGACAAACAATTAGTGAATTTAGTCAATGACAATATTAAAAAAGTAAGTATGTGGATTTTAATCGTTAGTGTTTTTCTAACCTTTATAGCCGTTTTATTAATTAATAGTTCATTGCGTTTATCAATCCATTCGCACCGATTTATCATCAAAACCATGCAAATGGTTGGCGCGACAAAATCATTTATCAGAAAACCATTTGTAATACGAAGCTTAAAACTAGGTCTTTTGGGCGCTGGTTTAGCTATTATTGCGCTGGTAGGTGTTTTAATTTATGTTCAAACTAATTTCCCGAATCTTGGCATTCTTGATGACAAAGTACTAATTGGTTTGGTATTATTAGGCGTTTTAGGAATTGGTATTTTAATTACTTGGTTGAGTACTTACTTTGCTACACAACGTTTCTTGAATTTGAGAACAGACGACCTTTACTAGTATTCCCTGTTCAGTCTCAGTGTTCAGTGAATAAATGCAAAAAATAATAGAATATAAAACATGAAAAATAACGAACAAAACCACGAATTCCTTTTTGAGAAAGTAAATTATAAAATTCTATTAATTGGGATTGGAGTCATAGCACTTGGTTTTATACTCATGTCAGGTGGTGGAAGCGATAACCCAAATGTATTTAGTGAAGACATCTTCAGTTTCAGAAGAATTAGATTAGCACCAACAACTGTACTTATTGGTTTTGGAATCACTGTTTATGCTATTCTTAAAAATCCAAAAAAAGTTTAAATGAATACATTACAAGCTATTGTTCTTGCCATTATTGAAGGAATTACGGAATTTTTACCCGTTTCTTCAACTGGGCATATGATTATTGCCTCTTCTTTTTTTGGCATTGCACATGACGATTTTACCAAGCTTTTTACCATTGTAATTCAATTGGGAGCGATCCTTTCGGTGGTAGTTTTATATTTTAAACGATTTTTCCAATCCTTTGATTTTTATTTCAAATTGCTAGTTGCTTTTATTCCAGCGGTTGTTTTTGGATTGCTTTTCAGCAAAAAAATAGATGCTTTGCTAGAAAGCCCTGTTACAGTTGCCGTTTCTCTTTTGATTGGAGGAATCATTTTATTAAAAGTCGATGATTGGTTTTCGGTTCCCGAAGTTTCTTCGCCAGTAAGCAAAGAAATTACCTATCTACAAGCCTTTAAAATTGGTTTGTTCCAATGTCTTGCCATGATTCCAGGTGTTTCAAGAAGTGGCGCCAGTATTGTAGGCGGAATGTCTCAAAAACTATCTCGAACAACTGCAGCAGAATTTTCATTTTTCCTTGCCGTGCCAACGATGTTAGGCGCAACAGCAAAAAAATGTTATGACTATTACAAAGATGGTTATGTGCTGACTCACGACCAAATCAACTATCTTATTATTGGAAATGTTATTGCGTTTATAGTGGCACTTTTGGCTATAAAATCATTCATAGAATTTTTAAGTAAAAAAGGATTTAAACTTTTTGGTTATTACCGAATTGCGGCAGGAATTATACTATTGATAATCCACTTTTTTATTCATCCCTTGACTATTATTTAATGACAGCCGAAGAATTCTTAGAAGGACAAATTTTACTCATTGACAAACCACTGCATTGGACTTCCTTTCAAGCCGTGAATAAATTAAAATATGCGTTAATCAATAAACTGGGACTTCCAAAGAAGTTTAAGATTGGCCATGCCGGAACCTTAGATCCTTTGGCAACTGGATTGCTATTAGTTTGCACAGGGAAATTTACCAAAAGAATTACCGAACTTCAAGGTCAAGCCAAGGAATATACCGGAACTTTTCACATTGGAGCGACCACGCCTTCGTACGATTTAGAAACAGAAATAAATCAAACTTTTCCAACGGAACATATTGATGAGGCTTTGATTCATGAAACCGTGACACAATTTTTGGGCGAAATAGATCAAAAACCACCTATTTATTCTGCAATAAAAAAAGACGGCGTTCGCTTATACGAGCATGCCAGAGCGGGAGAAACCATCGAAATTGCTTTCAGAAAAACTACAATCCACGAATTTGAAATTACCAGAATAGCGCTACCAGAAATCGATTTTCGAGTCGTTTGCAGCAAAGGAACTTATATTCGCTCATTAGCTTTTGATTTTGGAAAGGCGATGAATTCGGGCTCTCATTTGACGGTTTTACGTCGAACAAAAATTGGTGATTATGATGTAAATGAAGCCATTGATGTCACAGCATTTGAGGATAGTTTAGAGGCAAATGTCTAGTGTTTTGAAATCATTGAAAACCCTCACCCTTTTTTTGTTTTTATCTTTTTCCGTTTATTCTCAAAACAAAAAATTTACTTATATACAATTTGACGTTACAATCCCTATAAGAGGAAATCCAGATAGAAATGTCGAGAATCAATATACCCATGAAAAAGGTTCTTGGTTTCTACCCGATGGTTTGGGAACCAAAATTGGATATGGAATCCATTACAAAAAATGGATTGCACTAGGGATTCATTGCGGAATTAACTGGGAAGTTACTGACAAATTAGTTGCTGTTCCTGTTTTTGCCAATTTTAAATTGAGCCCAAATATTGGTGACGAAACAAGAATTACACTCCAACTTGGTTTAGGAAAAGCAATAGCTCTGGGTCGAGGCGACTTAATGGGAGATTACAAAAAAATAAGTCTTGGTATACAAAACTCTGATGATGTTATACTTTTTATCGAATTAAATCATTATTCTTTCCCCATAAACAATCAAAGAGATTCTGGAAATATAAGTTTAGGTCTATCTCTAGTTACTTTCTAAGTTAAATTAACTTTCTAAATCAGCCATTAAATTAATTAGTTCTTCTTGAGTAGTTAATCCTTTATCATGCAAATACCATAATTGCAAATCGGTTTTTGCCTTTTCATCAAGAGTTCCAAATTCTTTTTTATAGTTTTTGATTAAATCAGCTGCTCCTTTTGGTCTTGGTCCCCAATGTCCCAATAAATTTCCCGTTTCTTTATCAATGATGATTACAATTGGAATTGCTTTTCCTTTATTGGTTAAATACAAATTCATCAGATCTTCATTCTCATCGCGCAAAACGATTTTCAATTCTATTTTACCTGATTCTATAGCCATTTTATTGACAATAGGCATTATTTGTGCGGCATCACCACACCATCCTTCGGAAATAACTAACCAGATGTATTCTCCTTTTAAAGACTTTAATTTAAAACCGTTTTCGTCCGTAATATCCATCGTTTTATCTAAACGATTCATTCGGGTTTCATTTAGCGTACTGTAAAGTGTCAAATCCTCGGATTGCTCATTACCTGTTGATTTATTTTCAAGTAATAAATCGGAAACTAGTTTTCTATATTCTGCGTACGAATGACTATTAAATAATGCTTTAGCTATTTGGACTTTCATAATTGGAAATTTATTTTCACAAAGTTACCATAAAAATGGGGTTTAAATATGACATATATCACTTTCAAATGGACAAAAAGAGTATTTTTATCACAAATAAAGAAAATGGATTTAAAAACAAAATCAATTGGACTGATACTTTCGGGCGGAGGCTCTAAGGGGTTGGCGCATGCTGGAGCAATTAAATTTTTAGAAGAACAAAACATTCGTCCGGCTCGAATAGCTGGGACTAGTGCCGGATCAATTGTTGGCGCCATGTATGCTTGGGGAAAAACGCCTGAAGAAATCCTGGAATTTTTTAAATCGATCTATCTTTTCCATTGGAAACACCTTACTTTCAAGAAAGCAGGATTAATTGATTCCGAATCCTTCAAAAGTTATTTCTACTCTATTTTTAAAGATGCTACATTGGAAGAATTAAAAATCCCAGTACAAATAACAGCAACTAATATGGTAAGAGGGAAACTAAAGGTATTTGGCCCCCATACTAAAATTATTGATGCTGTTCTCGCCTCTTCAGCATTTCCTGGGATTATGTCACCCTATGAGATTAAAGGGGAATTATATAGCGATGGGGGCATTTTAAATCATTTCCCAACAGATATTTTACAAGGTCATTGCGACACTTTAATTGGTGTTTACGTTAGTCCAATTCAAAAAATCGAAGCAAAAGATTTAAATTCCATTAAAGCTGTCACGACCCGAGCTTTTGATATCCTTTCGGCAAATTCAAATATGCACAAGTTCAATAATTGTGATTGGGTAATAGAACCAAAGGCTTTATCTCTTTACAGCACATTCGAAACTAATAAAATTAAGATGGATGCTGTTTTTAATATTGGCTATGAAGCCGCCAAAAAATCCTACGAAAAACTTAATTTATAAAATTTAGGCAACACTATTTTAAAAAAACAGAATATGTCTATATTTGCACCAATCAACTCAACACAACATGAAATACAAAAGAATTCTTCTAAAACTAAGTGGGGAAGCCTTAATGGGCGACTTGCAATACGGAATTGACCCAAAAAGATTAGCTGAATATGCCGATGAAATCAACCAAATCCATGAAAAAGGAGTAGAAATAGCCATTGTGATAGGTGGCGGAAATATTTTTAGAGGAGTTGCCGGAGCAAGTGCAGGAATGGACAGAGTTCAAGGTGATTATATGGGAATGTTAGCGACGGTCATCAATGGTATGGCTTTACAAGGAGCGCTTGAAGACAAAGGAATGAAAACCCGTTTACAAACAGCCTTGAAAATGGAATCCATTGCTGAACCTTATATTAAAAGAAGAGCCGTTCGTCATCTTGAAAAAGGAAGAATCGTAATTTTTGGTGCAGGAACAGGAAATCCATATTTTACTACAGATACTGCTGCCGTTTTGCGTGGTGTGGAAATAGATGCTGATGTGATACTAAAAGGAACTCGAGTTGATGGTGTATATGACTGTGATCCTGAGAAAAATGCCTCTGCTGTGAAATTTGATTTTATTTCATTTGATGACGTTCTAAAAAAAGGATTAAACGTAATGGATACTACCGCATTCACTTTGAGTCAGGAAAACAAACTGCCAATAGTAGTTTTTGACATGAATAAAGTAGGGAATTTATTGAAAATCTGTGAAGGAGAAAATATAGGAACCGTAGTAAATATATAAAAACAAGAAAGCAGTTTTCAGCTAGAATTAAAACTGAAACTGAATACCGAACACTGAATACTAAGAAATTATGACCGAAGAAATTGAATTTATATTAGATAGTACTAAAGAATCAATGACTGGCACTATTGCCCATTTAGAAAAAGAATTCTTGAACATTCGTGCAGGAAAAGCATCACCGGCAATGCTAGGAAGTGTTTTTGTTGATTATTATGGTTCAGCAACCCCGCTTTCACAAGTTTCGAAAATTAGTGTTCCGGATGCCCGAACTATTACATTGCAACCTTTTGAAAAAAACATGTTGCATCATATTGAGAAAGCAATTATGGTAGCGAACATTGGTTTTAATCCAATGAACAATGGTGATTTAATAATCATAAGCGTTCCGCCATTAACCGAAGAAAGAAGACGTGATCTTGCAAAACAGGCAAAAGTAGAAGCCGAAGATGCAAAAGTAGGTATAAGAAATTCTCGTAAAGATGCCAATACCGATATTAAAAAATTGGAAAAAGAAGGAACATCCGAAGATATCTGTAAAGATGCCGAAGAAGAAGTTCAAAGTCTAACTAATACTTTCATTAGGAAAATAGATGAACTTTTAGTTTCGAAAGAAGCTGAAATCATGAAGGTTTAAGCTTGTAATAAATCCATAAAAAAATCCGTCTCATTTAATAATGGGACGGATTTTCATTTGTAACAAAATATTGTTTTAAATTAGTGCTTTAAAATCAAAACTGACGGAACTTCACTTAACCAATCACTTCTCGAATCGACTAAGGCTTTCCAGCTTTCGAGACTAATTAGCATTAAATTCTGCTTGTCTAAAAATTCCTTTTTGACATTTTCTTCTTTTATTAAACCTATATTATTAGGGTATTTTTGTTTTAATGAATTTATAGCACTTTCCATCACAAAATTGGTATTGACAATTCCATTTACATCCAAAATCATGATTTTTGAATCGTTATTATAAATTAATTTTTGCACGTAATCAATCAAGAATGAATCTTCAGGACTAAAAATGGGAATAAAAACTTGGTTTACATTTTGCAAATCTTTGTCAATCAAAATCCCCAAAGGCATTTTAGTTTTGGCAATAATCTGCCTTGTTCTTTCATCAAATGGGGAATTTTCAAAAAGTCCTTCTTTTCCGGTAAATTTATCAATTAAACGATCCGGATTGATAATCCTTGTGGTAAAACCAATTACTTTTCCAAGTATAGTTCCTTCAAAAATTGATTTTCCAAGACCTATTAACAACAAGTCATAATCTCCTTGATTAGCAACATCTGCAATCTCAGTTTCAATGTCCATGGTAGCTTTAAAAATAGTGGTAATGTCTTGATTCAGCAGTTGTGATTCTTCAACAATAGGGTAAAAACTATTTTTTTCTTTGTCTTCCATATTGAATTGGTGCATTTCATCACTTAATGACAAATGCATAACTGTAATACTGGAGGATTCTTTTTGTTTTTTTATAAAACTATTTGCCAATCGCAAGAGTGACTTTCCTTTTTCATTATTTCCAAAAGAAATTAATATTCGATATTTATTGTGCTGGGATGCTTCCAAGGCATCACTGCTATCCTTAGTTTTGAAAATATAATTGATCAAATCTAAAGCCGGACCGGTCATAAAAGTCGTCACCAAGGCCATAATAACCATCATCGTAAAAACTTCTGGAGTCAAAACTTTAAGTTCTAATCCTATGTTCAATACAATTAATTCCATTAATCCTCTAGTGTTCATCAAGGCACCAATAGTGAAGCTATCTCGCCAGTTCTGCCCTACGAATTTAGCCGCCAAAGCGCTTCCAAGAAATTTACCAACAACAGCTACCAAAATAATAAACCCGGTAACTTTCCATAAATATGGATCGTTGATTAGTCCAATTTCTGTTTTTAAACCCGTGAAAACAAAAAACAAAGGCAATAAAAGTATGACGGAAACATCCTCTACTTTTTCGATGAATATGGTTCTGAATTTAGGAACATCGGGCATAATCGCACCTGCCATAAAAGCTCCAAATAAGGCATGAATTCCTATAACTTCAGTTGCGTAAGACGAAAGTATAAGCACCAGAAAAAAGATTGCCACGACTGGTTTTATGATACTGTCTTTAGAACCATATAAATCACCAATTCTTTTCAAAAAAGGCTTCACAATAAACAGCATGGCAACAACATAGATCACCGCTAGCATAATAATATATAAGGAGCTGACAAAAGTTCCCGCTTTTACAATCGCAATTACCACCGCAAGGATACACCAAGCCGTAATATCATCGGCGGCGGCACAAGTAATTACTATGGCTCCAAGTCTGGTTTTATGGATTCCTCTTTCTTGGACTATTCTTGCCAAAACCGGAAAAGCAGTTATACTCATGGCGATTCCCATAAACAAACTGAAAGAAAGAAATTTAACACCCTCAGGAGCAAATCTATTGTAAACAAAATACGCTAAACCAATACCCAGTGCAAAAGGAATAACAATACTAGCGTGGCTTATGACTACGGCTTCATTAGCTTTATTCTTTAGTACTTTCAAATCGAGTTCCATACCTATGACGAACATAAAAAGTATCAAACCTATTTGGCTCAAAAATTTCAAGTTCCCTAAAGATTCTACTGGAAATAAAGCAGCTGAAAATTCAGGAAAATACATTCCCAATAAGGAGGGTCCAAGCACAATTCCTGCAATAATTTCACCTATAACCGACGGTTGCCCAATTTTTTTAAAAACCCATCCAAAAAAACGAGCTACCAGTATTATTGTTATAATTTGTGCCAAAAGTATCGCTAATGGATCTTGTAAACTGTGCGCCATCGAAGTCATAAAATCATTCCAAGAACCGTTTTCAATTCCCGAAACCGGAATTTTTTTACTTACTTCTAAGCTCTTTCCTTTTTTTATAATCCAATAAATTAACGCAGTAAAACCTCCAGTTACACCAAAATAAAATAATGCATTTTTATACTTTTTCATAAATATCTTTAAATATACATTCTCTTCTTTATAAAGCAAAGATGAGAAAATCAAATGTATAATTTATATCGCACAAAATTATGATATTGTAAAATAAAAAAGTCCCTGTTTTCCTAACAGCATCTCCAATATATAGTAGTTATCTTTACGGTTTAATCTGTTTTGATTACATTTGCATCCACTTTAATACATTTATGAAAAAGAAATTAAAAGTTGGTTTTTGGGAAATGATTGCCCGAATTGTACTTACAAACAGAATAGTCATACTTGGAGTAATTCTTGCATTGACCGTTTTCCTGGGACTTCAATGGAAAAACCTAGGAATGACGTACACTGAAGCCAATTTACTTCCAAAAAAACACATCGTAAATCAACAATATGAAGATTTCTTAAGCAAATTTGGAGAAGAAGGTAATCTTATTGTAATTGGTTTCAAAGACAACGCCTTTTTTACTCCAAAAGCTTTTGCTGCTTGGAATGAATTAATGACTGGCTTGAAGAATTCAAAAGAAGTGGAACTGGTGGTTTCTTTGAATGATTTAAAAAAATTACAAAAAAACGAAACCGAAGAAAAATTCGAATTGGTTCCGCTTATTGACCAAAAACAAACAGTAGATCCCGCTTATTTACAGAAAATAAAAAACGAACTTTTCAATAATCTGCCTTTTTACGAAGGTTTGTTGTTCAATAAACAATCCGGAAGTATTCGTTCGGCAGTGTATTTAAATAAGAAAATCGTCAATACTGCGGCTCGAAAAACATTTATTATTGAAAACCTTGTCCCAAAAATTGAAAAATTTGAGAAAACAACTGGTATAGATCTGCGCGTTTCCGGTATGCCTTATATCAGAACCATAAATGCCGAGAATATGAAAGGCGAAATCGGGCTGTTTATTGGCGCGGCATTGTCCATTACTTCATTGATTTTCTTCCTTTTCTTCCGTTCGTTTCGCGCTACATTTATTTCGATTTGTATTTTGCTTTTTGGAGTAATGTGGTCTTTTGGAACGCTCGGATTATTTCATTACAAAATCACCATTCTTACTGCTATAATTCCTCCTTTGATAATTGTCATTGGGATAACCAATTGTATTTTCCTAATCAATAAATACCAGCAGGAAATAAAAATTCACCACAATCAGGCCAAAGCTTTGCAACGTGTGATTTCTAAAATTGGGGTTTCTACGTTGATGACCAATTTAACAACGGCAGCAGGTTTTGCCACCTTTATGATTACCGGAAACGATTTACTTTTCGAATTTGGATTAGTAACCTCAATCAACGTTATTTCCGTTTATCTGCTTACTCTTGTGGTTGTGCCTATTTTTTACAGTTTTATGCCGTTGCCAAAGGAAAAACATTTATACCATTTAAATAAAAATTACATTTCAACTTTATTGGATAGGGTTGAAAATATCGTGAAATACAAACGAAAAACAATTTATATCATTTATGCTTTGTTACTGGTATTTAGCGTAATTGGGGTTTCACAGATGAAAGTTTCAGGAAGTTTGATTGGCGAAATGCCTAAAACTGCTTCTTTCTTTAAAGATATTATTTTCTTCGAAAAAGAATTCAATGGAGTCATGCCTTTGGAAATTATGATTAACACCAAACATAAAAAAGGCGTTATGAAATTGTCCACAATGAAAAAAATGGATGAATTGCAAAAGACGATTTCAGGAATTCCAGAATTGTCGAAACCTATTTCGATTGTGAATTTGGTTAAATACTCCAAACAAGCGTATTACAACGGAAATCCTGAATATTACGAATTACCGACTTCGCAAGAGCAAACATTCATTCTTTCGTACGCCAAAAATGCCACTAAAAATACTAAAGAAAATTTGATGAAAAGCTATGTGGATTCTACGGGACAATACGCCAGAATCACCACTTTCATGAAAGACATTGGCACCAAAGAAATGGCAGTTGTCGAAAAGAAATTGCATCAAAAAATTGACAAAATATTCCCAAAAGACCGTTATGAAGTAACACTTACCGGAAAAGCACTAGTTTTCCAGAAAGGGACATCTTACCTGATAAATAACCTTATCGAATCGCTTATTTTTGCCATTTTGCTAATTGCTGGATTAATGTTTTATTTATTTAGATCCGGAAAAATGGTACTCGCATCCGTAATTACCAATATTTTACCGCTTTGTATTACGTCTGGATTGATGGGTTATTTCGGGATTCCGTTGAAGCCCTCTACGATTTTAGTGTTCAGCATCGCTTTTGGTATTTCGGTGGATAATGCCATTCAGTTTATGGCAAAATACCGTTTGGATTTAATTCAAAACAACGGAAAAGTAAAAAAATCAGTTTTTAGCGCATTGAGAGAAACCGGTATCAGTACTTTTTACACTTCTGTGGTTTTGATTTTAGGATTTGCAACTTTCACGCTTTCGAGCTTCAGTGGAACGATTGCATTGGGCGGATTAATTTCTTGCACCTTGTTATTTGCTATGTTTGCTAATCTACTGGTTTTACCTGCATTGGTGTTGACTTTTGAAAAGAAAAAAGCCAAAAAAGAAGATCTTATTGAGACAGACGTTGACGCTTAATTTTTAATTGTCGTTATGAGAAACGAAGCAATCACGAGCTATTTTCTCTCTTGTTCTAAAGACGAAATTGCAATCTTTACAAATACAAAATCCAGCTTTTCAAATGCTGGATTTTTTTTATTACGAAAGAATTTTCATTACAAACGAAGTTCAATGCGCTACTCAGCTAGTTCAAGTTTTCCTTTTATTCCAAACAAAACAGTAAGAACAAAGAATCCATCGCTAATCATGTCGCATTTAAATCTTCTGATAAAAATTTATGGCTATGCTGACCACACCATTATAGAAATTGACATCAATTAAGCGGGATGCTTTCTCTACCTGAGGAAATTACTGTTTTTTACTAACCTTCTTCAAAGCAACTTCTAAACTTTTATAATCTGATAGAACTTTAGCAATTGTACCTTCTTTATTAATAATAAAATGCGTCGGAAATGCATTGAGTTGTAAGGTCAAATTCATGTAGGTTTTCATATCAGGAACAACCGAATAAGAAAGCGGTTTTTTTTCTAAAAATAACATTAATTGTTCCGGTGTATCTTCTGCTAAACTTATAAAAATCACGTCTTTTCTATCTTTATATTTTTTAACTAAATTATTGACTTCGGGAAATTCTTTAATGCAAGCTGTGCAATGTATATACCAACATTTTATGACAACAATTTTTCCTTTAAGGTTTTCATTTGTAATTAAATTACCGTTTAAATCTTTAAATGAAAATTTTGGAAATGGCTTCCCTTCTTTCTTAAGGTTTTGCTTCTCGTTGAACGCAGCTTCAGAAATTGTAGCTTTTATACTTGTGTCTGAAGTTGGCTCAATCTTAAAAAGTTTGTAATAAAAAACATTCTTGTCTGATTTTAAACGAATTGGAATATAATTCCCTTCACTTAACGCTTGAAGGAAAGCCTGTTTAGTAATTTCTTTTGAATTAGAATCCAATGGTACAAAATCGATAGAAAGCATGATGTTATTGTATTGGTACGTCCACCAGTCCATAAACTTTTTTTGAATTTCAACAGGATTTACCTCAGGCTTTCCTAATTTGGTTTGTTCCGAACAAGATATAAATAGTACAAAAAAAGCGAGGATATAAATTATTTTTTTCATTAGAAATAGATAAGCAACTAATTTAGGTGATTTTTATTAAAAATAGCAACTAGCATTTGTATATTCTCAGAAATTGATTGCTTTGTGGCCCTATAAATTGAAAGACAACGCATCTCATTATTTGGTCTTTCAATTACAAATGTTATGGAATTTTCAGTAATCTACACCGAAAAAACCCAATTGTTTCTATGTACTTAGCCCCGATAGCAGCGGTATCCTTTTACTTTTTGCTGCAAAAAGTAAAAGATATAGCGAATAGCGGGAAATAGCTCCTGATTACATCATTTCTCACTATGACAATTACAAACAAATCATTTATATTTGCATTTCGGTTACAAGACAATTTTTAATATCAACTATATACATAAAATGAGACATACAAAAGTTAAAGACTTACTAAACAGTACCACGACGCTTCATGAAGTAAATGCAAAAGGATGGGTGAGAACTTTTAGAAACAATCAATTTATTGCCTTAAACGATGGTTCGACCATTGATAATATTCAATGTGTAGTCGATTTTGAGAATACGCCAGACGAAACCTTGAAGAGAATTACGACTGGTGCAGCGATATCGGTAACGGGAACTCTAGTGGAAAGTAAAGGTGCCGGACAAAAATTTGAGATTCAGGTAGCTAAACTGGAAATCCTTGGAGATTCGGATGCGGAGAAATTCCCGATACAACCAAAGAACAAACCGAGCTTGGATTTCTTGCGTGAAAATGCGCATTTAAGAGTTCGTACCAATATGTTTGGAGCGATTATGAGAGTACGTTCCGTATTATCGTATGCGGTTCACAGTTATTTTCAAGAGAAAGGTTTTGTATATGTAAACACGCCAATCATCACCGGATCTGATGCAGAAGGTGCCGGTGAAATGTTCAAAGTTACCGCTTTGCCATTTGACGGAACGCCAAGAACTGAAGACGGAAAAGTAAATTATAAAGAAGATTTCTTCGGAAAAGAGACCAACTTAACGGTTTCGGGACAACTGGAAGGAGAAACTTTTGCGATGGCTTTGGGTCAGATTTATACTTTTGGACCTACGTTTAGAGCCGAAAACTCGAATACTTCGCGTCACCTTGCAGAATTTTGGATGATTGAGCCAGAGGTGGCTTTCAATGATTTGAATGACAACATGGATTTGGCAGAAGACTTTATTCAGTACGTGATTAAATACACCTTGGACAAATGTCCTGAGGATTTAAAATTCTTGGAAACACGTTTATTGGACGAAGAGAAATCGAAACCAGCTGCTGACAGAAGCGAAATGCCTTTGTTGGAAAAATTAAATTTTGTGTTGGAAAATAATTTCAAACGTGTTTCTTATACGGAAGCGATTGACATTTTGAGAGATTGTACGCCAAATAAAAAGAAAAAATTCAACTATATTATCAACGAATGGGGCGCTGATTTACAAAGTGAACACGAGCGTTATTTAGTAGAGAAACATTTTAAATGTCCGGTAATCTTGTTTGATTATCCAGCCAATATCAAAGCATTTTACATGCGTTTGAACGAAGACGGAAAAACGGTTCGCGCAATGGATATCTTGTTCCCTGGAATTGGAGAAATCGTAGGAGGTTCTCAAAGAGAGGAACGTTTTGATGTTTTAGTCGAAAAAATGAAAGCCTTAGGAATTGACGAGGAAGAGTTATGGTGGTACCTAGATACGCGTAGATTCGGTTCAGCAGTTCACTCTGGTTTTGGACTTGGATTCGAGAGATTGGTATTATTTGTAACGGGAATGACAAACATACGCGACGTAATTCCGTTCCCGAGAACACCAATGAATGCAGAATTTTAAAAATTTGTTTCAGGTTTAAAGTTTAAAGTTGTTGAACGTTCTGCAACCTTAAACTTTAAACCTTAAACTTTTAAACAATAAAAATGCTAAAGCAATTCTTAAATTTAAAATTATCCCAGAAATTATCTCCTCAACAAATTCAGTTGATGAAGTTAATTCAATTGCCTACGCAAGCTTTTGAGCAACGATTACTCGAAGAAATGAATGAAAATCCAGCCTTGGAAACTGGAAAGGAAGAGGATGAGTATGAAAAAGACGAGTTCGAAAACGAAGATTACGATGATTATGATGACGCCGAATCAGAGCGAATTGATGCCGAAGACATAAACATAGACGAATATTTAAGTAACGACGAAACTCCCGATTACAAAACACAAGCGAACAATTATAGTGACGACGATGAAGATCGCGAAACACCTTTTGCAGCTCCAGTAAGTTTTCACCAAGATTTAATCAATCAGTTGAATACGTTCATCTTGAATGACGAAGAGCGTGAAATTGCCGAATTCCTAGTGGGAAGCATTGATGACATGGGTTATATCCGTCGCAGTGTTCCTGATATGGTGGACGATATGGCCTTTACTCAAGGTATTTATACTGATGAGAAAATGGTGGAAAAAATGTTACAAGTTATTCATGAACTAGAACCATCAGGTGTGGGAGCGCGGGATTTGCAGGAATGTTTATTGTTGCAATTAAAGCATAAAACCCCAACGGAATATGTGGAATTGGCTACTGATATTATCGAAAATCAGTTTGATGCTTTTACCAAAAAACATTACGAAAAACTAATCCAAAAATATAATGTTTCGAATGAGCAACTTAAAAAAGCCATTTATGAAATCGAAAAACTGAATCCGAAACCGGGTGGTGCTTTCACCGGAAACAATAAAATTACCGAAAATGTAGTTCCTGATTTTGCTATCAGAATTGTGGACGGCGAGCTGGAATTGACTCTAAACGGAAGAAATGCTCCTTCTCTGCATGTTTCCAAAGATTATCAAGAAATGATGCAAACCTACAAGGATTCCCGCGATAAATCAGCACAGCAAAAAGATGCAGTGCAATTTATCAAACAAAAACTGGATTCGGCAAAGTGGTTTATCGATGCGATACGCCAGCGTCAAGAAACGCTGTTTGTGACGATGAATGCCATCATGCATTATCAGGAAGAATACTTCCTTGATGGAGATGAAACCAAGTTGAAACCCATGATTTTAAAAGACATTGCTGACATGGTGGGTCTTGACATTTCGACGGTTTCTCGTGTGGCAAATAGTAAATACGTAGAAACGCCGTATGGCACCAAACTGATAAAAGAATTCTTCTCGGAATCCATGAAAAACGATCAAGGCGAAGATGTTTCAACACTGGAAATCAAGAAAATTCTTCAGAATACGATTGAGGAAGAAGACAAGAAAAAACCACTTCCGGACGATCAGTTAGCCGAAATTCTAAAAGAAAAAGGCTATCCAATTGCTAGAAGAACGATTGCAAAATACAGAGAACAACTCGATATTCCTGTAGCGAGAATGAGGAAGAAGATGTAAGAAATTGCGCATTTATAAATACTTGAATAGGAGAAATATGTTTTGAAACACGTTTCTCCTATTCAAGTATTTTTTTTTAAAATATCATTAAAAGTGGGTATTGCGTACGGATTTAAAAAACTTACCTTGCGATTGTGATTTAAGAAGAATTTAACAGGGAAGCCGAAAACTGTATCTTTAAAGAGTAAGCGTTATAAAAATATTTATTATGGGAAGATTCGGAATTTCAGAGATTTTTATATTAATAATCATCCTTGCAGGGATTGCTTATTTTGTAAGTAAAAATTCAAGTTCAAATATGTCAAGTTCAACAAAATCGAGTTCAGTTGCCTATCTGTTATGGTTTTTAAGTTTTTTTGGTGTATTGGGATTTCATCGATTTTACCTCGGTAAAATAGGAACTGGTTTATTGTGGCTTTTTACTGGGGGCATTTTTGGTTTTGGGGCATTTATTGATTTATTCACTTTAGGAAATCAGGTCGCCCAATACAACACAAATGAAGAATTGAAAACATTAAGGTCAGCTACGCTTTCTAATGCTCAACAAATAAATAAATCCAAATCAATTACTGAAAACGTTTCAAATTCACCTTATATAGAAACGGAAAATAAAACTTTAAATATTGAACCACATCAAGAAAAAATAGAAAATCTACAAAATTTAAAATCATTATTGGACGATGGAATTCTCACACAAGAAGAGTTCGAAAAACAAAAAAGAAAAATTTTAGGATAGTTTTTATGGAAAAAAATATTTACGAAACAATACAAGATTGGCACGATTTATTAAAAAATGGAGTCATTACAGAGACGGAATTTATTGCTAAAAAAAACGAACTTTTAAGTAAAGAAAAAACTTTTGCTGACGTTATTGAAGTCGCACCTGAAACAAATAAAAATGAAGCTAATTTTCATTCTAATTACGAAAAAAATCAAGAGGAAGAGGAGAACGAAAGTTTTTTATCAAAATATTTGTTATTCATCATTTTAGGAATAATTTGTATTGTGATTTTTTCTTTTTACTATTATACAAAAAATCATAAAAGTGCAGAAGTATTACCAGTAAAAGAAGCCGTTGAAGAAACAAGCCCTAGTACAAATGAAACAGCTAGTAATAATGATAAATTGTATTTTGATTTAGTTAAAGAGTTTTTAAAAAAAGAATGGAGTAAAACAGATAATCCAAGCGGTAATCCTGAAATAAAAGCAATTTCTTTTTCCGTAGAAGACGGGAAAGATGATGGCGATGTTTTTTTAAGTGTTGAAACTAAAACTGTAGATGGAAGTGGAAGCTGTGAATATATATTTTCCAAAAGCATAAAAGGGGATTTAGACGACGACGGTATTGACGAAGTCTTATCTACCGTACAGCAAGAAGGAGATGGAACAGGTGGTAATTTTTTTGGTAATGTAAGTTTCATATTAAAGAAAAACAATTCTGAAGGATATGATGTAAACTATTTATCATTACCTGAAAATCCTGAAAACTTATCCGAACCACAATCTCATATGGAATACACGTTTTATTCTGTCGATAAAATAGATAACGGATTCGTTTATTTATCTATTGGAAATCCCGGTCATTACTATAAAGACGAAAATGGTGAAGATCAACTTGAAGAAGTTATAGTAAAATGTAAATTGACAGGTAATAAATTAAAAGTCGTAAACTAAAAATAAAATGAGAATTATAGCTTTAAGAGGAAGTGACAGATGTGGTAAGACAACAACGTTAAATATCATTTACAAAAGAATAGTTGAAAATGGAGGAAATCCTATGTGTAAAAAAACGGAAGGAAATCCCATATATAATGATTTTTCAGATATTGTAAATTATGAGGGCTTAAAAGTTGCTTTTTTTACGATGGGAGATTATTCTAATGAATCAACAAGAGTAATAAAAGAATATCAGGCTCTTAATGTTGACGTTTTGATTCTTGCCAGTAATATTAAATTTAAAAAGCCTATTAAATTAATTAAAAACTATGAGCATCAATTGGTAGTAAAAACAATTGCAACACCTAATTCAGAGAACAACCAGCTAACAGCGAATACTTCAGATGTTAAGACGATTTTTGGTTTAATTTAAGAATTACAAAGCGTTCGATTTTTCATATCAACAACCCTTTAAGAGTTTAAAACTCTTAAAGGGTTGTTTTTGTAAATCTACTTCTCCTGATCTTTCCGTAGCGCATGGTAATATTTAGCACGGCTAAATAAATCGTATTTTCGGATTCGCCTAACATGACGAGTTTATCATTGTCGGTTTTACAAGAATTGTAATTCGACTGATTTTCAATACAAGACAAAATAGTATGTTTTTTAGTAACTTTGTAAAAAAGAAGTTTTATGATAACAGATATCAATCAATTAGATTTAAATAAAACCTATTCCTATGCGGATTATTTAACTTGGCAGTTTCAGGAAAAACTGGAATTACTAAGGGGAAAGATTTTTAAAATGAGTCCCGCACCAAGTACTACACATCAAAGAATTTCCATGGAGCTGGCAGGTGTTTTATATAATTTTTTCAAACCGCATCCTTGTAATCTTTTCGCAGCTCCTTTTGATGTTTGTTTATTAGACAAAAAGAAATATACACCGTAGTTCAACCTGATCTTTGTATCATTTGTGACGATTCTAAAATTGATGAGCGAGGCGCGATTGGGGCACCTGATTTAGTGATTGAAATCTTATCCCCAGGGAATTCGAATAAAGAAATGAAGTATAAATTTGATTTATATGAAGAAGTTGGAGTTCTTGAATAGTGGATAGTAAACCCAGCCGATAAAACGGTTTTTATTTATGTTTTAAAAGACGATGAATTCATAGGAATGCATCCGTTAATTGCGGAAGACACTATTCAGAGTAAATTATTTCCTGAACTGGATTTTACATTAGAAACCATATTTAACTAAAAAATAAACCCTTTCAAAATGTAAAAATTTGAAAGGGTTTATTTTTTCAATCCAGTTCCGGCTCCCTCACTTTTGGAGCGTCGGGAGAGGAGAGGATTACTTTTCCTGATCCTTCTTCATTGCATGAAAATAAGCTGCCCGGCTCAACGGCTCATATTCTTCGGTTTCGCCTAGCATAACGAGTTTATCATTATCGGTTTTACGGAAACTATAATTAGCCAGATTTCCAGTGCGCGTGCATACGGCGTGAACTTTGGTCACATATTCGGCAGTTGCCATTAATGCGGGCATCGGACCAAAAGGATTGCCTTTGAAATCCATATCCAATCCGGCAACAATTACCCGAATCCCCTGATTGGCAAGATCGTTACAAATTTTTACAATTTCGTCATCAAAAAACTGTGCTTCATCAATCCCTACCACATCACAGCCTTGCGCTAAAATAGCAATGTTTGCGGCGGCTGGAACTGGCGTAGACCGAATTTCATTGGCATCATGAGATATTACCATCTCGTCATGATAGCGCGTGTCAATGGCTGGTTTAAAAATTTCCACTTTTTGTTTGGCAAATTGTGCTCTTTTCAAGCGACGAATGAGTTCCTCGGTTTTACCCGAAAACATGGATCCGCAAATGACTTCGATCCAACCAAATTGTTCTTTATGATTTACTGTATTTTCGAGAAACATTTTGTATTTTTCTACCTTTAAAAATGAATAGTTTTTATTACTTTGTAACGGTAACAAATTTATTAAAAAAGACCTGCCCTACTCACTATAATCTCAAAAGTTATGAAAAAAAAATTGGAAGCCGATTTAATCAGCATTGCACACAGAATATTACAGCTAAAAAATAAATCTGACATCAATCAATTATATTTGGAAACACAGAAATTATATGAAAAACTTTCTGTCTTACGATTTGTAGAGGAGCATTTTGGGGATGTAAAACCTACTATTGGAACTCTTGAAATAGAGAAACAAATAGAACAGGCTTTTGATAAACAGGAAACGGCACAACTGGAAACGCACCCAGTAATCGATGAAGTGAAAGAAGAAGTTGTTATTGAAGCGCCTTTAGAACAAGCTTCAGAAACTACTGGAATATTGCAACCTCCAGCAAATATAGTTGTTGACGAAATAATTTCAGAAGAAAAAGAGGAAGAGGAAAAAGTTATTAAAACGCCTATAAATGATTTTGAAGAAATTGAAGAAATGGTTACTGATGGAGAAATCCTATCAGAAGAAAAAACAGACTCTCAAATTCCTCCATTCCTTCCATCTTTCGAATTAGAACAAGAAATAAAAGAAATTGAAGCCGAAATCGAAGTGCCAAAGAAAAATGAAGCAATTCAAATTTCTTTCGAAGATTTATTAGGTGGAAATTATCATGATACTCAATTTGTAAAAGTGCAACAAATTGAAAATATTCCAACTGCAGTAGTAATTGAAACCCCTACAGAAGTTGAATCGGAGGAGAAAAAACCAGAAAGTTTTCTTGAAGACACAACTGAAAATGTTGAACCAAAAATAGTTTCCTTAAACGAGAAGTTAGCGAAAGGAATCAATATAGATTTGAATGATCGTATTGCATTTACAAAACACCTTTTTGGTAATAGCAGCGAGGAGTACAACCGTGTTTTAAATCAATTAATTACGTTTGATACATTCTACGAAACCCGAGATTTTATTCAAGATATGGTGAAACCAGATTACAACAACTGGAAAGGAAAAGAAGATTATGAAGAACGTTTTATGGATATTATTGAGAAAAAATTTCTCTAAAAAATCAACATTATAGCAATTAGCAATCCTTTTTGTTACTTTTTGAAATACACTTTTAGTTTTAAATTCGTGTTTAAATATTATGTCAAAATTATATATTGTTCCTACGCCAATTGGCAATCTCGAAGATATGACTTTTCGAGCCATTCGAATTCTTAAAGAAGTCGATTTGATTCTTGCCGAAGACACTCGCACCAGTGGTAAATTACTGAAGCATTTCGAAATTGGCACACACATGTATAGCCATCACATGCACAACGAACACAAAACGGTAGAGAATTTAATTTCCCGATTGAAAGCCGGAGAAAACATCGCCCTGATTTCGGATGCGGGAACTCCTGCTATTTCCGACCCTGGTTTTTTATTGACTAGAGCTTGTGTCGAAAATGGAGTTGAAGTAGAATGTTTGCCGGGAGCCACAGCATTTGTTCCAGCATTAGTCAATAGCGGTTTACCCAATGATAAATTTGTTTTCGAAGGATTTTTGCCTGACAAAAAAGGGAAACAAACCCGTTATTTGGCTTTAGCCGAAGAAACGCGAACTATGATTTTATATGTTTCTCCCCATAAATTATTGAAAACATTAGTCGAATTTATCACTTATTTCGGTGAAGACAGACCCATTTGCGTATGTAGAGAATTATCAAAACTACACGAAGAAAATGTTCGAGGAACAGTAAGAGAAGTTTTGACTCATTTCGAAAAAATAGCTCCAAGAGGAGAAATCGTGGTAGTTGTAGGCGGAAAAACAATAATCAAAGAGCCGAAAAAGAATAAATTTTCGGAAGAAGAGTAAAAAATGAGTAAACCAAAAGTTATAATCATTGGTGCCGGACTAACTGGTTTAGCGACTGCTTATTTGTTGCTGAAAAAAGGAATTGAATTCATAGTATTAGAAGCGAATGAAATAATTGGTGGACGAATAGAAACAATCACTGGCTCACATGCCACAACCATGGAAATGGGCGCTACTTGGTTTGGAAGACAACATCCTCAATTAATTAAATTGCTCGATGAATTAAAATTGGACTATTTCAAACAACACACACAAGGCGTTTCTTTATTTGAAACCATGTCTTTTGTGCCTCCGCAAAAATTTGAAATTCCAGATTCTGAAGAACCCTCTTATCGCATTGTTGGCGGTACAAAAATGTTAATTGAAAAATTAGTATCGCAGGTGGGTTTGCAGAACATCAAGACTCAAACTAAAGTGATTTCGATAAAAGAAATAGGAAATCAATTAGAACTAACTGATTCTCATGGCGACCGATATTTAGCATCTCAAGTAATATCCACATTACCCCCTAATTTATTGGTAAAAACCATCCAATTTGAGCCTAATTTACCTGAATCATTCGTACAATTAGCACAAGAAACACATACTTGGATGGGAGAATCTATAAAATTTGCTGTCGAATATGCTAAGCCATTTTGGAGAGAAAATGGTTTTTCTGGGACTTTATTTAGTCAAGCCAGCATCATTAATGAAATGTACGACCACTGCACTTTTGACACTACTGGTTTTGCGTTAAAAGGATTTCTGAATGGTGGTACCAATACGCTTTCTAAAGAAGATCGAAAAGCAAAAGTTATCGCTCAACTAATAAAAGGCTTTGGTCCCGCGGCTGCAGATTACATAGAATACCACGAGAAAGTTTGGCGAGAGGATTCGCTGGCCTTTTATCCTTACGAAACTCTTGTTATGGGACATCAAAACAATGGTCATGTTCTCTATAAAAACGCATTACTAAACGAAAAACTATATATTTCAGGTTCAGAAACGGCTTCTCAAAATCCAGGTTATATGGATGGAGCAATTGTTGCTGCTAAAACTATAGTTTCAAAATTTCAATAAAATAAAAATGTTTTTTATGAATATTACATCCTTTTTAGAAAAATTAAATCTAACTCCTGAAGCTATCACTTTTGCAGAAACCATTGCGGCAATTGAAGCAAACTATGATTTTACTGCAACTGCATTCGAAAACGGATTGCAACACAATGCAGCAGGAGAAAACTCAGGCTCTTGTAAATTGTTTGCTTTCGCCGAAATCCAAAACTTATCAGAAGCAGCCACATTATCCTGTTTTGGAGCTTATTACTACGATGAAGTTTTAGGAGATCCCGAAGGAACGAATCATCAAAACATTCGCAATTTCATCAAAACAGGTTGGGACGGAATTGCATTTTACGGAAGTGCTTTGACTTTAAAACACTAAAAATTGTTATTTAAAACTAACAGTTATTTTGAAAATTGTTGTCTACAGATAACAAAAAAACATAAAATTGTTATGCATATATAACGATTTTTAATACATTTGGTATCTAAAATAAACAAAATGGAAAATCTATTATTAGAGTTTCAACAAAAAATAACCCGAACATCATTAGAATTTCAGCGATATTTGATTGACGAAATCGACTGGGATAACCAATTAATCGCCGTAAAAGGAGCGAGAGGTTCCGGCAAAACCACCATGTTGTTGCAGTATATCAAAAAACATTTGAACCTAAAGACCAGCTTATTTGTTAGTCTCGACCATTTGTTTTTTATTGAAAACACCATAATTGGCTTGGCGAAAGATTTTTCTAAAATTGGAGGGACCCATTTGTTGCTAGACGAAGTTCATAAATACCCGAATTGGTCGAGAGAATTAAAATTGATCTATGACGATCTTCCCGAATTAAAAGTGATATTCACCTCCTCTTCGATGTTGGAAATATACAAATCTGAATCTGATTTGAGCAGACGAGCCGTGACTTATGATTTGAAAGAAATGTCTTTTAGAGAATTTATTGTTTTCGAAACCGGACTCGATTTAAAATCGCACACCTTAGAAGATTTATTAGAAAATCATACTGAAATTGCCAATTCGCTTTTGCAGCAAATAAAACCGATTCCGTTATTTTTGAAATATCTCGAGTTTGGAGCGTATCCTTACTACAAGGAAAACATCAAATTGTACCATCAGAAATTATTAAACACTATTAATTTAATAATTGAAGTGGATATAAATGCGGTAGATCACATCAGTTACGATTTGATTATTAAACTCAAAAAATTATTATTTGCCATTGCCACTAGCGCTCCTTTTACGCCGAACATCACCAAATTGAGCGAAAGAATCGGAGCTTCAAGAGCGGTATTGATTCAAGCCATAAAACAATTGGAAAGAGCGGGATTAGTAAACGAATTGTACCGTCCGACCAAAGGAATTGGCGTATTGACAAAACCTGAAAAACTTTTCCTGAACAACACCAATTTGATGTACGCTTTGGCAAAAGGAAATACTAATGTGGGTAATTTGAGAGAAACTTTTTTTGTAAATCAATTCAAAAATCTAGCTGTAATTCACTTGGCAGATCAGGGTGATTTTTTAATTGATGAAAAATATACTTTTGAAATTGGAGGAAAAAACAAAACACAAGTACAAATTCATAACGTCAAAAATAGTTATATTGCTAAAGACAATATTGAAGTTGGAATTGGAAATATTATTCCAGTTTGGCTTTTTGGCTTTTTGTATTAATTTCATGTAAACAGCAAGACAAACGCTTTAAATTTAAGACTTTAAAAAAAATTAAACCATTAAGAAATTAAGAGAATTAAAGGGTAATGAATCTTAATTCCTTAATGGTTATATAAAAAACCCGCTTTATAGCAATCTCAAATTCGAAAAATTATGCGCTGGACCATCAAACCAAAACCTTCCGAAGAAAAAATCGATCATTTGGCGAAAGCATTGAATGTAGAAGATTTTGTGGCGACCTTATTAGTGCAACGTGGTATTGAAACATTCGAAGAAGCTAAAGCCTTTTTTCGCCCCTCTTTAGACCACTTGCACGATCCTTATCTGATGAAAGATATGGACAAAGCAGTTGAACGAATAGAAAAAGCCATTTCAAAACAGGAGAATATTCTCGTTTTTGGCGATTATGATGTCGATGGAACGACGGCAGTTTCTCTCGTTTCTTCGTATTTTAGAACGTATTATCCCAATGTGGCGACTTATATTCCAGATCGTTATGACGAAGGTTACGGCATTTCTTTTAAAGGAATTGATTTTGCCGATGACAATGAATTTTCATTGATAATTGCTTTAGATTGCGGTATAAAATCCATCGATCATGTGGATTACGCCAAAGAGAGAAACATCGATTTTATCATTTGTGACCACCATAGACCTGGCGAATTCTTACCCGATGCCATTGCGGTTCTCGATCCAAAACGAGACGATTGTACTTATCCATATGATGAATTATGCGGTTGCGGAATTGGTTTTAAATTGATTCAGGCTTTAGCCAAAAATAGAAACCAAACCATTGAGGATTTAATTCCTTATTTGGATTTAGTTGCTGCTGCCATTGCTGCCGATATTGTTCCGATGACTGGTGAAAATCGCGTTCTCGCCTATTTTGGTTTGCAAGTCATCAACTCTGAACCCAGACCCGGAATCAAGGCTTTGATTCACCAAATAAAAAAACAAACTTTAGACATTACCGATGTCGTTTTTATTATAGCTCCAAGAATAAATGCTGCTGGACGCATCAAACACGGCAATCACGCAGTAGAATTATTAACCGAATTCGATTTTGAACAAGCCCAACAATTTGCCTCCGAAATCGAGTCTTATAATTCGGAGCGAAAAGATTTAGACAAATTAATTACCAAAGAAGCGCTGCTGCAAATCCATGACAATGAGGAAAAAGAACGATTTACCTCCGTAGTTTTTCAAGAGGATTGGCACAAAGGCGTGATTGGAATTGTAGCTTCAAGACTTATAGAAACTTATTATCGTCCAACACTGGTTTTTACCAAAAGTGGCGATAAATATGCAGCATCCGCAAGGTCTGTTAAAGGTTTTGATGTGTACAATGCATTGGAAGCGTGTTCGGAACATTTGGAGCAATTTGGAGGACACATGTATGCAGCTGGAATGACTTTGAAGGAAGAAAATTATTTACTATTCAAAGAGGCTTTTGAAAAAGAAGTGGAAAAAACCATACATCCCGATATGCTAATTCCAGAAATTGCAGTCGATGCCGAAATTAATTTTGCTGATATTACTCCAAAATTAACTCGGATTCTCAAACAGTTTGAGCCTTTTGGACCTCAAAATATGACTCCGGTTTTTTTGACAAAAAATGTAAAAGATACGGGATACGGAAAACCAATGGGACAAGAAGAGGAACATTTAAAACTATTTTTAAAACAACCCCAAAGCTTCGACATCGGAGGTATGGCAGCAATTGGCTTTGGTTTAGGAAACAAATTCGATTTGACTACCAATCAAAAAACATTCGACGCCGTATATTGCATTGATGAGAACGAATGGAACGGAAAAATTAGTTTACAATTAAGATTAAGAGATATAAAATAATAGATTACCCATTAGATGAAGAAGAAAAACGACCCTTATGCAGCCTTGCGTTATAAAGAATTCAATATCTTTTTAATATTACGTTTCGCCATGGTTTTTGCTTGGTCCATGCAATTTATTATTATTGAATGGCAAGTATATAGCTTAACCAAAGATCCGCTTTCACTAGGAATTATTGGTTTAATGGAAATAGTTCCGGCGATTGCAATGGCTTTGTTTGCAGGACATATTGTCGATCAAAAAGAAAAAAAAGGATTACTTCTCAAATGTATTTTGGGGTTTTCGGTGATTAGTTTTGGGTTGTTTTTACTGACATGGCCAACATTCATAAGTGATTTTTCTACCAAAATGGTTTTATATGGTATTTACTTTTTAGTGTTTTTAGGAGGAATCGTAAGATCGTTCCTAGGACCAACCATATTTTCACTTTTGTCATTAATTGTTCCTAAAAATTTATATCCTAATGCCGCTACATGGAGTAGTACCGTTTGGCAAATTGGTTCCGTTCTAGGACCCGCGGTGGCTGGTTTTTCTATCACTTGGATTGGGGTTCACTGGTCGATGTGTTCTGTATTTGCGTGTTCTATTTTTGCTTTACTTGCTTTATCCCAAATACCTACTAAACCTATTTTGAATCCTAAAATTGGAGAACCCATTATGGACAGTTTGAAAGAAGGGGTGAAATTTGTTTTCCAAAATAAAACCATCTTAAGTGCTTTATCGCTCGACATGATAGCCGTTCTTTTTGGTGGTGCTGTGTCTCTTTTACCCATATTTGCACAGGATATTTTAAAAGTGGGACCCGAAGGATTTGGCGTTTTAAGAGCTGCTCCAGCTGTTGGTTCGTTTTTGATATTGATTGTTTCAGCTTATATTCCCTTCAATAAAAATGCGGGAATGAAGCTTTTATCAGCGATTTTTGCCTTTGGAATTTGTATTATCGTCTTTGGAGTTTCTACCATCTTTTGGTTATCTGTCGCCGCTTTATTTTTAAGTGGAGTTGTCGATGGCGTTTCTGTGGTGATACGCCAAACTATTTTACAACTTAAAACTCCCGATCATATGCGAGGCAGGGTTTCGGCAGTGAATTCTATATTTGTGGGTTCTTCAAATGAGTTGGGTGCTTTTGAAAGCGGATTGACCGCAAAAT
This sequence comes from Flavobacterium sp. CG_9.10, assembly GCF_015752245.1. Lineage (NCBI taxonomy): Bacteria > Pseudomonadati > Bacteroidota > Flavobacteriia > Flavobacteriales > Flavobacteriaceae > Flavobacterium > Flavobacterium sp. CG_9.10. The sequence continues at coordinate 30,290 of NZ_JADOVD010000016.1, forward strand.
TAATGGGAACGGTAACGTCAGTGGTTTTTGGGGGAACAATGACACTTATAACCGTACTTATTACTGGAGCAATATCGCCAACATTTAGAAAACTGGATTTGCAAAAAGACATTGACGAACACGAAAATCACAAGGAATAAATCTATTTTGCATTACACCACTCGACTCTGGATTAAAATAAATGTGATTTACAGCGGGGCGTTGCGCAAGGGATTGCAGTGGAAATCCTTTGTGGGTCCGTTTTTTAACGAGACCCACAAAGATTGTAGCGTAAAGCCCGACCCAACTTTTTCGGCGGGATGCGCCCAAATAATCTGTATTTAAGAATATTTCTTGATTTCAAAATTTTCTCCATCAAAAACACCGTACGTGAAATAACTGATCCAATCGCCCAGATTAACATATTCTGAGTTTTCACCTACCGTTATTTTCATAGGCAGATGGCGGTGACCAAAAATGAGATAATTATAATGCTTGGTTTCTAATTTTCTTTTCGAATAAAGGATAAGCCATTCATTCTCTTCGCCAAGAAAATTTACATCTTCATCACCCGAAATCAATTTGTTTTTCACCGAAAGATATTGAGCCAAACCTACTCCAATATCCGGATGAAGCCATCTAAAAAGCCATTTTGAAAACGGATTTGTGAATACTTTCTTCATTCGTTTGTATCCCATATCGCCTGGTCCTTTTCCGTCCCCATGACCAATGAGAAATGTTTTGTCTCCAAAAGTATATTCCTGGTTATCGTGATACACTGGGATATTTAATTCTTTCTGGAAATAATCCTCCATCCATAAATCGTGATTTCCTACGAAGAAATAAATAGGAATGCCGCTATCTCGGATTTCGGCTAGTTTGCCTAAAACCCGAACAAATCCTTTTGGCACAACTGTTTTGTATTCGAACCAAAAATCGAACAAATCGCCTAATAAAAATATCGCTTCCGCATCTACTTTTACCTCATCAAGCCAAGCCACAAATTTTTTCTCTCTGGGAAAACTTAATTCGGGAGTTGGGGCGCCAAAATGCTGATCAGAGGCGAAATATATCTTTTTGTTATTTGGTAATTGCATGAATCTAAAGTATGGATTTTTGATTGTCGCTTGCGTACCATTCTGCAAAAGAGGAATCCGTTTCTTGAAGTTTTAAAGAAAAAAGGGTAATTCCATCGGGTAATCTATTTTTTATTCTTTGTGAGAAATCAATCACCATATTCTCGCTGGTAGGCTGATAATCTACTAAAATAACGTGATGACCGCGTTGTATTAATTCGTTTGCCAGTTCAATATGTGGTGTTGTTTCATTAAAAACCGTTGCATGGTCAAATTGATCCACAATTTCTTCTTTTACAATTTTTTTTAAATCTGTAAAATCGATTACCATTCCAAATTTTACATTATTTCTATCCGTGATTGGAGTCCCAATTACGGTTACTGACAATTTATAACTATGTCCATGAACATTTTTACATTTTCCGTCATAACCATATAAGGCATGGCCAGTTTCGAAACCAAATTGTTTTGTAATTCTGATATTGCTCATCGAGATTTTATTTTGATTGCAAATTTAGTGAATAATTACCCGTTTTTATCTCTTTTTTTTGCATTGGAATACATCCAATACGCCAACCCGATTAAAATTACAAAGGGGACAAATGACCCAATAATAACCCCAGTCTGATAACTGTTATCGGTAGCATGCTTCAGTTTTTCGGCAATATTTACTTGTTGAGCGAGTGCTATAATTGTCATGTTAATTTATTTTTTAAATTGAGTTAATGCCTTTCTCGAATAGTCAGAAAGCACTAATTTTCCCGTAATCGCAGCGCGCTCGAACAAAAGTGTTTCCCAGTGATCTGTTCCTTCCCAAAGGACTTTTTTCATTTCGCTTAAGGCTTCCGGATTATAACCAGCTAATTTCGAACAGAAATTTTCTAATGCTTTATCAAGATCCTCGGTGTTTTCAAAAACATCTGCATACAATCCTTTGGATGCAGCCCAATCGGCCGTTTTCCATTCGTGAGCCGCCAAAGTCATTTCAGCCAATGCTGTTTTTCCTATTTTTCTCGAAACTGCGGGTTCTATAACAAAAGGACCGATACCAATCGCTAATTCTGATAATTTTATAGAAGCGCTTTTGGTTGCCAATACATAATCACAGGCTGAAGCAATCCCAACGCCCCCACCTACGGCTTTCCCATGAATACGTCCTACAATTATTTTGGTACACTTGCGCATCGCATTGAGTAAGTGAGCAAATCCCGAGAAGAATTTTGTTCCTTCTTCTTGATTCGAAACCGCTAAAAGTTCATCAAAAGAAGCGCCGGCACAAAAAGCTCCTGCACCTTCACTTTTCATAATAATGACAGAAACTTCTGGATTACTACTTAAATCGTGGAGTGCATTTGTTAAACGGTCTAACAATTCCCGCGGAAAAGAATTACTCGCCGGATGCCCGAATTCGATCGTAGCGATTTTATTTTCTATTGTTGTAATGAGCGAACCGATTGAATTTTGCGTTATCATAGCACCTATTTTGCTGTAAAGTTAAAAAAATAGCCGATGCTTTTGGTCTTTTTTCAAATAGAATGGATTTGTCTTTTTGAAATTTGCTTTTTGCTATATTTATATGTTATATTTGTCAAATAATCATCAGAATCCAGCTTAGTTGGCTAGACCATTCTGAATGATTTTAGGAAAATTTCCGTTTTAGATTAAATTTTGGGGGATTAGCTCATTTGGCTAGAGTGCTTGCCTGGCAGGCAAGAGGTGACCGGTTCGAATCCGGTATTCTCCACAAAAAACCGCAATTACTTGTTTTAAAAGTGATTGCGGCTTTTTATCTTTTAACCCAAAAGAAAAAGGTAGGGTAAAAGTCTTAACTAAACAGTTTTTTAATATTTAATTTTTCCCACATGTCTCATTATGCGGACAATTTTAGATTTTCTATTATTGATATAGGAAGAAGAACTTGTCGCTGAATACTTTCTTGGATTCGGCAAAATAGCTGCTATTCCCGCAGCCTGCTGTGGCGTGAGGCTCGATGCACCTTTTCTGTACCAATGTTCTGCCGCTGCTTGGGCTCCATAAACCCCATCACCCATTTCAATACTATTCAGATAGACTTCCATAATGCGTTCTTTGCCCCAAATCAATTCAATCAAAACCGTAAAATAAGCTTCCAGGCCTTTTCTAAAATAACTTTTTCCTTGCCACAGAAATACATTTTTAGCCGTCTGTTGAGATATAGTACTTCCGCCTTTTATTCTTCTACCTCGCTCATTATTCTTATATGCTTTTTGCAAGGCAGCAAAATCGAAACCGTTATGACTTAGAAAGGTCCCATCTTCACTGGCAATAACTGCTTTTTGTAAATTGACAGAAATATTTTCAATGGACTCCCAATCGTGACTAAAATGGTTTTCTTTTCCTGCCATCTTATTTTCAATCCCGCGGATTACCATCAAAGGCGTAAACGGTACGGGCAAAAATTTAAATAGAACCACAAAAAAGAGTGACAAGCCAATAAACCATAATAATATTTTGAATAGAAATCGGGTCAATTTACTCATAAACGGAGTTGTGTCTTTTTTTACTGGTTTTTTTGCTTTATTTACTGGTTTTCTTGCTGTTATTTTGGTTGCCATTATATTAAATCTGCTAATTCTTGTCCTATTAAACTTCCTATCGCTACTCCCATTCCTCCTAATCTTACTCCACAATACACATTTTCGGACAATTGGGAAACTATAGGATTCTTGCTGTTTCCTATTCCCATTATACCACTCCAGCGATGGGCAATTTCAAATTTATGGTTTGGCAAAATTACTTCTTTTAATAGCTGTTCCAATTTATTTTGCACAATTTCTGTTTGACCAAATTCTGTTGTAGTTTCGGTATCAAAATCAAGATTTCTACCACCACCAATTAAAATTCGATCCCCAATATTGCGGAAATAATAATACCCTCTGTCTAGGTGAAAAGTTCCTTTAATATCTAAATTTTCTATAGGCTCCGTAATTAAAACTTGGGCTCTGGCAGGTTTTACAGCTCCATCCGTCAATACATTTGCAAATCCGTTGGTCGCAAACAATATTTTTTTTGTGCTAAAACTAAAATCACCAAGCGCTACTTCAACACCATTTCCTTTATCCAAATATGACGTTACCGTTTGCTGATTTAAAATCAAAATATTTTCAGAAACTGCTTGTTTCATCAAAGCCTGCATCATATTCCCCGTATCAATCTGTGCTTCAAATGGATTAAAAATAAGGTATTCCTGAATGCCACCAAATCCAAAATGATCGACCTCTTTAGCAAAAACATCGGCTTTAAAAAGTGGTTTTAGGATTTCATTTATAAAAGATAATTTACCGACACATTCGGAATAAGCACTTTCATCATCTGTTAAAAACAACTCATAACCACCATAAGGTTTAAAATCTATTGCTGCATCACCAAGTGTTTTTCTTAATAGTTGCAAACCGTTCCAGCGTTTTTTTACAAGATTCACAACCTCCTCTTCCGAATGGGATTTTAAATCATCCATAATTTCTGAAAGACTGCCAAAACAAGCGAAACCAGCATTTTTTGTACTGGCGCCTTGCGGTAATATTCCCTTCTCTAAAACCAGAATTTTACTGTCTGGGAATCTTTCGCGCAAGCGCAATGCAGTATGGAGACCTACAATACCGCTTCCAACTATAGTGTAATCTACATTTGAAAACCAATTTTTTAATTCCCAATAACTTAAATCCATATCGCAAATAATTTTTATAAAAATAATATTTTTTACCTCTGATAAGCTATTGAATAAAAATAATTATTAAAAATTAAACAAAGTATTCCATTCCTAAAACGCTCCAAAAATCATTTGTAATACTATTAACTTAAAATTTACATTAAAATCAGTGTTAAACACATATAAATGGAATTTTGTTATAAAATTTCGTTAAAACGGCAAATTAATTATATATTTGAAACGTTAAATTTAACCAAATACCACAATCCTATTTATGAAAAAAAATCTACTTTCAATTGCATTAATTGCAATTACCAGCTTTTCTTATGCCCAAGGAGGAGCTCTGTGGAAAACCAGTATTAAGAAAAACGGTTCAACTGTTTTTGAAAACAAATCATTAATATCGAACCCTAACTTATTTGAACTAGATGTAAATGAACTACAAAAAAGTCTTATAAATTCTCCTAAACGAAATGCAACAACAGCTAAATCAAGCGTAATTGTTTCTTTTCCAAATGCTGATGGAAAATTAGAACGTTATAGAATTTTTGAATCTTCCAATATGGATCCTGCTTTAGCGGCAAAATATCCAGAAATTAAGTCCTACGTAGGAAATGGAATTGACAATCCTACATCTTCAATCTATTTTAGCACCTCTCCTCTTGGTGTTCAAACCATGGCTATTAATGCAGATAAATCAGCCGTATTTATAGAACCTTATACAAAGGATTTAAACACTTATGTGGTCTATAAAAAATCAGATAAAGTCGCTTCATTGTCAAAATTTGAATGTACGATAATAGAGAATGCCAAAAAAGATTTAAAGAACAATAGTCTTTTAAACAGACCTAATGCAGATGATGGAAATCTAAGAACTTTTAGATTAGCACAGTCTGTGACCGGCGAATACACTACTTATTTTGGTGGCACAAAAGCTTTGGCTTTAGCAGCAATAAACAATACTATGACACGTGTAAATGGAGTCTTTGAAAAAGATTTCGGCGTTCATATGAATCTTATTGCTAATAATGATTTAATAATTTACACAACCGCTTCTACAGATCCTTACTCTGCTTCAGCGTCTAAAGCAAATTGGAATCAAGAATTGCAAACTAACCTTACAAATGTAATAGGTAGCGCTAATTATGATATTGGTCACTTATTTGGTGGTGATGGTGGTGGTGGTAATGCAGGTTGCATCGGTTGTGTCTGTAAAAACCCAAGTACTACTGTACCATTAGGAAAAGGAAGCGGATATACTTCCCCGGGTGATGGAATTCCTCAAGGAGATAATTTTGACATTGACTATGTTGCTCACGAAATGGGACATCAATTTGGTGGAAACCACACTTTCACTCATAGTAATGAAGGAACTGGAGCTCAAATGGAACCGGGTTCAGGTTCTACAATTATGGGTTATGCGGGTATTACTGCATTAGATGTTCAACCACATTCTGATCCTTTTTTCCATGCGGAAACAATTCAACAAGTAACCAATTACGTAAAAACAACTACTTGTCAAACTACAACTCTTACTGGTAATGCCGTTCCAACAGCTAGCGCTGGTTTAGATTATACTATTCCAAAAAGCACTCCTTTTATGTTGACGGGTGCTGGAACTGATGCAAACGGTGACGTTCTTACTTATGATTGGGAACAAATGGACAATGGTACAACTGCCGCTGCACCAAGTGCTACTAAAACAACGGGACCAAATTTCAGATCTTATGCCCCTAGCGCTTCAACAGTTCGATATTTTCCTAAAATGTCATCCGTATTGACAGGAGCAACAACTACAGCAGGAACTGAACTTACGGTAGAGGCTTTGTCTTCTGTGGCGCGTACATTGAACTTTAGATTAACTGTTCGTGACAATCATGCTGGTGGACCGGCAAACAATAGTGATGATGCTTTAATTACCGTAAATGCAACTGCGGGACCTTTTTCTGTTAGTTCTCCAAACACTGCAGTTTCTTATGTAGGTGGATCATCTCAAACTATAACTTGGAATGTTGCAGGTACAACTGCAAATGGAGTTAATACTGCAAATGTTGATATTCTTTTATCAACTGACGGAGGAAATACGTATCCTATTACACTACTTGCTGCAACTCCAAATGATGGGACACAAGCGGTAACAATTCCTAATACTGCCGGAACACTAAATAGAATCATGGTAAAAGGAACTAATCATATTTTCTTTGATGTTTCAAATACCAATTTTACTATTACAACAGGTTCTTCTGATACAGTTGCTCCATCTGCACCAACAACATTGGCGGCAGCCGGAACTACAGCTACAACTACTAATTTATCTTGGACAGCTTCTACTGATAATGTAGCTGTAACAGGTTATGATGTTTACCAAGGAGCAACTTTGAAAGCAACAGTTACAGGAACAACATATGCTGTAACAGGATTAACAGCTTCAACTGCCTATACATTCTCAGTAAAAGCAAAAGATGCTGCCGGAAATATTTCTGTTTCAAGTAATGCAGTAAATGTTACAACTTCAACTACATCTATCACTTATTGTGCTTCTCTAGGAAGCAGTACCGCTGATGAAAAAATTGGAAAAGTAGTTTTAGGAACTATTAGCAACACTTCAACTGGAACAGCAGGTTATGAAGACTTTACTTCATTATCTACAAATGCTACCAAAGGAACTGCAAACACGATTACAGTTACACCATCTTGGACAGCCACAGCTTACCCAGAAGGATATGCAGTTTTTATTGACTACAATCAAAATGGATTATTTACTGATGCTGGTGAATTAGTGTGGTCTAATGCTGCATCTACTACAACTCCAGTTTCTGGTTCATTCACAATTCCATCAACAGCAACATCAGGCGCTACACGAATGAGAGTTTCAATGAAATACAATGCAATCCCAACTGCTTGCGAAACTTTCCCTTATGGTCAAGTTGAAGATTATACGATAAATATTGTTGCAGGAACACCTGACACAACGGCTCCTACTACACCTGCGGCTTTAGCTGCTTCCGGGACTACTCAAACTACAACAAATTTAACTTGGACAGCCTCTACAGACAATGTAGCCGTAACAGGTTATGAGGTATATCAAGGCGCTACTCTAAAAGCTACTGTTACAGGAACAACTTATGCTGTTTCAGGATTAACCGCTTCAACTGCCTATACTTTTTCAGTAAAAGCTAAAGATGCTGCCGGAAATATTTCTGCTTCAAGTAATATAGTTAATGTTACCACTTTAGCTGTTGTCGTTTCTACTTATTGTACTTCTCAAGGAAACAGTGTTGCTGATGAAAAAATTGGTAAGGTGGTTCTTGGAACTATCAACAATACTTCAACTGGAGGAACGGGTTATACTGATTTTACAAGTATTTCAACAAATCTAACTCTTAACACAGCCAACACTATTACTATTACTCCAGCATGGACTAGTACCGCTTATTCAGAAGGATATTCTGTTTGGGTTGATTATAATCAAGATGGAGATTTTGCTGATGCTGGGGAACAAGTTTGGACTAAAGCCGCTTCAACTACGACTCCTGTTTCTGGAACATTCACCATTCCTGCAACCGCAACAATTGGTTCAACAAGGATGAGAGTTTCGATGAAATACAATGCAATTCCAACCGCTTGTGAAGCTTTCTCATATGGACAAGTGGAAGATTATACCATAAATATAGTTTCTGGAGCAAAACAATCTGAAACATCACGAAACACGATCACAGATATTAAATTATACCCTAATCCAACCTCTTCAATTATAAATGTAACTTCAGTTTCTGAAAATGCTACATTTAAAGTGTATAACTTATTGGGACAAATGATTATCAATGGTAAATTATCTAACGGTTCAATCGATGTTTCGAATATTAATGCTGGTAATTATATTTTAGAAATTACTGATAAGGAAACAACTTCAGTAAAACGCTTTATCAAACAATAACAAATAAAAACGCATTTTTCCTCCCTCTAATTTGGAAAGTCCTAATACTACCAAAAGGAGCAAGAAATTAAAACTAAAAACTATCTCAATTGAGGTAGTTTTTTTTTGGACTTAAATGAGTAATTTTATCCTTTATAAAAAATCAATTTTAAAATGAAAAAAATACTTTTTTTAACTCTAACAATGATTAGTTTGAATGCAGTAGCACAAAATGTAATGACCCCCGAATTACTTTGGAAACTAGGAAGAATAACCCCGTTAGGTATTTCCAAAGACGGAAAAAACATCGTCTATAAAGTTTCCACTCCATCTATTGAGGAAAACAAATCAAACTCAAAATTTTACACTTTACCAGTAATTGGGGGAAATCCAACCGAGGTAAAAGACACTAAGGAAATTTTAAAAGACAAGAACATTTCGCCAGACGGCAAATACATTGTTTACAATGAAGAAGTGAAAGTCGATAAAGTACTTGGTAAAGATTTTTATCCTCAGTTAGAAAAGTCAGAAGTTCAAATCTACAACGGCCTCGATTATCGTCACTGGGATACTTGGAATGAAGGTAAATTCAATCATGTTTTTTACAAAGAAAACAAGGAAGGTTCTGTTGGAATTGACATTCTTAAAGGTGAAAATTTCGATAGCCCACAGAAACCTTTTGGTGGAGACGAAGATTACATTTGGTCCCCAGACAGCAAAAACATTCTTTACGTGAGTAAGAAAAAAGCAGGAACACAATATGCTATTTCCACAAACACCAATATTTTCGAGTACAATCTGGAAACTGGAAAAACCATAAACAGAACCGAAGAAAATCTTGGGTATGACATGGCCCCGCAATTTTCGCCAACAAGAAATCTGACTTGGCTACAAATGAAACGCGATGGCTACGAAGCGGACAAAAATGACTTAGTTGTTAGTTTCAAGGGAATGAAGATGAATTTGACTGCCAATTGGGATGGTACTGTGGATCATTTTATGTGGAGTAGCGACGGCAAAAAAATCTATTTTGTTGCGCCAATCGATGGAACAAAACAATTATTCGAAGTTAATTTTCCAGGTTTGACTAAAATAGCTGTTAGGGTCAGCCAAATTACAAATGGTGATTTTGATGTAAACGATTTACTTGGATTTTCCGGCGAAAATATCATCGTAACTAGAACAGACATGAATCATGCGGCTGAAATTTTTTCATTTAATTTAAAGAAAAAAAATTGGAAACAATTATCAAATATAAATACGGCAACTTATAAGTCTTTGGCGTTAAGCAAAACCGAAAGAAGATACGTTACCACAACAGATGGCAAGAAAATGTTAGTTTGGGTAATTCTTCCTCCAAATTTTGATGCTTCAAAAAAATATCCAACGCTTTTATATTGCCAAGGAGGACCACAATCTCCGTTAACACAAAGCTATTCTTTTCGTTGGAATTTTCAATTAATGGCAGCAAACGGTTACGTTGTTGTAGCGCCAAACCGCCGCGGAATGCAAGGTCATGGCGTAGCTTGGAACGAACAAATAAGCAAAGATTGGGGCGGACAAGTCATAAATGATTATCTATCTGCAATTGACGATGTCGCCAAAGAAAACTATGTAGATAAAAGAAGATTGGGATGTGTTGGTGCCAGTTATGGTGGTTATTCCGTATTTTATTTAGCTGGAATTCACAACAACAGGTTTAAAACTTTTATCGCTCACGATGGAGTTTATAACACCCAAAGTATGTTTGGCACCACAGAGGAAGTTTTCTTTAACAACTGGGATTTTGGTGGAGCATATTGGGAAAAAGACAATGCTGTTGCCCAAAAAACCTACACGACTTTTAACCCTATGACTATGGTAGAAAAATGGAATACACCTATATTAATCATTCAAGGTGGAAAAGATTTTCGTGTGCCAATAGGACAAGGACAGGAAGCTTTTCAAGCGGCACAATTACGAGGTATAAAAAGCAGATTCTTGTATTTCCCAGAAGAAAACCATTGGGTGTTAAAACCTCAAAATGCTCAAGTTTGGCAAAAAGAGTTTTACAAATGGTTGAAAGAAACTTTGTAAATTTACATATGGATGGAAAACTAAAAACCTCGCTTTGCAGCGAGGTTTTTTTATAAATAGAATTCCTTTATTCTGGATCGTTCATTTTAAAAGTATCCATAAAAGCAGTTGTATAATTCCCTGCAATATATCTCGGATCATCCATTAACTGTCTGTGGAATGGAATAGTTGTTTTTATTCCTTCAATTACAAATTCATCTAAGGCTCTTCTCATTTTGCTAATTGCTTCTTCTCTTGATTGCGCCGTAGTAATTAACTTTGCAATCATAGAATCGTAATTTGGCGGAATGGTATAACCGGAGTAAACATGTGTGTCTAAACGAACACCGTGTCCTCCTGGCATATGAAGAGTTGTGATTTTTCCTGGAGAAGGACGGAAATCATTATAAGGATCTTCCGCATTAATTCTACATTCAATGGCGTGCAATTGTGGTAAATAATTCTTACCTGAAATAGGAATTCCAGCTGCAACCATTATTTGCTCACGGATTAAGTCATAATCAATAACTTGTTCCGTAATAGGATGCTCCACCTGAATACGGGTATTCATTTCCATGAAGTAAAAGTTACGGTTTTTATCAACCAAAAACTCTACTGTTCCTGCACCTTCGTATTTAATATATTCAGCTGCTTTTACAGCTGCTTCACCCATTTTTTGACGCAATTCATCGGTCATAAATGGAGATGGAGTCTCTTCAGTTAATTTTTGATGACGTCTTTGAACAGAACAATCTCTTTCTGAAAGGTGACAGGCTTTCCCATAAGAATCACCAACAACTTGAATTTCAATATGACGAGGTTCTTCGATTAATTTTTCCAGATACATTCCATCATTTCCAAAAGCAGCAGCAGATTCCTGACGGGCATCTTCCCAAGCTTTTAACAAATCTTCTTCTTTCCAAACCGCTCGCATTCCTTTTCCACCACCACCAGCAGTCGCTTTAAGCATTACTGGAAAACCAAAATCTCTCGAAAGCTGTAAAGCTTGTTCATAAGATTCTAATATTCCTACTGAACCTGGAACACAAGGAACACCAGCTTCAATCATGGTTGATTTAGCAGAAGCTTTGTCTCCCATTCGATCAATCATTTCCGGAGAAGCGCCAATGAATTTGATTCCGTGTTCTTGACAAATTTTAGAAAATTTTGAATTTTCAGAAAGAAATCCGTATCCTGGATGTATAGCATCTGCATTGGTAATTTCAGCAGCGGCAATAATATTGGACATCTTTAAATAAGACAAGTTACTTGGAGGCGGCCCTATACAAACTGCTTCGTCAGCAAACTTTACATGAAGACTTTCAGCATCAGCAGTAGAATAAACAGCTACAGTTTTGATACCCATTTCCTTGCATGTTCTAATTACGCGAAGCGCAATTTCTCCCCTATTTGCAATTAATATTTTTTTAAACATCTATTTTGAGTTATGAGTTATGAGTTATGAGTTTTTTAAAATTATGATTGATCAAAAACCAATTCATAATTTATAATTCATAATTTATAATTAATTTAAGATGGGTCTACTAAGAATAAAGGCTGATCAAATTCTACAGGTGACATATCATCCACCAATATTTTTACAATTTTACCAGATACTTCAGATTCAATTTCATTAAACAACTTCATAGCTTCAATAACACAAAGCACGTCTCCTTTAGCAATAGTTTTACCTACTTCAACAAACATAGGTTTGTCTGGCGATGGTTTTCTATAGAAAGTTCCAATAATTGGAGATTTTATAGTGATGTAATGAGCATTTTCTGCCACCGGAGCTTCTGCCACTGGAGCAACCGCAGCAATTTGCTGAGGAGCTACTGCTTGTTGAAGGGGAGCATGATTTGGCATTTGTTGTACATACGTCGTCTCGGTTACATTTCCTTCTAAAGTTGTTCTAATAGTGATTTTAACATCATCCATTTCTAATTTAACTTCTGCAACTCCAGAATTAGCTACAAACTTGATTAAATTTTGAATTTCTTTTAAATCCATAATTGGTTATTTTTAGTTTAAATTTATTTTTTATCGTATGCCCATTTTAGATAAATGGATCCCCAAGTAAATCCGCCTCCGAAAGCTGCCAAAATAATTGTATCTCCTTTTTTGAACAAATGCTCAAAATCGTAGAGTACTAATGGCAAGGTCGCTGATGTTGTATTTCCGTATTTTTCGATATTGATTAGAACTTTAGAATCCTCTAAATTCATTCGATTAGCAGTGGCATCAATAATACGTTTATTAGCCTGATGCGGCACTAACCAATCGACATCTTCATTAGTTAGGTTATTTCTTTTCAAAATTAACTCACTGGCATCAGCCATGTTCGTTACAGCATATTTGAAAACAGTCTTCCCATCTTGTATGATATTGTGTCTGTTTTCTTTTATTGTTTCTGAGGAAGCTGGATGAAGAGATCCGCCGGCATCAATTTTTAAAAAATCCCGACCAATTCCATCGCTTCGCAAATATTCATCTTGTAGTCCTAATCCTTCGTAATTAGGTTCGAATAAAACTGCTCCTGCACCATCTCCAAAAATTATACAGGTTGATCTATCAGTATAATCGACTATAGATGACATTTTATCCGCACCAATTAAAAGTACTTTTTTGTACCTTCCAGATTCTATGTAAGCTGCAGCAGTAGACATTCCGAATAAAAAGCTGGAACATGCTGCTTGCAAATCATAAGCAAATGCATTTGTGGCTCCTATTTCAGTAGCTACATATACTCCTGTCGCCGCTACTGGCATGTCCGGTGTAGCAGTTGCCATTATTACTAAATCGATTTCTAAAGGGTCAATATTGGCTTTAGCTAATAAATCCTGAGCTGCCTTAATAGCAAGAAAGGACGTTCCTTTGTCCTTATCTTTAAGGATTCTTCTTTCTTTTATTCCTGTTCGAGAAGTAATCCACTCGTCATTTGTGTCAACCATGGTTTCCAGAATTTTGTTTGAAAGCACAAATTCTGGTACATAGCCTCCAACAGCGGTAATTGCGGCCGTAATTGTATTCATTGTATTCGCTTATTACTAGTCAAATGTTGCCATTTGAAAATTTTTAAAAGACCTTAAAATTACAAAAAAAATCCAAAACATACCGTTTTAAGACTTCTTATTTAAATGGAAATTAGAAACAACAAAAAAACTCTCACGATGTGAGAGTTCGAATATCATTTACAAAAATGTATTAAGCAACAGCTACAGATTTATCTATAACAACTTGCCCTCTGTAATACATTTTTCCTTCATGCCAGTAGGCTCTGTGATACAAGTGTGCTTCGCCAGTTATAGGGCAAGTAGCGATTTGTGCTACAGTAGCTTTGTAATGTGTTCTTCTCTTATCTCTTCTTGTTTTGGAGATTTTTCTCTTAGGATGCGCCATTTTACTATATTATTTATCCGTTAATAGTTGCTTTAATTTGTCCCAACGCGGGTCAATATTTTCTTCTTTTTGTACTTCTTTTTTATGCTCTTTTTTTTGTTCTTTTATTGTCAATTCTTTCAGCTTTGTTAAGGCTTCAGTATTTAAACTTCCATCTTTAACTCCTGGATGAACTCGTCTTAGAGGGACGGAGAGCACTACCATTTCATAAATAGATTGTGAAACATCTATTTCAAACTCACCAAATGGTAAAATAAGCAAATCTTCATTGTCATTATTATACGTTTCTCCAAAACGCACAATCAATTTAATCTTGCCTTTAATTGGCAAATCAAAATCTTCACTTGTAAGATCGCAAGGAACATTTACAGTTCCTGCATGCTTGAAACTAAGCTCTAGCATGTTGCTTTTCTTCTCTAAAACTACATTAACTTTGATATTTGAATTTTGAAATTCAGTATAATCAAAGATTTCAAAGAACGCATTATTGATTTGATATTCAAATTGATGTTTGCCTAGCTTTAATCCTACGAAAGGAATTAAATATTCTTTTGTCTTGTTCATTTCAACAACAATTTACCCTAATCTTCGGGAGTGCAAAGATATAAAATTATTGCAAAACAAATAATCTTATTCACCTTTTTTTGTTTATAACTGTCTTTCTTTTGTTTTCAGCGGTTTTTCACTGATTTCCTTGTACTGATTTCTGGAATTATAAACATCAATAGCCAGATAAACCGCTTCTTTAAATGAATTATAGTCCGCAATACCTTTCCCTGCTATATCATAAGCAGTCCCGTGATCAGGAGATGTTCTGATTTTATTTAATCCCGCGGTATAATTGACTCCTTTACCAAAAGACAATGTTTTAAACGGAATCAACCCTTGATCATGATAAGCCGCAATAACAGCATCGTATTTTTCATATTGGTTGCTACCAAAAAAACCATCAGCAGCAAAAGGACCAAATACCAAGGTGCCTTTTTCAAATAATTTTTTCAAAGCAGGCTTTATTATTGAATCATCTTCCTTACCAATTACCCCACCATCACCACAATGTGGATTTAAACCTAAAACAGCAATCTTGGGCTTAGTGATGCTAAAATCCTGGATTAATGATTGTTTTATTGTTTGGATTTTTTTTATGATCAACTCTTCCGTAAGTTTAGATGCCACTTCGCTTACTGGAATATGATCTGTCAATAAACCAACTCTTAAATTATCTTGAACCATTAACATTAAAGCGTCACCTTCTAACTCTTGATCCAAATAATCTGTATGTCCCGGAAACTTGAATGTTTCTGATTGTATATTATACTTATTTATAGGCGCAGTTACTAATACATCGACAAGGCCTTCTTTCAAAGCATTAGTCGCAGCTATAAACGATTTTATTGCATATTGACCAATTTTCTCATCGTTCACTCCAGGATTTAAATCAACCCCTTCTTTCCAAAGATTTAAAACATTTATCTTCCCTACAACGATTTGATCTAGCTTATCAATTCCGTGAAGCATTGACGTTGACTCAAAACTTTTTTTTACGAATGACATTATTTTCACATTAGCAAAAATAACTGGCGTACATAGTTCCAACATCCGTGAATCCTCGAATGTCTTTAAAACAACTTCGCTTCCAATACCGTTTAAATCTCCAATTGAAATTCCAACGATTATATTTTCTGCCTTTTTCATCATGACCTAACGTTATTTATTGCTAATTTTGAAGTGCAAATTTAGTAAAATAAAACAAGAAATGTTTACAGGAATAATAGAAACACTTGGTGTAATCCAAGAAATAGAAAAAGACAAAGACAATATTCATATTACAATTGATTCCTCCATTACTGGCGAACTTAAAATTGACCAAAGCGTAGCTCATAACGGAATCTGTTTGACTGTTGTAGCTTTAAAAGATACTTTTTACACCGTAACAGCTATTGACGAGACAATTAAAAAAACAAATTTAGCATCTTGGAAAATAGGAGACAGTGTGAATCTTGAAAGAGCCATGAAACTTGGTGACCGTCTTGACGGCCATATCGTGCAAGGCCACGTTGACCAAACCGGAACTTGCATTGTTGCAAAAGAAACTAATGGAAGCTGGCTTTACACGTTTGAATACGACGAAACACTAAACAATATGACTATTGAAAAAGGTTCTATAACCGTAAATGGCGTTAGCTTAACTGTAGTAAATTCAGAGAAGAATCAATTTAGCGTGGCCATTATTCCTTACACTTATGAACACACCAATTTTAAATCATTTGAAGTAGGTACAAAAATAAATCTGGAATTTGACGTAATTGGGAAATATGTCTCTCGATTATATGCTAATAAATAACGCAAGAACTTTATAAAAACAAAAACTCCAATTTAAATTGGAGTTTTTGTTTTTAATCTATGACTGTAAATAATATAAATTCCAAAAAGCAATGCAATTATTATTAGCGTAAGAATATTCTCATCAATAGGTAATCCTGGCGGCGGAGGTGGCTTACGTCTTCCAGTAAGTGGCGGTGGCGGTGGATTTTCCGCAATAGCATATAACGTCCCAAATAGGAAGGCAATAAAAAGATAAAATTTGTTTGGCAAAATGTTCATAATTTCCAAAAATAGTAAATCAATCGTTCAAAAAAAGTAATTTCAGCTATTTATTATCAATCTTTATTAAATTTAGCAAAAAAAAATCAATTTATCCCGAAAACCAGTCCTTATTATACAAAGGTTTGCATCTTGCATGCAGTCCTATTTCGATATACACAAAAATATAAAACCCCTCAAAATCAATAAATTTTGAGGGGTTTTTTGTGGTCCCACCTGGGCTCGAACCAGGGACCACCTGATTATGAGTCAGGTGCTCTAACCAGCTGAGCTATAGGACCGGTTAAGAGTGTGCAATATTACCACTATTTTTCATTTGCTCCAAATATTTTTGACTTAGATTTTAATATAGTTCAATTATTAACTTTTTTCAAACAGAAACCAACTGAATATTAGAATACTACACTCTTATCTACCAAAGAATTATTTTATTTCTTGACACAATTCAATCAAAACACCATTAGTGCTTTTTGGATGCAAAAACGCAACTAGCTTATTATCAGCTCCTTTTTTAGGGATTTCGTTCAAGACAATAAATCCCTCTTTCTTTAAACGCGCTATTTCCAGCACAATATCTTCTACATCAAAAGCAATATGATGTATACCCTCCCCTTTTTTCTCTATAAATTTAGCAATAGGACTATCCGAATTAGTAGCGGCTAGAAGTTCTATTTTATTTGGACCAACATTAAAAAATGAAGTACTTACCCCTTCACTTTCTACATCTTCAAATTTATAAGGTGGAGCGCCCAGTAATTTTTCGAAAATTAAATTGGAAACTTCTAAATTTTTAACTGCAATTCCTATATGTTCAACTTTTCTCATCATTTAAATATTTAACCATAATTTAGCTACGAAGTTAAAAAGTATACCAAGTGTATATCTTAAAAACCTCAAAATTTCTTCTGCGGTAAATTTACACATTAAAAGCTAAAAAGAATAAGAAGAATCCTAAAAGTAAACCTACTTAAGCATCCATAATAATTTCATAAAAGTTTCAATTCCATTAATTATAATTGTTATTTTGTAGATTCTAATTCTAATTTGATATGTTGAAAAACAATTTAAGATATATTTCCCTGATTTTGATTCTGTTAGTAATCAGTTGCGCCAAAAGAGGAACGATAACCGGAGGCTCAAAAGACACACTCGCACCTGTTTTAAAAATGAGTTTCCCTGAAAATTTCAGTACTAATTTCAAAGGAAATGAAATTAAATTGGTCTTTGACGAAAACATCATATTAAAGAATCTTAATAAGCAGTTAATCATATCTCCACCAATGAAACAGGAGCCATTGATATTACCAACCACCGCCAGTAAATTCATAACTATTAAAATAAAAGACACGCTGCAACCTCATACAACGTATAGCTTCAATTTTGGTCAAAGTATCTCTGACAACAACGAAGGAAATCCATACAATCAATTTAAATATGTATTTTCAACTGGAGACCATATCGATTCATTGTCTCTCAGCGGGAAAGTCAGAGACTCCTACAATAAAGAAGCAGAGCCATTTGTTTCTGTAATGCTTTACGAAATAAATGACAAATTTAAGGATTCAGTAGTTTATACCGACAATCCAAGATACATAACAAACACCCTTGATAGTTTAAAAACCTTTAAAATAGAGAATTTAAAAGCTGGAAAATACCTTCTTGTGGCAATGAAAGATTATAATAGCAACAATAAATTTAATCCAAAAAAAGACAAAATTGGATTTAACAAACAGTTTATCACCATTCCAAACGACAGCGTTTACGAATTACAATTATTCAAGGAAGTTCCCCCATTTAAAGCTTACAAACCTAGTCAAGCTTCTGGAAACAGATTAGTCATGGGATATGATGGAAAAGTAAGTTCATCGAGTGAAAGACCGAAAATAATCTTAAAAAACAGGGATGATTCCGACGCTTCAGGACTTGCAATTGTTATTACTCAATTACCAAAAAAGGATTCTCTCCAAATTTGGTACAAACCTATAAAAGTAGATTCATTATCTTTAGCTGTTGCCAAAGATAAATACATAGAAGATTTCAAATTCAAAATTAAAGATCAGAAAAAAGACACTTTGAACATTACCGCTTTACAAAATGAAACTTTAAATTTCAGGGATCGAATGACTTTTGAAACAACCACACCATTAGTTAAATTTGATAATTCAAAAATCAAATTAGTCAACAAAGCCGGAACTTCAATTCCTTTCACTTCTGAATATGACGAATTTAATCAAAAACTGTATTTAGATTTTAAGAAGGAACCTTCTGAAGATTACGGATTTACCATTCAACCTGGAGCGCTGATTGATTTTTTTGAAAAGTCAAATGATACTTTGGAATATAAAATAAAAACAAAAAGTTTCGCTGAATTTGGAAACCTTAGTGTGTCTTTGCAAAATGTGAAGCAATTTCCTATAATTGTAGAACTAACTAATCCAAAAGGAGAAGTTTTAGCCACTGAATATTCAGACAAAAACACTTCGATAGATTTTAATTTAATCGAACCAACTTTATATTCTCTTCGTGTGATTTATGATGTGAACAATAATAAGGAATGGGATTCAGGTAATTATTTAGAAAAACGTCAAGCCGAAGAAGTTATTTATCTATCAAAAGAAATTGATGTTCGCGCGAATTGGGATGTAAATCAAGTATTTGATTTGAGTCTTCCCTATATTCCTGAACCGAAAAAGAAAACGGACAACAAGAATAAATAAATTATTAACTTTTAATTTCAAAAGCATCCCTATCATTCAAAAAGCCTAATTTTTGTCTTGTCAGCATCATTTTCTCTTTGTCTAGTTCGATGGAGAAAACAGCTTCGGATTCAGTAGGTTCCACTAAATACTCTCCAAGAACATCGACAACTTGGGAGTGTCCCGTGTATTCATATCCATTATCATCCTCGCCTATTCTGTTAACCCCAATAGCATAACTCATGTTTTCTATTGCACGAGCTTTAATCAAGGCATCCCAAGCATTTATTCTGATTTTTGGCCAACTCGCCACATAAATTAAAAGTTCATAATCTTCCGAATTTCGAGAAAACACAGGGAATCGCAAATCATAACACACTTGGAGACAAATTTTCCAGCCTAAATAATTGACGATAACTTTTTGTGTTCCGCTGGTGTACACTTTATCTTCCCCGGCCAATGTAAATAAATGTTTTTTATCATAAAACTGAATTTCCCCTGAAGGAAAAACAAACAACATCCTATTATAGAAAGTATTATTTTCTTCAATAACTACACTACCTGTTATGGCAGAGTTTTTGGCTTTCGCCAAAGACCGCATCCATAAAACAGTTTCGCCTTGCATGGTTTCAGCAACAGCTCTGGGATTCATGGTAAAACCGCTCGTAAACATTTCAGGAAGTACAATCAGATCTGTCGTATTAGAAATCGAATTTATTTTTCCTTCGAAATAGCTTCGGTTTCGTTTTGGGTTTTCCCAAATTAAAGGCGATTGGATTAAGGTAACTTTCATTTAAAATTATTTTTATAAAGATAAAAAAAACGCATTCAACTTTTAAATTGAATGCGTTTAATAAATATTAGATATTAGTTTATCCTTTCAAACTCGCAGATAAATATTCTCTGTTCATTCTGGCAATATTTTCAAGAGAAATTCCTTTTGGACATTCTACTTCACATGCTCCAGTATTAGTACAATTACCAAAACCTTCCGCATCCATTTGCGCTACCATATTCATTACACGGTCAGCAGCTTCCACTTTACCTTGTGGCAATAACGCAAACTGAGATACCTTTGCAGAAACAAATAACATAGCTGATGAGTTTTTACAACTTGCTACACAAGCTCCACAACCGATGCAGGTTGCTGCGTCAAAAGCTCTATCTGCGTCATGTTTAGGTATAGGAATTGTATTTGCATCAATAGTGTTCCCAGATGTGTTTACAGATATAAAACCTCCAGATTGCTGGATTCTGTCAAATGCACCTCTATCAACTACTAAATCTTTAATTACTGGGAAAGCTTTTGCTCTAAATGGCTCGATAAAGATAGTGTCTCCATCCTTAAATTTACGCATGTGCAATTGACAAGTGGTAACTAAACGGTCTGGACCATGCGCTTCACCATTGATGTATAAAGAACACATCCCACAAATTCCCTCACGGCAATCATGGTCAAATGCAACAGTATCCTCTCCTTTTACGATTAATTCATCGTTCAAAATGTCAAGCATTTCAAGAAAAGACATGTCTGGTTCAATTCCGTCAATAGGATATTCTACAATTTTACCCTCTGCAGCGGCATTTTTCTGACGCCATATTTTTAATGTAAGTTTCATATATTTTTAGTTTGAAAGTCTGAAAGTCTAAAATCGAAAGCCTTTACTTTAAGACTTTTGACTTTTAACTTTTGACTAAATTCTATTTATAACTTCTTTGAACTAGTTTAACGTTTTCGAATATCAATTCTTCTTTGTGCAACACTGCATCGCTAGGATTACCTTTGTATTCCCATGCTGCAACGTACGCAAAGTTTTCGTCATCACGTTGTGCTTCTCCCTCGGGTGTTTGATATTCTTCACGGAAGTGACCTCCACATGATTCGTTTCTATGCAATGCATCTTTGGCAAACAACTCTCCTAATTCAAGAAAATCTGCAATACGAAGTGCTTTAGCCAGCTCAGGATTAAAACTATCCGCTGTTCCAGGAATTTTCACTTCTTTATAAAACTCTTCTCTAATTGCTGCAATTTCGCTTTGTGCTTCCGTTAACCCTTTAGCATTACGCGCCATTCCAACTTTATCCCACATGATTTTTCCTAATTTTTTATGGAAATAATCTGCTGGTTTAGAACCTCCGTTATTCATTAAAGCTTCAATCTGTTGCGTAACATTTTTCTCTGCTTGTTCAAATTCTGGAGAATCAGTAGAGATAGTACCCATTTTAATATCTGGTGCCAAATAATCTCCAATGGTGTAAGGCAATACAAAATAACCATCTGCCAAACCTTGCATCAGTGCAGAAGCTCCCAATCTATTTGCTCCGTGATCAGAAAAGTTAGATTCTCCAATAGAGAAACATCCCGGAATCGTAGTTTGTAAGTTATAATCAACCCAAGTTCCTCCCATGGTATAATGTACCGCAGGATAAATCATCATAGGTGTTGCGTATGGATTTTCATCAACGATTTTCTCATACATTTGAAACAAGTTACCGTATTTATTGGCAACTACTTCCGTTCCTAATTTTATAACTAAAGCAGCGTCTTTTTCGTCTAAATGCTTTAGTCTTGCCTGGTCAACTCCATATCTTTGGATAGCTGCAGCGAAATCTAAATAAACAGCTTCTCCTGTTTTATTTACTCCAAAACCAGCATCACATCTTTCTTTAGCTGCACGAGAAGCAATATCTCTAGGCACTAAATTTCCAAAAGCTGGATATCTTCTTTCTAAATAATAATCTCTGTCAGCTTCCGCAATTTGGGTTGGTTTTAATTTTCCTTCACGAATTGCTTTAGCATCTTCTAACTTTGCAGGAACCCAAATACGCCCATCATTACGCAACGATTCAGACATCAATGTCAATTTCGCTTGGTGATCTCCAGAAACCGGAATACAAGTTGGGTGAATTTGTGTATAACAAGGATTTGCAAAATACGCCCCTCTTTTATGAATTTTCCAAGCCGCAGTAACATTACTTCCCATCGCGTTAGTCGAAAGGAAAAATACGTTTCCGTATCCTCCAGAAGCAATAACAACTGCATGAGCCGAATGTCTTTCTATTTCTCCAGTAATCAAGTTACGCGCTATAATTCCTCTTGCTTTTCCGTTTACGATTACTAAATCCAGCATCTCGTGACGGTTGTGCATTTTAATTTTTCCACGACCAATCTGGCGATTCATTGCTGAATACGCACCTAATAATAATTGTTGTCCAGTTTGTCCTTTTGCATAAAAAGTTCTTGAAACTAATGTACCTCCAAAAGAACGGTTGTCCAATAACCCCCCATATTCACGAGCGAAAGGAACACCTTGAGCCACACACTGGTCAATAATATTTGTAGAAACCTCCGCAAGACGATGTACGTTTGCTTCACGCGCACGATAATCTCCCCCTTTTACAGTATCATAAAATAAACGGAAGGTTGAATCTCCATCACCTTGATAATTTTTTGCAGCGTTGATTCCACCTTGAGCAGCAATAGAGTGCGCACGACGCGGTGAATCTTGAAAGCAAAATGCTTTTACGTTATATCCTAATTCTGCTAATGTAGCAGCAGCAGAACCTCCAGCTAGACCTGTACCAACTACAATAATATCTAAATTACGTTTGTTAGCAGGGTTTACTAAATTAATATGATCTTTATAATTTGTCCATTTGTCCGAAATTGAACCACTAGGAATTTTTGAATCTAATGCCATTATAATTTAATATTAATGATTAAAATGATGAAATAATGCAATGAAAATGAAACCAAAAGGAACTACAATTGCAAAAGCATATCCTAATGTATGCAAAGATTTTGAATATTTGTTATTGAATCCTACTGATTGAAAAGAAGAATTGAAACCATGCCACAAGTGCAATGACAATAAAAGGAATGACAAAGAATACAATCCTGTACGTACTGGACTTTCGAATTTTTCAGCTAATTCATGAAAATATCTTGTTGGCTCCAATGGATTAACATCAACATATTTATAAACCATTTCTGGGAACCAAAAATCGTAAAAGTGCAATGCAAGAAATGCCAAAACAACTGAACCAGAAATAATCATATTTCTTGAAGCCCAAGAAGAATTAGCCGCGCCGTTGTTCTTTGCGTAAGAAATTGGTCTGGCAGCTCGGTTTTGAAAATCTAGAACAAAACCCATAATAAAGTGAAAAACAACCCCTATAATTAAAATTGGCTGAATAACGAATTGAACTAAAGGGTTATTTCCCATAAAATGGGATATTGAATTAAAAGTATCGGCACTGAAAACCGATGTCATATTGATAAAAAAGTGCTGTGCTAGAAACAACATCAAAAAAAGTCCTGAAAGTGCCATAGCTACTTTTTTTGCTATTGACGATTTCAATAATGCAGATTTTGCCATAAGATTTATATAAATTGTTTTTAAAAATGCTACAAAAATAAAGCAAATAGTAAAGAACTACAACCTTTTCGCTGTTATTTATAATGATTTTAAAGTGTTAAACACAACCCATTAAAAGAGCTTCTGAAACTGCAGCGTACCGCGCCAAACCATAGTGATTCAATTGAACAAATGCGAAAAACTGAGGATTCCATTTTTATGAATTTCACCAATAATTAGAATCAAATTATCGAATCCATAATTTTGAATGTTATCTATTTTTAAATCCATAAAATAGTTCAAAAAAAATCCTTTACATTTTTAAAAGATTGTGATTTTTTAACACCATTTGCAAGCAAAACATTTAAAAAAGTAACAAGAAATTGGAATACGAAAATGCATTTTTCAACAAAAAGTCTGATTAAGCTAAAAACATTAAAATTGGAAAACCCAAAAAAAGGCCTAAACATCTTCCAAATTGAATAGAAGCAAACAAATTAACTGAATTTAGTCATGTATTGTTGCACTATTAAATCTGTATTTTCATTTCGGGTTTTCTGCTCTAACTGAATTGGTGGAGATGCTCTTTCTAGGCAATTTTTAACCGCACACGTTTCACAAGTTACGCCCACAATTTGTTTTTGGATGGATTTATTATCAATGAACTTGAATTTTTTCTTCACACTCGGAGTGATCAATATTCCCACCGAAATACTTCTTAAACAATCTTTTTTGAACGGATCCAATGTTGCTGAAGAAAAGACTAAATACTCATTACTACTATTGTCATAACGCGAAATTTGCGCGTCAAAAAAGTGACTTTTATTTTGTTTCATTGCATTCTCTATCGTCTTGATTGAAACCCATCTTCGGCAATAATGCTCATTCATTTCATTAGCATGGGGCTCTTGCTGATTCGTAATATGCAGTTCCTTTTTAATTTGATAAGTATCAGCACCAATTTTATGAGACAATCGCAGAAAAAATAGATTCTTTAATTGAAAATCTTTTGGTAAGATATTAGTCAATCTTTGATAAAAAGATTCCGGTGAAACATTGAATTTACCCATCAACTGAATCATTTCCTGTGGTTTTGGATCTGTTTTCATTAAGAATAAATTCAACTCATCAATCAGTTGTTGTCTAGGAATAAGTAATGCTCCGGCAAAATACGAAGCATAGAAATTATTAAGAACCTGGTCGAAATTATCAAATTTTATCCAACTAAAAGTATACAGTCTTTCGGTTATTTCAAGGTAATTATAAGCAATTTCTTTGGCCAAAATAAATGCTTTTTGAGGCTCATCAATATCTAATGAAAGCAACAAAGTCTTGCTTTTTGGAACAAAAATCGATCTTAAATCCCCCAATTGTTCTTGTTCCGAAAAAACGAGTTCCTGAATGGTATAACCATATTCCTCAATTAGTATAGCAGATAATTCTTCAATTGAAATTTTAGTGTCAATATTTATATGAAAGGCTTTCGAAAACTGCAATACTTTTTGTTCCAAATCTTCAAAATAATTATTATGCGCTTCTTGATAAGAACGTAAAGCAGCCAAGAAAAAACTTTCCCGAGTTAAATTATAATGCTGGGCAATTTCAATAATGGTGCTTATGAACGCATTTACTTTCGCGGGAGCATTCGCAATGATATCAATAAGATCATTTTCCTGAATCCCGAAAATTTCCAAAGGAATCTCCTTTAAAATCCCTGATTTTAAAATTTCACCGATAGGCGCCAAATTATTATCCAGTTTTAAAGAAACCATATGGTCGTATGAAACATCCAATTTTTCAGACAGAAGAATAATCTTATCTGTTTTAGGATATTTTTTTCCTTTTTCGATTTCGTTTAAGTACGATTTTGAAAGGTCGGTAATCTTAGCTAAACCAAATAACGACAAGTTCTTGTTTGTACGAGCCTGCTTGAGCTTGAGCCCAAAAATCAACTTTATATAATCCTTTTCTATGTTCATAAAATCAAAGATACGCTAAAAAACAAAAACGTCAAAAAAATATTTTTTACATTTTTAGCGTACGTTCGCTTGTTTTGTAAAAAACTTTTTGTACTATTGTCATGTAAAACGAATTAACCATGATACATCAAACCGAAACAACAGAAAAAATGTTACAGTTTTCAACTGAAACAAATGGCCATTATCCAGAAATATTGACGGATGAGGCAATTGATTTTTTAACAGACTTGCACCAAAAATTTAATGACAAAAGACTTTTGTTATTAGAAGACAGAAAAAAACAACAAGTCTTGTTTGACCAAGGAGCATTACCAAGTTTTCCTGCCGAAACAAAAAGCATTAGAGCAAGCAATTGGCAAGCTGGAAAAACTCCAAAAGATTTATTAGACAGAAGAGTCGAAATAACCGGTCCTGTTGATAGAAAAATGGTTATTAATGCACTTAATTCGGGGGCAAAAACTTTCATGGCAGATTTTGAAGACAGTACTTCACCAACCTGGAGTAACTTGATTAGCGGGCAACAAAACTTGAAAGATGCCGTAAACAGAACAATCGCTTTAGAAGACACTAAAAAAAATAAAAAATACAGTCTAAACGAAAAAACGGCAGTATTAATAGTTCGACCTCGAGGATTGCATTTACCAGAAAAGAACATTCTGATTGATGGTCAACAAACTTCAGCATCACTCATTGATTTTGGCTTGTACGCTTTTCACAATTACAAGCAATTGATAGAAGATGGAACGGCGCCTTATTTTTATATTCCAAAATTGGAACATTATTTAGAAGCAAGATGGTGGAATGAAGTTTTTGAATTTACACAGGAATATTTGGGAGTACCAAACGGAACATTCAAAGCGACCGTTTTAATTGAAACCATAACGGCCAGTTTCCAATTGGATGAAATCATTTTTGAATTGAAGGATCACATCGTTGGTCTTAATTGCGGCAGATGGGATTACATTTTTTCATACATCAAAAAATTAAGAAACAATCCAGCATTTATTGTTCCAAATAGAGATCAAGTGACTATGACTTCACCTTTCATGAGCGCTTATTCACAACTGGTTATTCAAAGATGTCATAAAAGAAACATACATGCTATAGGCGGAATGGCCGCTCAAATTCCGATAAAAAATGACGACGAAGCTAACGCAATTGCTTTCAACAAAGTAATAGCCGACAAAGAACGTGAAGTTAAAAATGGTCACGACGGGACTTGGGTAGCGCATCCGGATTTGGTTTCATTAGCCATGAAAATTTTCGACAAACACATGCCAACGGAAAATCAAATTCATATAAAAAGAGCAGATTTACAGGTTACCGAAAAAGATTTGTTAGAAACTCCAAAAGGAACAATCACCGAAGAGGGCGTTAGAAAAAACATTAGCATTTCTGTTTTGTATATCGCTTCCTGGCTAAACGGACAAGGTGCTGCGGCCTTACACCATCTTATGGAAGATGCCGCTACTGCCGAAATATCAAGATCACAATTGTGGCAGTGGCTTAAAAATGAAGTGGTATTAGACAATCAAAAAGTATTAAACGAGAAATACTACCACCGAATGGCAATGGAAGAATTTGAAAAAATAAGAAAAATTGTTGGAGATGAAAATCATGAAAAACAAAAATACAGATTGGCGGAACAACTGCTAGACATACTTGTTGTAAATGACAATTTCATCGAATTTTTGACAATCCTAGGATATAAATACATCTAAAAAATCTATTAACAAACAACCATAAAAACGCAGAAAAATGAAAACAACAGAAACAAGAATTCAAGAATTAGTTGCAGACTGGATCACTAACCCAAGATGGAAAGGAGTAGAACGCCCTTATACTGCTGAGGAAGTTATCAAATTACAAGGGTCTTACATCATAGAGCACAGCGTCGCAAAAATTGGAGCTAATAACCTATGGAACAAACTTAATTCTCAAGATTTTGTAGCTGGACTTGGTGCATTAACAGGCAATCAAGCAATTCAAGAAGTTGAAGCAGGCTTAGACGCTATTTATTTGAGCGGATGGCAAGTTGCCGCTGACGCAAATGTTGCCGGCGAAATGTATCCTGATCAATCTTTATATCCTGCCAACAGTGTTCCGTTGGTAGTAAAACGAATCAATAATGCACTTTTACGTGCAGACCAAATACAAGTTGTAAACGGTACAACTGATAAAAAACAATATTTAGTTCCTATCGTTGCCGATGCCGAAGCAGGTTTTGGAGGAAATTTAAATGCTTTTGAATTAATGAAATCCATGATTGAAGCGGGTGCTGCTGGCGTTCACTTTGAAGACCAATTGAGTTCTGCAAAAAAATGCGGTCACTTAGGCGGAAAAGTATTAGTTCCTACTCAAGAAGCAATCAACAAACTGATTGCAGCAAGATTAGCAGCAGATGTTATGGGAACTCCAACCTTGATTGTAGCCCGCACCGATGCTGATGCGGCAAATTTATTGACAAGCGACATCGACCCAAGAGATGCAAAATTCATTACAGGTGAGAAAACAGGAGAAGGTTTTTTCTATGTGAATTGTGGAGTAGAACAAGGAATCGACAGAGGATTAAGCTACGCACCTTATGCTGATTTGATCTGGATGGAAACCAGCAACCCTGATTTGGCTTACGCCAAACAATTTGCCGACGCGATTCACAAAGAATTCCCGGGTAAAATGTTAGCGTATAACTGCTCGCCATCTTTCAACTGGGCTGCAAAATTATCTGTTGCCGAAATGGAAACGTTCAGAGAAGATTTGGCTGCAATGGGATACAAATTTCAATTCATCACATTAGCTGGATTCCATGCCTTAAACACCAGCATGTTCGAATTGTCAAAAGCGTATAAAGAAAGAGGAATGGCCGGTTATTCTGAATTACAGGAAAGAGAATTTGCTTTACAAAAACACGGTTTCAAAGCCGTAAAACATCAAGGTTTTGTGGGAACATCTTATTTTGATGCAGTTCAAAATACCGTTACAACAGGAAAATCTTCTACAACCGCTATGAAAGATTCTACAGAAGTAGCACAGTTTTAAATTTTTAACTACTTCTATTAAGGAATGAAGAAAACCGAAGTTTAATTGCTTCGGTTTTTTTATACCATCACTTTTGAACTTTCTTTTCTATAAAGCAACAAACCCAATCCTAAAACAAAAATCATACAACTCAGAAACATATAAACTCCATTTTTCAATATAAAAAACGAAAATCCTATTGCGGGTGCACCAAGAATAACCATCAAAGAACTTTTAGTACGAGTTTTAATAAAATTTAACGCATGTATTGACAAACCCATAAAAAGCAAAGACGGCCCAACAGCAACAAAAGGATAAAAAATAGATGGCGTATTACTGATATGATTACTTAATTGGGATCTAGCGAGGTCATCTGGTCCAAAACTCCACATTATAAAGTCGATAGCACAAAGTCCAACATGTGCAATAACTCCCAAAGTTGTTACAAAAGAAGCAACAAAACTCAATTTGTTCTTTGGAAAGACATCATTAAATGACAATAACAAACAAGCTCCAATTAAATTAAACCAATGCGCAAAATCGATTGGTTTTTGGAGAGGAGGAAAAACTTTAGAAAACAGCAAATAACTTACAATGAAAAATAATAAACCAAGGGCGCAAAATTGTTTTGTTTTCATAATTAATTTCAAAATTGAGGAAACAAAACTAAAATGAAAAACTTCTCGAAACGCCAATGTTTAGGGCTTAGGTATAAAATATAACCTTTTAGGTACGAAAACTACAACAACAATAAACTTTCTTTATAATTTTTAGAAACCGGAAGATCGATTTGGGTAAGAGCAACCGTATTTTGATTTTTCCATGATTTAAAATGCAATGGATTTATCAAATGCGAACGATGTACTTGAAGCAAAAAATTAAAATCTTTCTGAATTTTTTTGAGTGAAGAACGAATTATTTTCGAATGCAGTTTTCCGTTTTCAGTATAAAAAATCTCGACATAATTTTGAGCATTAGAGATACAAACCAATTCTGTTTTTTTGATTTTTAAATCATCTAATCGATTTTCTCCTCTAATAATTAAAATATCATCTTTTACAGGAATCAGTTTAATTAAATATCTTCTTGCCAGAATCACTACAGGAGTTAAAATCAAAGCAACTTTGATAAATATTATTGAAAAGAACTCTGTAAGTCTGTATCCTCCTTTTAAAATTGGACTTTTATAATAGGCATAAACCCCAATGAAATAAATTAAATAAAAAAAGACAATACTTACTACCTCTAAGCCAATATTCCACTTTGCCATTTTTTCATAAATCTTTTTTTGAAGGACAGTAAGAGTAGCATAACATAAAAATGCCAGCAAACTAAACCCAAAACTTATTAAAAACCAAGATCGAAAATTCAAAGTCCCATCATCAAAAGGTTTTATAATAAAGGCAAAAATAAAAATCCACAAACTAATAAGAATACCAACTATTAAATGATGTTTGATTGATGGATTTAATTGTTTCATGTTGTTAACTGAAGATATGCAATAACTATAAAATCCGATTCTGTGATTATTAATTCAAGGAAAATTTCGAAAGGATTAATTAAAGATGACAATATACAAAATACTACAATTGAAAAACATTTTTTTAATTAAACAAAAAAGCACTTATGAAACCGCGATTGCGTGAGGGATTACTTCACATTAAATTTATTTTAATTGGAGTTCAGTGAATTTCATTTGAGGCGATATCATTTTGCAAACGGAGCAATGCAAAAGATAAAGCTGAAAGTCCGACCCGCTTTTTCTGCGGGACACACCCAAAACAAGCAATTTTAAACAAATCACCTGAATACTTAGACCCAATATTAAAATCTTAAAAAAAACAACACAAAGGCTAATCTCATTTATAAAGTTAGTATTTTTGATGATTCAACATCCAAAATCGTTTTAAAATGAAATATCATCAAATTGACCGTGACTTATTTATAAAAAATCGTGCTAAATTCAAGGCTCAAATGAAGCCGAAAAGTGTTGCGATTTTTAATTCTAATGATATTTACCCCGTTTCTGCAGATAGCACTTTGCCATTTGCACAACACCGCGACATCTTTTATTTAAGCGGAGTTGATCAAGAAGAAAGCATCTTATTGCTTTTTCCTGATGCGCCGTACGAACACCAAAGAGAGATGTTATTCCTGAAAGAAACCAGCGAACACATTGCCATTTGGGAAGGCGAAAAACTGACGAAAGACCGAGCATTTGAAGTTTCAGGAATTAGAACCGTTTACTGGTTGCAGGAATTTGAAAAAATCTTGTTCGAAATGATGACTCATTCTGATACAATCTACATAAATACCAATGAACATTATCGTGCAACCGTGGAAACTGAAACCCGTGAAGCGCGCTTTGTAAAATGGTGGAAAGAGAAATATCCTGCTCATGCTGTCGCAAAAAGCAACCCGATATTGCAACGTTTGCGATCTGTAAAAGAAAGCGAAGAGTTGGATTTAATCCAAAAAGCATGTGATATTACCGAACTCGGTTTTAGAAGAATATTGCCTTTCGTGAAACCAAACGTAACCGAATACGAAATCGAAGCCGAGTTGATTCACGAATTCATTCGCAACCGTTCCAGAGGTTTTGCCTACACGCCAATTATCGCTTCGGGAAATAATGCGAATGTATTGCATTACATCGAAAACAACCAACAATGCCAAGCCGGTGATTTGATTCTACTTGATGTTGCTGCCGAATATGCTAATTATTCCAGTGATATGTCTAGAACCATTCCTGTTTCAGGAAAATTTACGGGCAGACAAAAAGAAGTTTACAATGCTGTTTTACGTGTAAAAAACGAAGCTACTAAAATGCTTGCTCCGGGAACACTTTGGAAACAATACCATATTGAAGTGGGGAAAATCATGACTTCTGAGTTGCTAGGTTTGGGATTAATTGACAAAGCCGATGTGCAAAACGAAAATCCAGACTGGCCAGCCTATAAAAAATACTTCATGCACGGAACTTCCCACCACATGGGATTGGACACGCACGATTACGGAATTCTGACCGAACCTATGCAAGCGAATATGGTTTTCACCGTAGAGCCGGGAATTTATATACCTGCCGAAGGTTTCGGAATCCGTTTGGAAGACAACATCATCGTTAAAGAAAGTGGCGAACCCTTCAATATGATGCGCAACATTCCTATTGAAGTGGAGGAAATCGAAGATTTAATGAACGCATAATATTTAAAAAGCTATAAAATAGGCAGTCTAGAGCAATCTAGGCTGTTTTTTTTTTGGAGCAGAAATTATCGCTTTTCAAAACAACGTTCCCTCCTGCTGTTCGTTTTATCTCTTGTTCCGTTCCCACTCCACAAGAGGATATCACTGCCATCAGGGCTATAGACAACATTTTTTTTTCAGAAGAACTAAAATGTTAAATCAATTATAAAACTGTAACTTTAGAAGTGATCACCATACTTATTTAATGGTCATTGATACATTAAAACCAGTAAGGCATTAAGAAAAATTAAGTGTAAATTCTTAATGAAACTTAATTTCTTAATGGCTAAAAAAATTCAAACAAAAACTTAAAACATAGAAATCATGCAAGCACACGAAATAGATTACCACATATATGGCGATGAAATGCAATATGTAGAGATAGAATTGGATCCACAGGAAATCGTTATTGCCGAAGCGGGCAGTTTTATGATGATGGATAACAATATCCAAATGGAAACCATTTTTGGAGACGGATCCGGACAGGAAAACGGATTGTTTGGCAAACTTTTAAGTGCCGGGAAAAGGGTTCTGACAGGAGAAAGCCTTTTCATGACCGCATTTATCAATCAAAACAATACCAAAAGTAAAGTTTCATTTGCCGCTCCGTATCCCGGAAAAATTATCCCAATTGACTTAACCCAATTTGGCGGAAAATTCATTTGTCAGAAAGATTCTTTCCTTTGCGCTGCGAAAGGCGTTTCCGTTGGAATTGAATTCTCTAAAAAACTCGGTCGTGGCTTATTAGGCGGTGAAGGTTTCATTATGCAAAAAATAGAAGGCGATGGAATGGCCTTTGTACATACCGGAGGAACATTGGCAAAAAAAGAATTAGCAGTAGGCGAAATCCTAAAAGTCGATACCGGTTGTATTGTAGGTTTTACCAAAGATGTCGATTATGATATTGAGTTTATCGGCGGTATCAAGAATTCCATTTTTGGCGGCGAAGGATTATTTTATGCCAAACTTCGCGGCCCCGGAACCGTTTACATACAATCCTTACCTTTCAGCCGACTCGCCAATCGAATTATTGCTTCTGCGCCACAAGCGGGAGGAAGCAGTCGTGACGAAGGCAGTTTACTGGGCGGATTAGGAAGTTTGCTCGATGGAGATAGAAGATTTTAAATTTTTCTAGACCTGCAAAGTTTAAACAACAAATTGTCATCCTGACGAAGGAAAGATCTCACTTGTTTTCACATTACTAAATTCCGTCGAAGGACGAATCACCGTTAGGCAATCAGTCTGATGAGATTCCTCCTTCATTGGAATGACAAACTAAATGTTGAATTTAGGTTATGAAAAATGGAATGAAAATTTTTTGCAATAATTTCTATGCTTAAAACGGTTTACTGCTCCGAAATTCCTACAAGTAAAAAAAAAGACCTGATAGGAAATATAAATTACAGCTTTCAGAAATGGAAGCTCTTTTTTTTCCAGCAATCTAAAACTTTTATCAACTTATAGGACTTATATGGTTTAAAAAAATTAAAGCCCTAATTTTGCAAAAACTTAATTTTCCATTTTGAAAAACACTCAATTCAAAAATACCCAAATTTCTTATTCTGATACTGGGAAAGGGACTGCTATTGTCTTACTTCATGGTTTTTTGGAAAACCAAAGCATGTGGGATAATTACATTGCTGAATTTTCTAAAAAAAACCGCGTCATCACTATTGATTTATTGGGTCATGGCGAATCAGAATGTTTGGGCTATGTGCATTCTATGGAAGATCATGCGGATGCCGTTCATGCCGTACTAGCTGATTTACGCATCCGTAAAGCTATTTTTGTCGGGCATTCTATGGGTGGTTATGTCGCTTTGGCTTTCGCCGAGTTGTATCCTAAAAATATCAAAGGATTGGTTTTACTCAACTCAACCGCAAAATCCGATAGCGAGGAACGTAAAATAAATCGAGATCGCGCTATTAAAGCGGTGAAACAATCCTTTATAAATTTTGTTTCACTTTCAATTGCTAATTTATTTAGTGAAGACAATCGCGAAAGACTCGTTGCTGAAATTGAAGATGTGAAAAACAAAGCGCTAAAAACACCTCTTCAAGGAATCGTTGCCTCACTGGAAGGAATGAAAATTCGCCAAGACCGTGAAGTTTTATTGCATTTGACGACCTATCCAAAAATATTAATTCTAGGCGAGAAAGATCCTGTTTTACCCTATGAAGAAACCAAGGAACAAATAGAGAATACCAAAGTAGAACTGGTTACGTTTCCTGATGGACACATGAGTCACATTGAAAATAAAGAAGAATTATTGAACGTATTGCTATTATTTTTTAAAAGAATTTAAATCATTCCTGATTTCAAATATCCTTTTTCTACCAATTCGCTTTTGCCTTTTAAGTGATGCATTTTTCCTTCTTTCATCAACGCCAGTCTTGTGGAGACCTTAATTACATTTTCATAATTATGATCCGTGATGATAATGCCTTTTGCAATGGATATTTCTGTGATTAATACATTTATTTTTTCAATCATAATTGGTGACAAACCGTTGTAAGGTTCGTCTAACAAAACGAATTTTGACGCGTTATTCAGGATTAACTTGATTTCCAAATAGCGCAATTCTCCGCCGGACAAATGCTTTATTTTTTTGTTCAGCATCGATTGAATCATTTCATCCGCATGAAATTCCTCTAGTTTATCTTTTGTAATGGATAATGCAATCGTTTTTTTTATCGAAAATGAATTCGGAATGAAATTATCTTGAGGCAAATAACTGATTTGGTTTAGTAATTTGCTGGTTTTAGATCTCACAACCGCATCCACGCGAACAAATTTAAAATCGGCCTCTACAATTCCGAAAATAATTTTTAACAAAGTAGATTTTCCAGAACCATTTCTGCCTAAAACCCCAATAATATCCCCCGTTTCACATTTCAAATACACATCCGACACGATACTTTTGCCGTCATACCGTTTTTGAACACTGTCAACTTCTAAAATACTTTTAGTCATACTAATTGAACTGTTAAGTTAATGACTAAAATCAAAATTATCGAAAAAATAAAATTCATTAGAAAGCTAAATAACAATAAATTCAATTTTGAAATTCCATTGTTGAAATAAAACAGGTATTCATTCTTGGAATTTACTTCTTTTATCAAAAGACTAATGAAGAAACCAAAAATAATAAGCACATATTTAAAAGTTTCAAATCCACCAAAAACCCACGCCAAAGCACTTATTGACACGTTAATGGTCAAAGTGCTTTTGTAAAATTCAAAAATGTTGGCTAATTTTCTGATGCGGAATTCTGTTTATATTACTTTTTCCTCAAAAGGAATAGTCGCATTCAGAATTTCACTCAATAACACAACAATTTGTTCCAAATAATTGGATAAAACTACCTCGTTTATAATTGAATTCATTTCTTTTTCTTCTTTAAAATTAAAAGGTAAAAATCCTGATTTTAGATTCTTAAAAGAGATAATTCCCGCTTCGATGGGCTTCCCTTTCGCTTCCTGTTCGTACATAAATGCATACGCCAAGACTTGAATGATTTTATCACTTTTAATGTCTTCCGTCAATCCGTTCCAAGATTTCAGCGTGACACTTGCTTTTTCCACTTTTCCCGTTTTATAATCAATAATTCGAATGATTCCGTTGCGCTCTTCAATTCGATCTACATTTCCTTTAATCAATACCGGAAAAGGCAAATTAGGATGATTTAAAATGCGTTCAAAAGTTTGTTCCAAAGCTAAAATTTTAATCGCGTCACCATTTTTAATGCTTTCGCGTTCCACTTTCAGAAAATTCGAAACATTGCGCTTGGCCACTTCAAACGCCAACAAATTTCTTCCCTTTTTGATTTCGCCTTCTTTGTAAACGAGTTTGAATTGTTTCAGCACCTCGGCATCAATTTGTTTGAAACAATTTTCAATGTCTTTTTCAAAAATAAATTTGCCGATGAAAGGTTCGTATAAAACCTTCAATGTTTCATGAATAATGGTTCCCAGAGTATTCAAGGCAATATTTTCCTCGACTTCTTCGACTTCGCTGATGCGCAAAATCTTTTGAAAATAAAACTGAATCGGATTACGGATATAACTCGTCAATGCCGATGGCGAAAACCCCTTTTCGGCAATTTCTTGCAATCGAACCATCACCGATTCCGATTTTGGAATTACCATCGGTTGATAAGCCGTATTAGGCAACACCGCATTGTAAATTTCGTGAGTTAACGTATGATTTTTTTGCTTTTCGACTTCGAGTTGGGTTATAAATCGGCTTTTTTCACCCGCATCCAATCCTTCACTTTCGGTATTATAAATCAGATAAATGGTTTTGGCGCGTTGTAACAAATGATAAAAATGATAGGTATAAATAGCATCTTTTTCTTTGAATGTCGGCAGACCCAATTCTTTTTTCACATCATATGGAATAAAAGAATTTTGTGATTTCCCCGCTGGAAATTTCCCTTCATTCATCGAAGTCACAATGACAGTTTCAAAATCGAGAACACGGCTTTCTAAAACTCCCATAATCTGCAAACCATTCAAAGGCTCTCCTTCAAAAGAAACTTCAGCTAAATCAATTACTTGTTTATAAATGGCGTATAGTGTTTCTATTTTATCAATATGCGCATGTTTCGAATAATAATTTATCAGTTTATTGATGACTTTAAAAATAGCAAAAACAAAAGCCTTCGTAATTTTCTCTTCTTCGTTATCGTTACTTAAATTTTTTTTTATAGTTTGCAATAATTTAGAAATCGTTTCTAATACCGGAATCGAACCATTTTCCCATTTTTGGAATAACAAAAGAAATAATTCACTTGGAATTACATTCAATTCCATCAATTTCTGATGTGTAATAAAAGTGTAATTATTTTGATTGATGACATGGACAAGTGTACTAGTTTTGGCATACGGTTTTACCAAAGGATGTGTCAAAATATCCAATACATCTTTGTAATACAAAACATAACTTTTGGCATTTCTAGACAACGCATTCGTGTGCATCTTGAACAATTTAGCAATCAAAATCTGAGCTGGATTATTCTTACTGGAATATCCCATCGTGATATTCAAAGCTCCTACACTTGATGGTAACGAATATAAAAGTGGAACCAATAAATTTTCCTCGCCCAGAACAACCGCTACTTTATCTAATGACGCATCAGTCCCGAGGCTTCGGGATTCATTAATAATATTTTCTATAATGCTTCCGCTGATTTTAGCTTGACCAATTGACTTTGGCGTACCTATAACATGAATGTTTTTAGCGTGCGAAAAATCATTTACAATCCATTCAAAAGGATTTGATTTGTAATGTTTCCAACTTTCCTTAAAACGTCTTACGAACAATCCTGCGTCATGATACGGGTCGTTTAGAAAGGTTTGGTCTACGTCCCAATATATCTTGGCTTGGTCAGAGGCGATAAGATGCTGGATTATTTTTTCTTCGGCTGCATTCAACGCATTGAAACCCGCAAAAATAAATTGTTTGTCTTGTACAGAATTCGTAAAATGATTTAAGTTATTAACTGCCTCTCGGTAAATCAAGCCTTGATATCCGATTCCTTTATTCAATAAATGAGTATATAAAGATTGATAATAATTGGGTAGTAATTTCCAAAAATCGATATATTTTTCCAATAATGGCGTTTTGTTTTCAACTTCAATTCCCCATTTTTTTATGTCTTCAATATCTTTCAAGTAAGACAAAACATGAGACGGATCTAACAAATAGCGATCAATTTCATTAAAATCCTGCAAAAGTGTTTTTGCCCAATTGGCAAATAATTCAAAGGTTTGTTGGTTTGATTTTTCAGTGATTGAAAGGTACACTTCATAAAATTCAAACAATAATTCGATTGGGTCAATCGAACGGATACCAGAAATATCTTGAATAAAATCTTCAACACTAATAATTTCGGGCGAAAGGATATTAGTTGAAACTTTATTCTTCAACGCTTCGATTAGGAATATTTTGGCACGTTTATTTGGAAGAATAACTATTACATTGGATAAACGATCTGAATAATCATCAATTAAAACGGCGGCTATTTTATCTAAAAAAGAAGTATTTGTCATTTTATAAAAATAAAAAAAACGCCTCGATAAATCGAGGCGTTTTCTAGAAATATTTTAGAAAAAATTATTCTTTTATTAAAGAAATTTCAGTTCTTCTATTACGTGCTTTTCCTTTAGCAGTTTTATTAGTGTCAATTGGTTTAGTTTCACCAAAACCTGTATGTTTTAATCTGTCAGCAGCGATTCCGTTTTCAATTAAATAATTTTCAACTGCATGCGCTCTGTTTTCAGATAATGTTTGATTCATTTCATTAGAACCATCGCTATCAGTATGACCTTCAATTAAGAATCTTGAATAAGGATATTCTTTTAAGATTGAAACGATTGATTGTAAAACTGGGTAAGTTTGTTTTTTGAAAGTAGATTTTCCAGAATCAAACAAGATAGTTCTACTATACTCATTTAATTTCATCATAACTTCTTCAGAAACTTCAGGACAACCTTGGTTAGCAACTGTACCTTTTACATCGATACATTTGTCATCTTTGTCTAAAACACCATCTCCATCAGTATCTGGCCAAGGACAACCTGCGTTTTCTTTAGGACCTGCAACTGTAGGACATTTGTCATCTTTATCAGCAACACCATCGCCATCAGCATCTGGACATCCTCTCAAAGCAGCTAAACCAGCAACATCTGGACAATCATCATCTTTATCAGCAATTCCATCTCCGTCTCTATCAGGACAACC
This sequence comes from Flavobacterium sp. CG_9.10, assembly GCF_015752245.1. Taxonomy (NCBI): domain Bacteria; kingdom Pseudomonadati; phylum Bacteroidota; class Flavobacteriia; order Flavobacteriales; family Flavobacteriaceae; genus Flavobacterium; species Flavobacterium sp. CG_9.10. The sequence goes on from NZ_JADOVD010000016.1 coordinate 69,046, forward strand.
GTTTAATGCAGCTAATCCGAATTCTGTTGGACAAGCATCAGCACTATCTTGAATACCATCTCCGTCAGTGTCAGGACATCCGTTAAATTGTTTTAAACCAGCAACTTCTGGACAAGCATCGTCTTTGTCATAAATTCCATCACCATCTGTGTCTTTTCCTCCAAATTTGAAAGTAAGTCCAGCAGTATGTTGGAAAAAAGAAGGAGCATCCGGAGTTCCAAAAGAATCTTCTCTATCTCCAAATGATTTTTTGTATTGAGTAGCAAGAGATAAACCAATGTTTTCAGTAAACCACAAAGTTAACCCAGCACCTGGATTAATTGTTCCATAGCTACTATCACCAAAGAAATTATATCCACCACCTACAGAAAGAGACGGGTCAATTACTTTAGATTTTATCAAATCCATAAAACTATATCTAATAGTTCCATCTATACCATAGTACATCAAGTCACCTATTTTAGAAACTACCATTCCTCTAGCATCGTGACCAACAGCATTTGGAGCAAATTTTACATAATTTTTAATTTTGTTAACTGATCCCGAAAGACCAAAAGAGAAACCTTGTCCTACGTATCTAGATACACTAAGATAAGATACAGAAGGAAGAATATTCCAATTGTCTTTTACAGCGAATGGCTGAGAAAAATGTTGGTCTAACCATCCATGTCCTCCACCAGCACTTGTTCTAGTGTCAATGGCATTCACTCCAAAAGAGATTGCCCATGGGTTGTTACTGTCTTGTGCGTGGGAGGTTAAACCCATCACCATCATCACAGCAAGTAAAAGTTTGTTAAGATGTTTCATACTTGATTTTTTTAATTAAAATTTAGTTAATTACGAACAAAAGTAATGAGTAATTTTATATTTACAAAACGAAATGTTAAAAAAAACCTACAAAAACCTTTAAAAGTGGAAATTATATAACTTCAACTCAAAATTATATAATTTTTAACATGCTGCCTACTTCAGTAAAGGCATTAATTGCCTTATCTAAATGAGCAGTTGTATGAGCCGCTGATAATTGAACCCTAATTCTCGCTTTATCTTTTGGAACTACTGGAAAAAAGAAGCCAATTACATAAATTCCTTTTTTCAACAATTCATTTGCCATAGTTTGCGATAACTTAGCATCATATAGCATCACTGGCACGATTGCTGAGGCGCCGTCAATAATGTCAAAACCTGCTTTTTTTATTCCTGCTTTGAAATAATTAGTATTCCATTCTAATTTATCACGCAAAACAGTGTCTCTCTCTAATATCTCAAAAACTTTTATAGACGCTCCAACAATGGCCGGCGCTAAAGAATTCGAAAACAAATATGGTCTTGATCTTTGACGCAATATTTCAATAATTTCTTTTTTAGCTGTCGTATAACCACCCATCGCTCCGCCTAAAGCTTTCCCTAATGTTCCAGTAATAATATCTACACGTCCCATTACACCTTTGGCTTCTAGTGTTCCTTTTCCATTTGCACCTATAAATCCTGCGGCATGGCATTCGTCAACCATGACCATAGCGTCATATTTATCAGCTAAATCACAAATTTTATCCAGTGGCGCCACTAAACCATCCATAGAGAAAACACCATCTGTAACTATTAATTTAAAACGAGTTCCTGCTTCAGTAGCCTTAATCAATTGTTGTTCTAAATCTTCCATGTTGCTATTTTCATATCGATAACGAGCAGCTTTACACAACCGAACGCCGTCGATAATAGAAGCATGATTCAAACTATCCGAAATAATACAATCTTGTTCTCCTAATAATGGTTCAAAAACCCCACCATTTGCATCAAAAGCTGCTGCGTAAAGAATCGTGTCCTCTGTTCCGTAAAATTCCGCAATCTTTTTTTCCAATGTTTTATGGATATCCTGCGTTCCACAAATAAAACGCACTGATGACATGCCGAAACCATGCGTATCCAATGCATCTTTAGCAGCTTGAACCACTTCTGGATGCGAGGACAGTCCAAGATAATTGTTAGCACAAAAATTTAAAACGGTCTCTCCCGTAGAAATCGTAATTTCGGCTCCTTGTGGTGAAGTGATAATTCTTTCTGATTTGAAAATTCCGTTATCTACAATAGTTTGAAGCTCTGATTGCAAATGTTGTTGTATTTTTCCGTACATGATTTTATTAATGTTTAAGTTTTAAAGTTCTTGCCCTAAAGACATGAAAGTTCAAAGTTTATATTTTTCGGTTACAAATGTACTACATCGATTGCTGAACCTATATACACAAGTGCTTTTTTTACCACTTTATATCCCATTAATTCAATTGCACTTTGATAGTTCTCGAGTTGTAATTGGTATTTTGAATTGTGCGTTCCCGTTTTATAATCCAATAAAAACACTTCTTTATCTTTAGTCAAAACCATTCTATCCGGCTTGATAGTCTTCCCTTGCTTTTGGATTATGGTTTGTTCGTTTAAAACCTCATTTTCCTCAGAAAAATAAGTTGAAAGTTCACTATGATTAACAATTTCCTGAATGCTTTTATAAACAGTTTCTTTTTGACTAAAAGTGATCAATCCACTTTCAATGGATTTTGTAATGGCCAAATCCACATCGTTTTTCGTTTTCACAAAAGACAAAATTTCGTGAACTACATTCCCATATTCTATAGCTTCCTGTTGATACGTTCCCCACATTAAAGCTTCTCGCTGCGCAATTTTTATATTCTTTGGATTGAGAATTTCCAGAACCAAAGGAATTGTCTTGGAAGTATCGACATGCTTCTTTTCAATAGATAATTTTGTGGATTTCCCAATTTCGTATTCCAATTTACTTTCGTCAAATTGTCCTTTATTTATCAAATAATTAATAAAAAAGGCACACATATTATTTTTAGGAATTTCTCCTTTTCGGGACAAATTCATATTGGAAATTACATACAATTGTTCTTCGGCACGAGTTAAAGCCACGTATAAAACATTGATGTTATCTAATAATTCCTCTTGTTTTTTTTGATTGTAAACTAACGATGCTTCCTCGCCAAAACCTTCAACGGCACTGCTATTATCAATTAAAACTTTGGGCAGACCAAAATCCTGTTCTTCGGCGTTGAGCCACAACTTATCTTTTGGCTTTCTTGAATAATCTTCTTCTGCAAAAGGAAAAATAACCACCGGAAATTCCAAACCTTTCGATTTGTGAATCGTCATAATCCGAACTGCATTATTACCTTCCGGTGAAGGAATACTGAATTTGTCGGCATTTTTATCCCAAAAATTCAAGAAGTCTGAAATTCCAGCTTGGTTCCGAATGTCTCGTTCGAGAACAATGTCTAGGAAATATTGGACGTAGGCATTACTTATTTTTGGATTTAGAAATTTTGAAATAATAACCTCGACAGCCTCATACAATGATTTTTTCCTGATGTTTTGAAATGAGAGTTCGACATTGAAACTCATTAACCATTTTTCGAAATCGGCTTCCTGCTTCTGTTCCATTCCTTTAGCAATGAAATCATGAACCGGTAATTGATCCTGACTGTTTTGAGCCAAATATTGAAGAAAGTTAGCTTTCGCCTCTAAATCCGAATTATTCTTTAAATACTTCAGCAAATGAATAATCAGTCGAACTTCAGTCGCGTTTTGTATCATCAAAGTTTCTGATGACAAAAGCGGAATTTTTTGTTCTGTCAAATAATTGGCAATCGCAATTCCCTGGCTTCGTTTTCTGGTCAAAATCACGATGTCTTTGTATTCAAAACCTTCCCGAATTACTTTTTGAATCGTATTTAATGTCGCCAAAACATACAATTCCGTTTTATCCAAGGCTTCTTCCTCTCCCGAAGCTTCGGGATTATCATCTATTTTCTCCACTTTTGGGATGAAAGAAATATTCACATAACCGCCCGTTTTATCGTTTGTCTTTTGGTGGCTGTGATTGGCATATAAATCTTTATAATCTAAATGTTCGAATTCATTCGATAATAATTGAAAAAAGTCATTGTTGAATTCAATTACCTGCGAATACGAACGATAGTTTTTATCTAAATGTTCCAGAACTTTCTCCGGATTATTAAACGGATTTTGATCTTTACTCAAATCGATAAATTGTTCTGCTTTCCCGCCACGCCATCTATAAATGGACTGTTTTGGATCGCCCACAATCATCAAAGTTCCTTTTTCGCCATCAATTTCGCTAGATGTGGCGTTATCTATAAGCGGAATCAGGTTTTGCCATTGCATTTCGGATGTGTCCTGAAATTCGTCAATAAAAAAATGACGGTAACGTTCCCCTAATCTTTCATATATAAAAGGAGCAGGTTGATTTTGAATTTCCCTGTGAATTATTGCATTAAATTCGGAAATGGAAAGTACGTTTTGCTCGCTTTGGATTTTTGCCAATTCATTACTAACCGTATTCAACAATGACAAAGGCGTAATGTTTTTCAGGAAAGCTTTGTAAAAATCTCGCTTTTCGAAAGTTTTATAAATCCGGTCCAAAATCTGTAATAATTCCGGGATTATGTTTTCAATAATTGCTCTATCTTTGGCGGTTTTATTGATTTTTATATCATCAAATTCGTGGTAGGTTTTGTTTTTTGGATTGAATTTTCCTTCTTGAATGCTTACCAAATGTTTTGGGAAATGTCCTGCCGAAAATGATTTAATATCAATTCCATTTTTTTCTATTAACGCCAATGCTTCTTCCGCAAAAACAACACTTTCTTTTTCCAAAACTTTGCAAGCCTCAGCCAATTTTGCTTTTATTGCAACAAAATCGGCTATGGATTTATCTTGAAAATGCGTGATTTCGTTTCTATTATTTTCATTGAGAACCAAACGACCGGTATCGAGAATCTCTCGTGAAATATCCCAAGATTTGTCATCATCGGTTTTTTCCATCGTAAAATCGATCAACAACTTTGTCAATGTTTCATCTTCTCCGGCTTGCGCTATAATGGCATCAACGGCTTCAACCAACAAATTTTCGGTATCTAAAGTGACTTCAAAAGTCATGGGCAAACCTAAATCATGAGCAAACGCCCGAATGACTTTATGCGTGAATTTATCAATCGTAGAAATATCAAACGCGGCATAATTATGAATAATGTGCTTGATGATTTGTTGCGATTTGGTTTTAACTTCAATAAGAGAAAGCCCAATTGGCTCTTCGCTCCATTCCTCAGGATTGTCTATTTTTCTTTTACCCTCCACCAAATCCTGCATTAAAGCCTGTGATTTTGGGCTTGGCTCGTCTTTGGCAAATTCAGAAAGACTGCCTACGATGCGGCTTTTCATTTCGTGCACCGCTTTGTTGGTAAACGTAATGGCGAGAATGTTGCGATAGGCATCATTTTTCTTGGCAACAAGAATAATTTTTAAATATTCTTTGACTAATGCATAGGTTTTTCCGGAACCGGCTGATGCGTCGTATATGGAGAAGGAAGGTCTTTGCATCTAGATTTTAGATTTCTGATTAACGATTTTAGATTTCTGATTTAAGATTAGCTTTCTAATTTCCTAAATCTCCTAGCCCTGATGGAAACGACATCCTTTCTTGCCGGTTTTCGGCAGGAAAGATATAGTGAACAGCAGGAAATAGCTCCTAAAAACAGAACTATTAACAGGTTACTTTTAAAATTTGTCCCGAAACTTCGGGATAAACCTTAAAAGTAGTATTTTTGCAGCATGGAAACAAATAGACAGAAAAAAATAGGTGGGGTGATCCAAAAAGATTTGGTTGATATTCTGCAAGGTGAAGTGAGAAAAAACGGAGTTAGTAATTTGATAATTTCGGTATCCAAGGTTGTTGTAACTTCAGATTTATCTGTGGCTACGGTGCATTTAAGTGTTTTTCCTCAGGATAAAGCAAAAGAGATTTTAGAGGCGGTTAAGTCGAATTCTAAAACGATAAAACATGATTTATCACAAAGAGTACGTTTGCAATTGAGAAAAGTGCCTAATTTGGTTTTCTTTATTGATGACTCTTTAGATTACATTGAAAAAATTGACAATGCCTTAGCGAACAGAGATAATCCTATAGAAAACAGAGATCTTTTGGATAAACGCAGATTTCAATAAAATTTGAATTTTCCTCTTTACATAGCCAAACGCTATATTCTTAGCAACAGCAAAAACAACGCTATTAATATCATCAATCGCATTGCCAGCATGGGAATTATTGTGGGGGCGATGGCTTTGTTTGTGGTTTTATCCGTTTTTAGTGGACTGAAAGTTTTTAGTCTTTCGTTTACCAATGACATTGATCCGGATTTAAAAATAAGCAGCACTTTAGGGAAATCATTTTTTATTTCTCCCACTCAGGAAAGCCAAATTAAGAAAATTGATGGTCTTGCTTCGTATACCAAAATAATTGAAGAACGGGTCTTATTTACTTTTGACGGAAAACAAGAAGTTACTTATCTGAAAGGTGTTGATGCCAATTTCAGTAAAGTTAATGCAATTAAAAAAAAGCTTTTTAATGGTCAGTGGCTGAAACCGGATACGTATCAAGTGGTTGTTGGTTATGGAATTGCCCAGAAGTTTTCGATGGGTTTACTCGATTTTAATAATCAATTGGAAGTTTTGGTCCCAAAGCCAGGAAAAGGCACCATCGAAAATCAAGAACAAGCCTTTAACAAAACTGATATTATTCCTGTTGGTATTTATGCCATCAGCGAAGATTTAGACTCAAAATATGTTTTTGCCGATTTAGGTTTAGCGCAAGAATTATTGGAATACAAAACCAATCAGATTTCCGGAATTGAAATAAAAGAGAAACCGGGAGCGGATGAAAATGCTATTATCAGCCAACTACAAACTATTTTCAATACTAAAATTACCGTAAAAAATAGGGCTCAGCTTAATGAATCGCTCTATAAAATGTTGAATACTGAAAATATAGCCGTGTATTTAATATTTACTTTGGTCATTGTTGTGGCGCTTTTTAACTTGATTGGCGCTTTAATTATGATGATTTTGGACAAAAAAGGAAATCTAAAAACTCTTTTTAATTTGGGAACAGAAATCAAGGATTTGCGAAAAATATTCCTGCTTCAAGGTACTTTATTGAGTGTTTTTGGCGGGATTATCGGGCTGGTTTTAGGAATTATAATTGTGTTACTGCAACAACAATTTGAACTTATTATGATAACACCGACACTGGCTTATCCTGTAGTTTTCAATTTAGAAAATGTACTAATTGTTATGGCAACCATCGTTACGCTTGGGTTTGTGGCTTCACTTATTGCGAGTAGTCGTGTAAGTAAAAAATTGTTGGAATAGTTTTTTACCGCTAATTCGCTAGTTTTTTAAAAAGATTAATCTTCAAATTTATCGGCTCTTTTTAATAAGATCAACAACTATAAATTAGTGGAATTCGTATTAAAAATATCTGGTTACACTACCTCATAACCCGCATATGACTCTTCAATTTCATTCAAAGCGGCGAACAATTCTTCAGGACTATCTAGCGTTACTAATTTTTGTTTGTGGGTTTTAAAAGAATGTATTCCTTTAAAATAATTGGTATAATGAGGACGCGTTTCAACAATTCCTAGTCTTTCTCCTTTCCATTCCATAGCCCAAGTGAGGTGATTTCGAACCGCTTCAACTCTATCAATAACGGTGGGTTTAGCCAAATGCGCTCCTGTTTTGAAATAATGTTTGATTTCGTTAAAAATCCACGGGTAACCAATCGCGGCACGACCAATCATGATTCCGTCAATACCATATTCATTTTTATATTGTAATGCTTTTTCGGGAGAATCGATATCGCCGTTTCCGAAAATAGGCATCGTGATTCTTGGATTATTTTTTACTCGGGCAATATGTGACCAATCGGAATGACCCTTATACATTTGGGCACGCGTTCTGGCGTGAATGCTTAAAGCAGCAACCCCAATATCTTGCAAACGCTCCGCAACCTCATCAATATTGATGGAATTATCATCCCAACCCAAACGGGTTTTTACGGTTACTGGCAAATGGGTGCTATCGATTACGGCTTTCGTTAAGCGAATCATTAAATCGACGTCTTTTAAAACTCCGGCTCCGGCGCCTTTGCAAACGACTTTTTTAACAGGACATCCAAAGTTAATATCGATCAAATCTGGGTTTACCGCAGAAACAATTTTAGACGACATCGCCATGGCTTCCTCGTCACCACCAAAAATCTGAATCCCAACGGGACGCTCGTAATCGAAAATATCTAATTTCATTCGGCTTTTGATGGCGTCGCGAATCAATCCTTCGGACGAAATAAATTCGGAGTACATCATATCGGCACCATGCATCTTGCACAATCTGCGGTATGGAGGGTCACTCACATCTTCCATAGGTGCAAGAAGTAATGGGAAATCAGGTAATTCTATGTTGCCAATCTTGACCATCTGCTTAATTTTTGTGCAAAATTACAACTTTTAGATGAATCACCGATTGCAAGAAGAGAAAAGACTTAGCAGTAAACCTTTTAGTTTGTAGATTCTAGGCTTTGAAGCTATTGATTTTAGCGTATATTTGCAGATTAATTGTCGCGATTTGCGGATGTGCGTGAGGGATAGAAGAGGAAATCCTTTTCCTTTTTTCTTTAAAAAGGAAAAGATTGTAACGAATAGCCCGACCGAGCTGGAACGATAGTGGAAGAGAGGTCACGCCCTGAAATTAATTCAGGACAAACCCAAAATAAAATTGATACTTACTGAAAATGAAACATATTAGGAATTTTTGCATTATTGCACATATTGATCACGGGAAAAGTACGCTTGCTGACCGTTTACTTGGGGCAACTCAAACGGTTACCGCTCGCGAAGAAAAGGCGCAATTGCTAGATAACATGGACTTGGAACGCGAACGTGGGATTACGATTAAGAGTCACGCGATTCAGATGGAATACACCTATAAAGGACAGGAATATATCCTGAATTTGATTGACACTCCAGGACACGTGGATTTTTCGTATGAAGTTTCTCGTTCGATTGCGGCTTGTGAAGGTGCGCTTTTGATTGTGGATGCAGCGCAAAGTATTCAGGCACAAACAATTTCGAATTTGTATTTGGCTTTAGAAAATGACTTGGAAATTATTCCGGTTTTGAATAAAGTGGATTTACCAAGTGCCAATCCAGAGGAAGTAAGTGACGATATTATTGATTTATTGGGATGTAAATTGGAAGATATAATTCATGCTTCGGGTAAAACTGGTTTTGGTGTAGAGAATATATTGGCGGCGATTATCGAAAAAATTCCACCTCCATCCGGAAATGTGGATGAGCCATTACAAGCCTTGATTTTTGACTCGCATTATAATCCGTTTAGAGGAATTGAAGTTATTTTCCGTGTGAAAAACGGACAAATAAAAAAGGGTCAGAAGATTAAATTCATGGCTACCGGAAATGAATATTTTGCAGACGAAATTGGTACCTTGAAATTGAATCAAGTTCCCAAACAAGTAATTTCAGCCGGTGATGTTGGGTATTTAATTTCTGGAATTAAAGAAGCAAAAGAAGTAAAAGTGGGTGATACGTTGACGGATGCAAAAACACCAACAACGAATATAATTAAAGGTTTTGAAGATGTGAAACCAATGGTTTTTGCGGGAATTTATCCTGTAGATACTGAAGATTATGAAGAGTTGAGAAACTCTATGGAAAAACTACAGTTGAATGATGCTTCGTTGGTATTTTTACCGGAAAGTTCGGCAGCTTTAGGATTTGGTTTCCGTTGTGGATTCTTGGGAATGTTACACATGGAAATTATTCAGGAGCGTTTAGAGCGTGAGTTCAATATGACTGTTATCACAACAGTTCCCAACGTTTCGTATTTGGCTTACACCAAAAAAGATCCTACGACACCACTTATTGTAAACAATCCTTCGGACTTGCCTGAGCCTTCTCGTTTAGACCATGTTGAAGAACCTTTTATAAAAGCAACTATCATTACAAAATCCGATTATGTTGGGAATGTAATGAGTCTGTGTATCGAAAAACGAGGTTTGATTACCAACCAAACGTATTTGACAACAGAACGTGTTGAATTGACTTTCGATATGCCTTTGGCAGAGATTGTATTTGATTTTTACGATCGTTTGAAAACGGTTTCTAAAGGATATGCTTCGTTTGATTATACACCAATCGGAATGAGAACTTCTAATTTGGTTAAAGTGGATATCTTATTGAACGCAACGATAGTCGATGCTTTGTCCTCTTTGATGCATGCCGATAATGCGTATCAAATTGGTAAAAAAATGTGTGAGAAATTGAGAGAATTGATTCCTCGTCAACAATTTGACATTCCTATCCAAGCTGCTATTGGGGTTAAAGTTATCTCACGCGAAACCATCAAAGCCTTACGTAAAGATGTTACGGCCAAATGTTATGGTGGGGATATTTCACGTAAACGTAAATTATTAGAAAAACAGAAAAAGGGTAAAAAACGTATGAGACTGGTTGGAAATGTGGAGATTCCACAAGAAGCGTTTATGGCGGTTTTGAAATTGAATGATTAAAGCCCCCTAATCCGAGAGGGAGGAATTAGGATGAATTAAAAAAAAAATCCAGCTAAAGTGATTTAGCAGGATTAGTATTTTGCACAGAGGACAAGATTAACTCAGTTGATTCCGCATAGGGAGCCTCATAAGGAAACTAATGCTTTGCAATACATGTCTCTTCCTTTTTTGATCTAAACGCTTAGCCAAACAAAAAAATGGCACACTATTAATTAAAAAATGCTTCCCGTTCAGGAAGCATTTTTTATTTGCAGAGAGGATGGGATTCGAACCCACGATGCAGTTACCCACATACTAGCTTTCCAGGCTAGCTCCTTCAGCCACTCGGACACCTCTCTATTTTGGTTTGCAAAGAACACGAAAAAAAATGAGGTAGAAAAGTAAAATCTAATTATTATACCATTTCTCCACGCAAAGATGTTTCGAAAATCTCTTTGAACTCTTTCGGAGCTATTTTTTGACCTAATAAATACATTAATTTGGAGATTGCTGCTTCGGTAGTGATATCCTTTCCGGAAATAACGCCAATTTCTTTCAAAGAGGTACTGGTTTCATATTGTCCCATACTCACACTTCCAGCAGAACATTGAGTAACATTAATGATGTGCAATCCTTTAGCAATGGCTTTTTTCAAAAGATTGATAAACCAATCTTCTGTAGGAGCATTTCCGGCTCCATAGGTCTCTAAAATAACACCTTTTAGACTTGGAACATTAAAAATAGCAGATAAAACTGCTTCGTTAATGCCCGGAAACATTTTAATAATAGCTACGTTGTTATCCAAATTTTTATGGACTTTCAATTGCAAATTGCTATTCAAAGGCAAAAACAATTCAGAATTCAGTTTTAAATGCACGCCAGATTCTACTAAATCAGGATAATTTGGCGACGTAAATGCTTTGAAATGTTCGGCATTTATTTTTGTGGTTCTATTACCTCTATATAATTTATATTCAAAATAAAGACACACTTCACTGATGACTGGTTTGCCATTCTCCCGCAAAGAAGCAATTTGAATCGCAGTTATCAGATTTTCTTTCGCATCAGTACGTAAATCTCCAATAGGCAATTGAGAACCCGTGAAAATTACCGGTTTTGATAAATTCTCTAACATGAAACTCAAAGCAGAAGCGGAGTAAGACATTGTATCTGAACCATGAAGCACAACAAATCCATCAAATGAAGTATACTTATCTTCAATGATTGTCGCAATTTTCGCCCATTTTTCGGGGTTCATATTCGAAGAGTCAATAGGAGTTTCAAAAGAAATCGTTTCTATCTCGCAGTCCAATTGTTTCAATTCCGGTATTCTTTGCAGCAATTTACTGAAATTGAAAGCTCTAAGAGCACCGGTCTCAAAGTCTTTTTTCATACCAATAGTACCACCGGTATAAATTAAAAGTATTTTGGCTTTAGACAACATTATGGTATTTCAATTTATTGACAACAGGATTCGCATACATTGCTAAAAATCCATCCAGAGCTACCGGATTGTCATGATCTATTCTCATTTCTAACCTACGCATAAAAAGTGATTTCTCATTTTCAGTGTGCAAATGGGCATAGGTATTAGTTTTATTTACAATATCGTAAGCAATAAAATTCGTTGGCCATAATTTATAATTGCTCAATATTGCATCATCTATAACTTGTGCTAAAGCTTGTATTTGCTTATTGGTACTGTCATTTTCTGCTGCAATTATATCAATTTCTTTATCTAAAACTTCACCAACATGAATATGAATTCTTTTCTTTTGCCCTAAGGCACCGCTAAGAATGGTCATGAAATCCTCATTTTTTTCCTTGATGTAAATTTCATTATTGGCTTCTGCCATCAATTGAGGCATTTTCAAAGCATCCGTTGGGTCGTACTCATAGGAGATTGAAACCGGAACAATTTTGATTTTCTTAAAATAATCCATCAAATTTTTCTCGTCAGAACCCATTCCAAGCATTTTTAAAACACCCGGATTGGTGGCATCATTCCCGTCTTTGGTTCTTCCTTCGCGTTGTGCGATCCAAACCGAACGATTTTCATGTGTCAATAAATTACCAATATATTCCGATAATAATTTAGAGCTTTGAAGCATTTCTCTTGGACTTAAGCCACGAAGCACTAAGAAATTACGATTTAATTTAGCGAGAGTACTTAAGAATGCTTTTTTAACTAAATTATCTCCAATTGCCGAAGCTGTCATCCCTAACCCATGTTCAAATAAAGCTGTATTCAACAAAGTGGTATCCAAAAGAATATCCCGATGATTCGAAATAAACAAATAAGAAGTATTTTTTTCTAAATTTTCGAAACCTGAAGTCGTTAAACCTTCAGAGCTTTTCTCTAGTACTTTTTGAACCGAATTATAAATGAAATTACATTGAAAATCACGGATAGAATGTGTTTTTCGGAGTTGTTCTTTCCAAACTTCGTCTTCTACCTCTGGAAAGGTAAAGTTCATTAAAGCCTTCATCATAGGATGATGAACAACATTTTTAAGAGCCTCGTTTACTTCGGAATCGTAAAATGGCCGAATAGCGTCAAATTTTTGCATTTTGGTTCTCAATTTTATGTGCGCAAATGAACAAAAAAAATATTAAAATATTGTCAATTCTGTTTTAAATCCCAAAAACAGCTTTCGAATTCTGCGTTGTAACTTCCGCAATCTCATTTGCTGAAAGGCTATAAATCTGTGCCAACTTATCGACCACATGAACCAGATAACCGCTCTCATTACGTTTTCCTCGAAAAGGAATTGGCGCCAGATACGGTGAATCAGTTTCCAAAACGATATGTTTTAACTCAATTTGATTCAGAAATTGGTCGATTTTTCCATTTTTAAAAGTTACTACACCCCCAATTCCAAGTTTCATATTATAAGAAATAGCCCTCAAAGCTTGCTCATATGTTCCAGAAAAACAGTGAAAAATACCAAATAAGTCAGCTGATTGTTCATCTTCCAAAATTTGAAAAATTTCATCGAATGCTTCTCTACAATGTATTACAATGGGTAATTTATATTTTTTTGCCAATCGGATTTGGCTTCTAAAAGCAATTTGCTGCTCTTCTAAATGTGTTTTATCCCAATATAAGTCAATCCCAATTTCGCCAATAGCGTAGAACTTTCTTTTCTTTAATTCATTTTCGACATGCATTAACTCTTCCAAATAATTCTCTTTTACATACGTTGGGTGCAAACCCATCATTAAAAAGACATTATCAGGATAATTTTTCTCTAAATCGTACATCGCTTTGGTGCAAGTAGAATCAATTGCTGGAATAAAAAAACGTGATACGCCCGCATTTATCGCACGTTGTATCATTTCGTCTCTGTCTTGGTCAAATTCTTCGCTGTAAAGATGCGTATGTGTATCTGTGATTGTCATTTGTTTTATTTGAAAGATACAAAGTTACTGTTTTGATTGCTCAATTTTTAGAATCTTGGATTTTTAGATTACATTTGAATTTCATTTTTGATTTATGAAAAACCTGCACAATATTCTTAAAAAAGAAAATTACAGAAAAGTAAAGTTTAAAATTACCAAAACACAGCATCTTTTGATAAAGGCGAAAATAAATGGTGTAATTGGCAATTTTATTCTGGATACTGGGGCTTCAAACAGTTGTGTAGGATTTGAAAGTGTTGATTTATTTTTATTGGAACCCAAAAAATCCAAAACTAAAGCTTCAGGGGCGGGCGCAACGGGAATGTTTACTCAACTGGCTTTAAAAAATCATTTACAATTAGGGAGTTGGAAAGACATTTCCTTTGATCTCGTAATTTTTGATTTATCCCATGTAAATGAAGCGTTAAAGCAACATAAATCAAAACCCGTGCATGGAATTATCGGTGCCGATGTTTTGATGAAAGGAAAAGCAATTGTGGATTACTATAACCATTATTTGTATTTATTGAAATAACAAAAAAAAAGCGTATCGAAAAACGATACGCTCTGATCCTACTACAAACTCAAAAAATTTACTCTTTAACTATTTTAGTGGTAATTACTTTTCCGTCAACATTCGTTCTAACGATATAAACTCCTTTTGAAAGTTCATTAGTTTGAATGGTTGCAGAATTGCTTTTTGGATTTTTAACCAAAATTTCCTGGCCTAAAACACTATATATACTCACTTTTTCAATTGTACTATTAGCTTCAATTGTTAAAACGTTTGAAACTGGATTTGGATACATTCTTACAGATGAATTGGCCTTGAAATTCGCAACTGAGAGATTTTTAGCACCAAATTTCATATCATCAAAATAATATGTTTTTTCGCCTGCTGTAGCTCCAGTAGTGCCGAAATTAAAGAAAATAGAGGCTTTGTTAAAAGCATATGCCAAATTTAATGCAGCTGTTCCAGTGGCTTGATTTGCAAAATTAAATTCTAATGTTTGCCATCCTGAAGCGGTTGTTACTTGTACCTCTGTTTCACAAGAATGTGTTGGATCATTTTTATCTTCTACCTTTAAACGGACTGCAATACCAGC
>NZ_JADOVD010000017.1:0-78499 GCF_015752245.1 Flavobacterium sp. CG_9.10
TACTCAAAAACAAGCTAAAGCAGGCTAAAACCTCGTGAAGTGCCAAAATAAATAGAAAAATAAACGTTCCGTGATTTTTTATCGGACAACAATGAAAATTAATAATAATAATAATAATAGCTTAATAATAACATTATCTCTAATTAACATCTTTTAATTTAAATTATATTTTTTTTATTCAAAAAATTGTTATAGAATTGCAATAGTATTAACCAAAACCAATGTTTTATAACAAATAATCCTAATTAATTATGAAAAAAATTCTTTTAACTGCAACGGCATTTTTAATGCTTTTCTCCTGTCAAAACGACCAAACAGAATCGACTGCCCTAGCAGCAAATGCTACTGCACGTCGTTCATGTGCTTCTCAAGATGTATTGGCAGAACAAATGAAAGCTGATCCAACTCTAGCTTTAAGAATGAACCAAATTGAAGCTTTTACACAAAAAGCAATGTTGACTAACCGTTTAGTAAATGGTAAAGTTGTTATTCCAGTAGTAGTAAATGTATTGTACAATACTGCGGCTGAAAATATTTCTGATGCTCAAATACAATCACAAATCGATGTATTAAACAAAGATTACACTGCTACAAACTCTGATTTCTCAACTACTCCTGCTGAGTTTGCTGGAGTTGCTGCAAATGTTGATATTACTTTTGAATTAAAACAAATTATCAGAAAATCAACTACAAAAACTTCTTGGGGAACTAGAGATGCAATGAAACAAACAAAACGAGGAGGTTTAGATCCTACTTCTCCGAGCAATACCCTTAATATGTGGGCTTGTACAATAGGTGGTGGAATTTTAGGTTATGCTCAATTTCCTGGTGGATCATTAGCAACTGATGGAGTTGTAATTGATTCTAATTATTTTGGATTGTCATCTGCTGCAAGTTATCCTTACAACTTAGGAAGAACAGCAACTCATGAAGTAGGTCACTGGATGAACCTTAGACACATTTGGGGTGATGCATCTTGTGGAAATGATTTAGTTTCTGACACTCCAGTTCATAAAACTTCAAACTTTGGAGTTCCTGTTTACCCATACGTTAGTACTTGTCTTCCTGCTCACAATGAAATGACAATGAACTATATGGATTATACTGATGACAGAGGAATGTATATGTTCACAACTGGTCAAAAAGCTAGAATGACTCCGTTATTCGTAACAGGTGGAGCTAGAGCTGGTTTCGGAATATAATTTTTTTTAGATTTTAGAATATAAAACTCGCTACTTGTTAGCGAGTTTTTTTATCTTTATTCCCTAAAAAAAAATTAATGCTAACATCAAAAATTATAGCTACCGGAATTTTAAAAGCAGTGACAGTAATTGTTTTAATAGCACTTTCTTTATATTTTTTATATCAAATTCAATCTGTTCTGATTTATCTCGTTGTAGCTTTAATTCTTACCTTAATTGGAAATCCAATATTAGATTTTTTCAAAAGACGATTAAAATTCAATCATGTTTTTGCAACTATAGCAACACTGTTTATTTTTATTCTCATTGTCGCTGGATTCATAATGTTATTTATTCCTTTGATTTTAACACAAGGACAAAATTTATCTTTGTTGAATACCGCTGAGATTGAAAAAAGCATACTTCAATTAATCAATAAAATTTCTATTTTTCTGGAGAGTCATCAGATCGACTCCGCAAAAATACTCAAAGAAGCAAATATTACTTCGAAAATAAATTTTAATTTTATTCCAAATTTTTTGAATACAATACTTGGAACCATCAGTAGTTTCGGAATAGGATTAGCTTCCGTCTTATTCATTACTTTTTTCTTTCTTAAAGATCGACTATTGTTCATCGTGGGTGCAAAAAAATTAATTCCAGACTCACATGAGGACCAAATTTTACACTCATTAGAAAAAATAAACATTTTATTATCTCGCTATTTTATTGGATTGCTGCTCCAGTTATTTATTGTATTCGTTTTGTACCTCATTGTTCTGCTTATTTTTAGTGCACCAAATGCAATTGTCATTGCTTTTCTTTGTGCTGTTTTAAATATCATACCATACATCGGTCCATTAATTGCCTCTATTTTAGCAGCAATTCTAACGATGCTTAGCAATTTTGGAAGTGACTTTCAAACAGAAATTTTACCAACTACGATTTACGTATTAATCGGTTTCTGGATCGTACAAATTATTGATAATAATTTATCACAGCCAATAATATTTTCGAAAAGTGTCAGTTCACATCCCTTAGAAATATTTCTTATTATATTAATAGCAGGCTTTCTTTTCGGGATATTAGGAATGATTATCGCTGTTCCACTATATACAATTCTAAAGGTAATAGGTAAAGAATTTTTCCCGGAGAACAAAGTCATTCAACTTTTAACTAAAAACATTTAATTTTGAATCTACATATTCTAAATGTTGAAATTCAAGAATTTATGGTAAAAAATATAGGGGTTTCTATTTCAAAATTAGCGCTGAAAAAAAACCCTTTTCCAAAAGTGGAATGGATTTCTATTTTGAATCAAATAGAAGCTAAAACAAAAGCTAAAGATAAACTTCCCACCTGGTTTTCTACAGAAAATATCATTTATCCAACTAAAATTTCAGTTGAACAGACTTCATCCGAAAAAACAGCTTTTTACAAATCTACGATTGTTTCAGGCAATAGCCTGATTGATTTGACGGGAGGTTTTGGTGTAGATGATTATTATTTTGCAAAAAAAATAAAAACAGTTGCTCACTGCGAAATTAATCCGGAATTATCAAATTTGGTAAAACACAATTTTAGACAATTAAACACAAAGAATATTAATTGTTATTCGGGAGACAGTTTAGCGACTTTAACTTCATTAAATAAGTATTGGGATTGGATATACATTGATCCTTCCAGAAGAAATGATGCAAAAGGTAAAGTATTTATGCTGAAGGATTGTTTGCCAAATGTTCCTGAAAATCTGGATTTCTATTTTAAAAATTCAAACTCAATTTTAATAAAAACAGCTCCT
Organism: Flavobacterium sp. CG_9.10; assembly: GCF_015752245.1. NCBI lineage: Bacteria > Pseudomonadati > Bacteroidota > Flavobacteriia > Flavobacteriales > Flavobacteriaceae > Flavobacterium > Flavobacterium sp. CG_9.10. Next base: position 2,983 of record NZ_JADOVD010000017.1, read on the forward strand.
TTACTAGATATTTCGGCTGGTTTATTAGAATTAAAAAATGTAAAGACCGTTCATATTGTAGCATTGGAAAATGAAGTAAAAGAACTGTTATGGGAATTACACAAGGATTTTTCCGGTGTAATAACTTTAAAAGCCATCAATATTATAAAGGAAAAAACTGAGCATTTCGATTTTATTTTAAACCAAGAATCCGAAATAGCCCATTATAGTTTACCACAAAAATATCTATATGAGCCAAATAGCGCTATAATGAAATCGGGAGGTTTTGATGAAGTTGGGTCGTTTTATAATCTAAACAAACTCCATAAACATTCCCATTTATATACATCCGAAGTTTTAATTCCTTTTCCAGGAAGAGTTTTTGAAATTCAAAATTCTGTCCCATACAGTAAAACGGAAATGAAAATCTTTTTAGAACGTAAACAAGCCAATATTACCACTCGAAATTTTCCAGATGCAGTTGAAAGTATTCGAAAAAAATGGAAAATAAAAGACGGAGGAAATGTCTATTGTTTTTTTACAACTGATCTAAATAATCATAAAATAGTATTAATTTGCGCAAAAATCAAATAAAAATGAAACACCTGCTTACAATCACTTTATTCTTCTTATCCCTTAGTTCATTTGCGCAAAAACCATGCGCCTATAGTGTGAACGTTACCGATTCAATTGGGAATTACAAATCCACGAAAGAATATTTGATATGTGAGAAAAATTTTGGTGGAACTGCCAGTTATATCTTTTTTTCGTTAGCATTGACCGATAATTTACCGACATTAAATGTTCAATTGATTCAAAAAAGCAAAGATTTCATGAAAGCCAATTGTTTTGATAAAAATTCGAAATTATTTTTACAATTAAACAATGGAAAAATCATCACCTTGATTCATATTGATGAAGAAAATTGTGGCGCGATGATTCGCGATGACAAAAATTACGATAACAGAGTAATCACAGCAAGTTTCATGTTTATGAAAGATAGCTTTGAGGAATTGAAGAGTTCCCCGATATCTATGATGCGTATTAAATATTTAACCGATACTGAAGATTATGTAATCAAAAAAGAATTTACATCTGAGTTAGATAATGTAGTTTACCAACCTGAAAATTACTTCATTAACACAATTCGCTGTGTAGAATAATTAATCACATATCCATTTGACATTAGAAACGGTATCATTCAATCCTGATTTTAAATTATAATGCCACCATTCGGAATCAAATGAATTAAAATTTTTCTCTGTCATTATTCTTTTTAATAAAAGTCGATTTTCTTTTATCTCTTGCGATAAGTTGGTGTAATTATGACTCGCCTTTTTACCAAAAAAATCAAATGGAGTTCCCATATTCAATTCTATCCCCTTTGAATCTACAAGAGTGATATCAACCGCTCCACCCCTATTATGTATCGAACCTTTATTGGGTTTGGCTACATATTCCGGATTGGGAACAATCGCCCACATTTTCTTCTGAATATCTAAGGGACGGTAACAATCAAAGATTTTGATTTTATATCCTTTTTTTATAAACTTTTGATTCGCTTCAACTAAAGCTTGTACCGTTTTTAAACGCAAAAAACATTCCGCACAATCATACACTTTTTGTTTAAGAAAATTATCGGTTGTGGCATATTTCATATCATACACAAAGTCGGTACTGTAGTCTTTTAAGTTTACAAATGTAGTATCATTTATAACTGAACTATTTTTCTCTATAACAATAGGAATAGTACTTTGTGCTTTACAGGAAACGATCAAAAAAATAAAACAAAGAAGTATGAACGGTTTAAAACAGAAAGTCATAAGATTATTTTTTATAAAAATAAGATAATTTAAGGATTTAAAATAATATAGAAACAAAAAAACCGATACTAATTAAAGTATCGGTTTTTGTGAAGGCAGAAGGATTCGAACCTTCGACCGCCTGCTTAGAAGGCAGGTGCTCTATCCAGCTGAGCTATGCCTCCATTGCTCATGTAAAAAAATATAGTCGGGGTGGCAGGATTCGAACCTGCGGCCTCCTGCTCCCAAAGCAGGCGCGATAACCGAGCTACGCTACACCCCGAAAAACATAATATTATTTTAATGATTTTTGTAAAAATCTCTTGAGATTATAATCAAAACGCTACATTTTGAAACAAAAATTATTAAGCGGAGGGACAGGGACTCGAACCCTGGCACCGATTACTCGGTGACAGTTTAGCAAACTGCTCCATTACCACTCTGGCACCCCTCCAAACTCAAGGAAACGTGTCCTGTTTTGCGGTTGCAAATTTAAGACAACTTTACGTTACTCACAAGTATTTGAGGGCTTTTTTTTAATATTTTTGAAGCTTTTTATAAAAACACTTCACAATCAAACATATAGAGATAAATAAATATTTAAAAAATATAATGAAGCAATCAAAATATGAAATTGTTTAAAAAAGGTTAAATTTGCTTCATAAACTAATATTATAAAGATCATGAACAAAAGAGTTGTTATTGTTTCTGCCGTTAGAACACCTATCGGAAGTTTTATGGGAGCCCTATCTACAGTTGCTGCGCCGAGATTAGGTGCAATTGCTATAAAAGGTGCTTTGGAAAAAATTAATTTAGATCCAAATTTAGTTGATGAAGTATTTATGGGTAATGTTGTTCAAGCTGGCGTAGGACAAGCTCCTGCTCGTCAAGCGGCAATATTTGCTGGTTTACCAAATAGTGTTACTTGCACAACTGTTAATAAAGTTTGTGCTTCTGGAATGAAATCAGTAATGATGGGTGCACAAGCTATTATGTGCGGCGATGCTGAAATTGTTGTTGCAGGTGGAATGGAAAACATGAGTTTGATTCCGCATTATATGCATTTGAGAAATGGAACAAAATTTGGTCCAACAGCCATGATTGACGGAATGCAAAGAGACGGGTTGTCTGATGCGTATGACAACAATGCTATGGGTGTCTGTGCAGACTTATGTGCCTCTGAATATAACTTTACGAGAGAAGATCAAGATAACTTCGCAATTCAATCGTATGAGCGTAGCGCTAAGGCATGGGCAGACGGGAAATTCGACAATGAAGTAGTTCCTGTTGCTGTTCCACAAAGAAAAGGCGATCCAATTATCGTTTCTAAAGATGAAGAATTTACAAATGTAAAAATTGATAAATTCCCATCTTTAAATCCAGCATTTACTAAAGAAGGAACGGTAACAGCCGCAAATTCTTCTACCATTAACGATGGAGCTGCTGCAATAGTTTTGATGAGTGAAGAAAAAGCATTGGCATTAGGATTGAAACCATTAGCATACATAAAAAGTTATGCTGATGCAGCTCAAGAGCCAAAATGGTTCACTACGAGTCCTTCAAAAGCGATACCTAAAGCGTTAGAGAAAGCAGGACTATCCATCAGTGACGTTGATTATTTTGAATTTAATGAGGCTTTTGCTGTAGTTGGTTTGGCTAATTCGAAAATCCTGGGACTAGAAGAAACCAAAGTCAATGTAAATGGTGGTGCCGTTTCCCTGGGACATCCGCTAGGTTGTTCGGGTGCAAGAATCATTGTAACCTTGTTAAATGTTTTAGAACAAAACAATGGTAAAATCGGTGCGGCTGCAATTTGTAATGGTGGTGGTGGTGCTTCGGCAATTGTTATTGAAAGAATTTAAATAATTATGAGTTGTGAGTTATGAGTTTTGATACTTATAACTCATAACTCTTAACTCATAATTTAACATAGATGTTTGGAATTTGTAATCTTGCTATGATACCACTTCGGTTTGAAGCCAGTGATAAAAGCGAAATTGTTTCTCAAGTTTTATTTGGCGAACATTTTGAAATTTTGGAACAACTCAAGCAGTGGTCTTTTATCAAAATGCAATATGATGGTTATGAAGGCTGGGTTGATTCTAAACAGTTTCAATTAATTTCTGAATCAAGTTTTAATCAATTATCCACAGAGGCTATTATTCTAAATGCTGATTTAATAGAATACGTAACCGCTCCATCAAATTTATTGATTCCAATTCCTTTGGGCTCCTCTTTATCATTTATAAATCACAATGAGATCAATACTTCCAATTTTGATTTTGAAGGAACTAGGACTAGCGGAGAGAAAAATAAAGAATACTTGATTAACACTGCATTTATGTATTTAAATGCCCCATATCTTTGGGGAGGAAAAACTCCTTTTGGAATTGATTGCTCGGGTTTTACCCAAATGGTTTACAAACTGAACGGTTACAAATTATTACGGGATGCTTCACAACAATCAACCCAAGGAGAAGCTCTAAGTTTTATTGAAGAAAGCGAACCTGGAGATTTAGCTTTTTTTGACAATGAAGAAGGTAATATTATCCATGTAGGAATAATTATGGATGACAATTATATCATTCATGCCAGCGGAAAAGTTAGGGTCGATAGATTGGATCATCTGGGAATATTCAATGCCGAAACAAACAAACACACGCATAAACTTCGAGTCATCAAGAAAATTATATAACTAAAAAAACCTATCAAGAATTATTTTCAAGATAGGTTTTTTTTATTGTCTAATAATAAGATTTACATCCTTGCTTTAAGTGCTTTTTTCTTATCAGTCATTTCTAAAGCACTATAAACACTTAAAAGTGTTGACGCTACTTCTTTATTTTTCGGATCTAATTCATTCGCTTTTTCTAAGTATGGCAACGCACCCATAAAAATTCCTTCTCTTTGTTTCTTCAGAACAAGGTAACGTTTATTATCTTTTTCAGAATTGGTAAGTTTATTCATTTCGTCAAAAATAACTTTATCACCATCTAATTTCATAATAGCCAAATTAAGATATGCATTGATGTAATCTGGTTTTATTTCAATTGCTCGTTTATAATACTTTTCAGCATCAACATAATTCTTCGCATTTCCACTGATTACTCCTAAGTTAAAAGTCAAATCTGCATCATTAGGATTTTTTGTTAATACTTCAGCGATTAACTTTTTATACATATCAAAATCCTTAGTATCTAAATATAAATTAGCTTCAGTCAAAGTTAACGAAACATCATCTGGATTTGCAATTCTGGCCGCTGCAATCGCTTTTTTAGCTTCTTCAGTTTTTCCTTTTTGTACTAAAATTAAAGCCATATTTTTATATATCTCTCCTCTTTTTGAAGGTATAACCTCAGTTCTTGGTTTCTCATGTGTTCCCAATTTAACCATCCTGTCTCTTTCTTGAGCAGTTGCAAAAACATCTTCTTGACTACTCAACTTATTAACTGCTAAATAACTGGTTCCTTTTCCAGAATAATTTAAAGTTTTCAAATCGTCATATAACTTCAACGCCGTGTCATAATCTTTAGCATTTATATAAGTAGAAGCTGCATAATATAAATTGATAGTATCTTTTTTATCTAATAAATAAGCATCATATAACTTTTTAGCGCTATCCGCATGTTTTTCAACTTTAGAATCCGCTATGGCATTATTTATTAATTTAAATTTTATTTCAGTAACAGAGGCTGCTGCTTGAGTAGAAAATTTTATTTTTCCAGAAGCTTTTTCAGCTGAAATTAAATCTTGATATGCTTTTGCAGCTAGAGAAAGATTTTTATCTGTATCCACTTTTTTATTAGCTAGATCTAAATAAGCATTTCCTTTCACAAAGAAAAATTGTGCTTTTTCGGCATCAGGTGCAGTTGCGGAAGCTGATTCAGCCGCTTGCAAAATATTTACTGCCTCCTGCGAATTCCCACCTTTAAGTGCTTTTTCAGCTGCCTTTATTTGATCTTTTTGAGCAAAAGTAGCTACTGATATCAATAATGCTGATGCAAGTATTACATATTTACTTTTCATAATATTCTGTTTTTGTTTAATAATTATTTTTTTTTTACGTTCCTATGCTTCATCATCAGAGTCGTCCTCTTCTGATTCTTCATCTTCTTCAGACTCCTCTTCTTCATCTTCGTCTTCTTCCTCAGCTCCTTCGTCTTCAAGAACTTCCAAAACTGGTTTTACTCTTTCGATAGCTTCAGTTTCAATTACATTTCCATCTTCATCCACTACAACTTCTGCAACATCGTCTTTCATAACTTTTGTAACAGCGGCAATTGAATCATTTCCTTTGATATTAATCAGTTTCACACCTTGTGTAGCACGTCCCATCACTCTCAAATCTTCAACAGCCATTCTAATAGTCAATCCAGATTTATTGATAATCATTAAATCATCCGCATCTGTAACTGCATTTATAGAGATAAGCTTGCCTGTTTTTTCGGTAATATTTAAAGTTTTAACTCCTTTACCACCACGATTTGTAATGCGATATTCATCAAGGCTTGAACGTTTTCCGTAACCATTTTCAGCAACAACTAATATCTCACTGCTCATATCGTTTACAGTAACCATGCCAATAACTTCATCGGTATCGTCTTTAAGTGTAATTCCACGAACTCCGGAAGCTGTTCTTCCCATTGGACGAGTTTTAGTTTCCTCAAAACGAACTAATTTACCTGATTTTACAGCTAATATAATTTGGCTTTCACCATTAGTTAATTTGGCTTCCAATAGTTCATCACCTTCTTTAATAGTAATAGCAGCGACACCATTTACTCTAGGTTTAGAATATTTCTCCAATGATGTTTTCTTAACCTGACCTTTTTTAGTTACCATAATCAAATTATGGCTTTTTATGTAATCTTGATCTTTTAAATCTTGCGTACAAATAAACGCTTTCACTTTATCGTCACTTTCTATGTTCACCAAGTTTTGAATCGCTCTACCTTTAGCTGTTTTACTTCCTTCAGGTATTTCATAAACACGCATCCAGAAACATTTTCCTTTTTGGGTAAAGAACATCATATATTGGTGATTCGTAGCCACAAACATATGCTCTAAGAAATCTTGATCTCTTGTTCCTGCACTTTTTTGCCCTACTCCTCCTCTATTTTGAGTCTTGTATTCAGTTAAATTTGTACGTTTGATATATCCTGCATGAGAAATGGTAATTACTACATTTTCATCAGCGATTAAATCTTCAATACTTACATCTCCACCTGAATATTCGATTTGAGAACGACGCTCATCTCCGTATTTATCTCTGATTTCCGTAAGCTCTTCTTTAATTAATGCAATTCTCAAGTTTACATCAGCCAATAAAGCTTTCAAATGCTCTATTAACTTCATAATTTCTTCGTATTCTGTTCTTAACTTGTCTTGTTCTAGACCTGTTAATTGACGCAAACGCATTTCCACAATTGCACGAGATTGAATATCCGATAAATTGAATCTTTCGATTAATTTCTCTCTTGCTTCTTCGGTACTTTTTGAAGCTTTGATTAAAGCAATTACTTCGTCAATATTATCAGAAGCGATAATCAAACCTTCTAATATATGTGCTCTCGCTTCCGCTTTTTTCAATTCAAATTGCGTTCTACGAGTCACCACATCATGACGGTGTTCGATAAAATAATGAATCAAATCTTTCAGATTCAACATTTGCGGACGACCTTTTACAATTGCAATATTATTTACACTAAACGACGACTGTAATTGCGTAAACTTATAAAGCGTATTCAAAACCACGTTCGGCGTTGCATCACGTTTCAAGATATATACGATACGCATCCCGTTTCTATCCGATTCGTCTCGGATATTAGCGATACCGTCTATTTTTTTATCATTCACTAAATCAGCAGTACGTTTGATCATATCTGCCTTATTGACTTGATATGGAATTTCGGTAACGATGATACACTCACGACCATCCACTTCTTCAAAACCAACTTTGGCACGCATTACAATACGTCCTCTACCGGTTTTAAAAGCTTCACGAACTCCTTCATATCCATATATTATACCTCCTGTAGGAAAATCAGGGGCTTTAATATAGTTCATCAACTCATCAATTTCGATATCATTGTTATCCATGAAAGCCAATGTACCGTTGATTACTTCGGTAAGATTGTGAGGTGGCATATTCGTTGCCATACCCACCGCAATTCCTGTCGCACCATTAATTAATAAAGTAGGAACACGAGTTGGCATTACTGTTGGTTCTTCTAAAGTATCATCAAAATTTAATTTAAAATCAACCGTTTCTTTATCTATGTCTGCCAATATTTCTTCCGAAATCTTACGCATTCTAGCCTCCGTGTAACGCATCGCTGCAGGACTATCGCCATCTACAGAACCAAAGTTACCCTGACCATCAATCAATAAATAACGCATGCTCCATTCTTGAGCCATACGAACCATCGCATCATAAACAGAAGTGTCACCGTGAGGGTGATATTTACCAAGAACTTCTCCGACAATTCTTGCTGACTTTTTGTGGGCAGATCTGGAATTAACTCCTAAATCATGCATTCCGTAAAGTACTCTTCGATGTACTGGTTTCAAGCCATCTCTGACATCTGGAAGTGCTCTTGATACAATTACCGACATCGAATAATCGATGTAAGCTGTTTTCATTTCATCTTCAATGTTAATAGGAATTAACTTTTCTCCTTCAGACATAAGTTGTTATATTAAAAAATTATATTAGTTTCAAAACGTGCCAATATACAGCTTTTTGAAATTTTATAGCCTGTTTTGCACTACTTATTTCAATGATTTATCAACAAAATTTTCTTCTCTTTTAGTTAATAAATTAAGTAAATTTTAACTCTAATATTAATACAATTTTTGTCTATTAGCTGACAGTAGTTGTTAAAGGAACGGTTTTTGTTTTTCAATCACTAATTCACTAAATTTACAGTATCAAATATATATTATGGATGATAATTTTTCACCAAGAGTAAAAGATGTTATTACTTATAGCAAGGAAGAAGCTTTGCGATTGGGTCATGACTTTATAGGAACTGAACACCTGATGCTGGGTATCTTAAGAGATGGTAATGGGAAGGCAATTCAAATTTTGAATAACTTATCTATTGATCTGGATTATTTACGCAGAAAGGTTGAGATTCTAAGTCCAGCAAGTCCTAGTCTTGAAGTCAATGTAGAAAAGAAAAATTTGCATTTAACCAGACAGGCAGAGCGAGCGTTGAAAACTACTTTTCTTGAAGCAAAAGTATTTCAGAGTTCGTCTATTAGTACAGCACACTTGTTGCTATGTATTTTAAGAAATGAAAACGATCCAACAACCAAGCTATTGAATAAACTTAAAATTGATTATGACATAGCTAAAGAACAATATATAAATATGACTCCAAACGATGAAGAATTTTTAGAAAACTTGCCAAAAAACGAATCTTATAATGATGATTCAGGACAAGATGACAGTCTTAAGGAAGGAACTTTTAACAACCCCGCCAATAAATCAAACAAAAAATCCAAAACACCAGTTTTAGATAATTTTGGGAGAGATTTAACAGAAATGGCTGAGGAAGGTAAACTTGACCCTGTTGTGGGTAGAGAAAAAGAAATTGAGCGTGTTTCCCAAATTTTGAGCCGTCGCAAAAAAAATAATCCACTACTTATAGGGGAACCGGGAGTAGGAAAGTCAGCTATTGCAGAAGGATTAGCTTTGCGAATTATTCAAAAGAAAGTGTCTCGAATACTCTTTAACAAACGCGTAGTAACATTAGATTTAGCCAGCCTTGTAGCCGGAACTAAATACCGTGGACAGTTTGAAGAGCGCATGAAAGCGGTAATGAACGAATTAGAAAAAAATGATGATATCATTCTTTTTATTGATGAAATTCACACTATTGTAGGCGCCGGTGGAGCTACAGGTTCTTTGGATGCTTCCAATATGTTTAAACCAGCTTTAGCTAGGGGTGAAATCCAATGTATTGGTGCGACAACCTTAGATGAATACAGACAATACATAGAAAAAGATGGTGCTTTAGAAAGACGTTTTCAAAAAATAATTGTTGAACCAACATCGGTTCCTGAAACAATTACTATTTTGAATAATATCAAAAATAAATACGAGGACCATCACAATGTAACGTATACCCAAGAAGCAATTGAAGCGTGTGTAAAATTAACAGACAGATACATGTCGGAACGTTTCTTACCGGATAAAGCCATTGATGCTTTAGACGAAGCTGGTTCTCGAGTTCATATTACCAATATTGAAGTGCCTAAAGCAATTTTAGATTTAGAACGACAGTTAGATGATGTTCGAGAATTAAAAAATGTGGTAGTCAAAAAACAGAAATATGAGGAGGCTGCTAAACTTCGTGATGACGAAAAACGCATTGAGAAAGATTTAGCAATTGCTCAGGAACAATGGGAAGAAGATGCTAAAAATAACCGAATAGAAGTTACCGAAGACAATGTTGCCGATGTAGTTTCGATGATGACAGGAATTCCTGTAAATCGTATTGCGCAAACGGAAAGTAATAAATTAGCAAAATTACCAGAACTTATTGAAGGTAAGGTTATTGGGCAAAAAGAAGCCGTAATGAAAATTGCGCGTTCTATCCAAAGAAATCGTGCGGGATTGAAAGATCCTAACAGACCAATTGGTTCGTTTATCTTCTTAGGACAAACTGGGGTTGGAAAAACACAATTAGCAAAAGTACTTGCCAAAGAATTATTCGATTCGGAAGATGCATTGATACGTATCGACATGAGTGAATACATGGAGAAATTTTCAATCTCTCGACTAGTTGGTGCGCCTCCGGGATATGTAGGTTATGAAGAAGGTGGGCAATTAACGGAGAAAGTTCGCAGAAAACCATATTGTGTGGTATTATTGGACGAAATCGAGAAAGCACATCCTGATGTTTTTAATATGTTATTACAGGTTCTTGATGACGGTTATTTAACGGACAGTTTAGGTAGAAAAATTGATTTCAAAAACACTATAATCATAATGACTTCCAATGTTGGAGCCAGACAATTAAAAGATTTTGGTCAAGGAGTTGGTTTTGGTACAGCTGCCAAAGTAGCGCAAGCCGATGATAATTCGAAAAGTATTATCGAAAATGCATTGAAAAAAACTTTTGCTCCTGAATTTCTTAACAGGATAGATGACGTAATTGTATTCAACGCATTGGAAAAACATGATATCGATTTAATTATCGAAATTGAATTAAAAAAATTATTTGCTCGTGTTGCAGAATTGGGTTATCAATTAAATTTATCTGACAAAGCCAAAGCTTTTATTGCAGAAAAAGGTTTTGATAGACAATTTGGTGCCAGACCATTAAAAAGAGCGATTCAGAAATATGTTGAAGATGCACTTGCGGAAGAAATTATCACTTCAAAAATTACTTCTGGAGACGAAATTTTTATGGATATCGAAGAGGGAGCGCAAGAATTAACAGTGCAAGTTCACAAAGCCGGAGAGGCAACTAACCTATAATTATCTCATTCGAAATACTAAACAAACCCGTTACGTTTTTATAACATAGCGGGTTTATTCTTTATATAAATTTTCCATTTTTTTAAAAACAAATATTTACATTTGATTCTTAAAAAATAGATTAAATAAAATCAATTTATGTCTCAAAATAAAGTCATCCTGGGTAGCGAAGAATGGTGTTCATTTCCTGAATTAGGAATACCAACTATAAAAGCACGTGTCGATTCAGGTGCTAAAACATCTGCTTTACACGCAATAAATATTGCCCCATTTATTAAGAATGAAAATAATTGGGTTAAATTTGATATCAATCCTATTCAGAATAACCTAAAAACCGTTATTCATTGCGAGGCTCCTTTGGTAGATAAACGTATTGTGAAAAGTTCAAGCGGGTTTAGAGAGCAGCGTTACGTTATTCAAACAAATCTACAGATTGGAAATTCAATATGGCCAATCGAAATGACATTGACCAATCGAGATTCCATGGGTTTTCGCATGCTTTTGGGACGAGAAGCAATGAGTGGTAGAGTTCTTGTTGATCCCGAGCAAAAATATCTTTTAGGACAGCCGTCAGCTGAAAACCTGAAAGAACTTTATAAAAATTCTGAAAAAGCAAGCTCTGGTTTGCGAATTGGTCTTTTAGCCAGTAATCCAGAATTATACAGCAATAAGCGTATTATGGAAGCGGGTGAAATGCGTGGTCATGAAATGCATTTTTTAAATATCAAGGAATGTTACATGAAACTTGATGCAAAAACACCAGAAATTCATTACCGCGGTGGGAAAATATTAAATCAATTTGATGCGATTATTCCTAGAATTCGTCCTAGCATTACCTTTTATGGCTGTGCTTTGACCAGACAATTTGAAGCTTTAAATGTATTTTGCTTGAATTCATCTAATGCAATTACACAATCGCGAGATAAATTATATTCTTTACAATTACTGCTTCATAGCGGAATTGACATCCCCACCACAGGATTTGCAAATTCACCTTTAGATACGGATGACTTGATAAAAATGGTTGGAGGTTCCCCTCTAATTGTAAAATTACTGGAAGGCACTCAAGGAAAAGGAGTGGTATTGGCAGAAACAAAAAAGGCTGCAGAAAGCGTTATTAACGCCTTCAAAAGTTTAAACGCAAATATATTAGTTCAAGAATTTATTAAAGAAGCCAACGGGAAAGATATCCGTTGTTTTGTAATTGACGGCAAAGTGGTCGCCGCGATTCAACGTGAAGCTATGCCTGGCGAATTTAGAGCCAACATTCATCTTGGGGGAACTGCGTCTATTATAAAAGTAACAAGCGAAGAAAAACGCATCGCGATAAAAGCGGCTAAAGCAATGGATTTAAAAGTTGCCGGTGTTGATATAATCCGTTCTTCAAAAGGACCTTTATTATTGGAAGTAAACTCCTCTCCTGGATTGGAAGGTATTGAAGGCGCTACCAATAAAGACATTGCAGGTGAAATGATAAGAGCCATTGAAAAGAATTTTAAATTGAAATAATTAAATTTATTCGAATAAAAAATGAGTGCATATATTGACATTATAGTCAGAAGCGTAGCAGTTTATATTTTTATGATTATAGCTTTACGGATTTTTGGAAAGAAAGAATTATCGCAACTCAATACAGCCGATGTAATTCTGATTCTATTAATCAGTAACTCCGTTCAAAACGCGATGGTAGGCAATGACACTACTCTTTGGGGAGGTTTGGCAGCAGCAACCATACTTTTTTTTATAAATTTTACTTTAAAAAAACTGATGTACAAGTTCCCGGCTTTCAGTAAACTATTAGAAGAAAAACCGGTGATTCTAATCCATAATGGAAATTTAGATTTTAAATCATTAAGCAAACTAAACATTACATCTGACGAATTAAGAGAAGCCATGCGAGAACACGGTGTTGAGAATTTTAAAGATGTAAAATTAGCAATTCTTGAAACCGACGGAAATATCAGTATCATTTCTGGCGATAAAAATCTAAGACAAACACATTATAAAAGAAAACTCAGACGAAAAAAAATTTTGATATAAACCTTTCTTTTAAAGCATTTAAGTTCAATTTTATTCATAAAAAAAGATCATCTGTCACAAAGCCAGATGGTCTTTTTTTTATGAATTTTAGCTTCTGAACTTAAAGGAATAAACTAAGCATATAATAAACTAAGGTTGCTAATAGTGCAGTAATTGGAATAGTAAGTACCCAAGCCCACAATAAGCTTACCGTAACACCCCAACGAACTGCAGAAACTCTTTTGGTTACTCCAACCCCAATAATTGACCCAGTGATTGTATGTGTAGTTGAAACTGGTATTTTAAAATGTTCTGTAAAAAACAAAGTTAATGCTCCGGCAGATTCTGCTACAACACCTTCAAAAGCGGTTACTTTTGTAATTTTAGAGCCCATTGTTTTTACAATTTTCCAACCTCCGCTTAAAGTTCCTATTGCTATAGCAGAATAACACGCTAACGGTATCCAATCTGGCATTTCCGCTTTGATTCCTTTATCATCATTTGGAAGTACAACGTTCAACCAGCTTGGCATACTTGAAGCATCAACGTGATTTGTATGTAAATAAACAGCGACTGCTGCTGCAATAATTCCCATAACTTTTTGGGAATCATTACCACCATGTCCTAAACTAAATGCTGCGGAAGATAATAATTGCATTCTTTTTAAAATCCCTTCAGCTCTTGCAGTAGACAAACTGCTGAAAATTAAATTAAAAACAGAGATACTCATTATAATAAATCCAACTAACAACCATTTAATATTTTTAGGATCACATAGTATGCTTAGGAAATTAGAATCAAATCTTGGTTTTTCTAATGGTTTATCAATCCCTTCCATCATCGAATAGATAAAAAAGACCGTCAATATCATTATAAATCCTGTCAATAGTTTTGGATAAATGCTCTTTTTAGAGGAATACATCAGCCATAACGAAATGAAATACGAAATTAACATTCCTAATAAAGGCGCTAAAACAATAAAACAAATTACAACCAAAATACCGCTTGGTAAAAGTTCACCTTCTTTTGTTGCTTTGTACCAGTTTACGATTTTAAAACCATAATGGTCTGGATTAGTAACTGCTCCAGAGAATCCGTGAGCAATTGCAGCACCTGCAAAACCACCTATTAAAGTGTGTGATGATGAAGATGGAATACCTTTCCACCAGGTAATTAAATTCCAAATTATCGCAGCAATAACTCCTGCAAGAATTACGACTAAATTAATCTCTTCTGTTTTGGCTGTTTTTGCAACAGTATCTGCAACTCCAAATCCAAAAACCCAAAAAGCAACAAAATTGAAAAATGCTGCCCAAACTACCGCTTGAAAGGGTGTTAATACTTTGGTCGCTACAACTGTAGCAATGGAGTTTGCTGCATCATGAAAACCGTTAATGTAATCAAACATTAAGGCTAGTGCTATAATAACTAAAAGTAAAGTCATATTTTATTTATCAGTTCTTAAGAATGTTTTACAGAAATAGATTCTAAAACGCTGGCTACACTTTTACATTTGTCCGTAGCAGATTCTAAAACTGATAATACTTCCTTGTACTTGATTATATTTTTTGCATCTGTTTCATTTTCGAATATTTCAAATACTGCTTTATTATAAACCGTATCTGACTTATTCTCAAGTTTACTTATTCGAGCACAAGCATCGGTGATGTTTTTTATTTTTTTTAAATTTCTCAATTCTTTAACCGCAACATCAATGTTTTGACAAGCTTCAAGATTAATTTCCGTCAGTTTTCTAATTGATTTAGTGATTTTATCCACTTGATATAATCTCATTCTACTAGCCGCTCCATGTAGATTATCAGCCACATTGTCTATTGAAGTTATCAGGGAATGAATATCTTCTCGGTCAAATGGAGTAATGAAATTTCTGCTAAGCTCAAGATTCGTTTGGCGGGTAATATCTTCTCCTTTTTGCTCTAATGCATCAATTTTTTGAAAAAGAACCTCACGTTCCTTCAAAGGAAGATTTACTGCTTCATGCAAATTGGAAGCCAATTCAATTAAATTACTAGATGCTTGTTCAAAAAGAGGAAAGAATTTTTTGTCTTTTGGAACTAAAAACTGGAAAATACTATTTATTGACATTTTATTAATTTTAGGCGACAAAATTACTTCTTTATTTTATGCTAATGTTATGCTAATGTTAACAAATCATCTTCTATCTCAAAGCTATTTAAAAAAGACACTGATTTCTCTATATCATAATGCAAAATTCGGTCTTCTTTTACCAATGGAACTTCTTTGCGATACGATTTTAAAAACATTTCTATAAAATCACTAGATTGTAACGGACGTCTATATTCTATGGCTTGCGATGCATTCATTAATTCAATAGCCAAAATTCGCTCTAAATTATCCATGACTCTCAAAGCTTTTGTCGCGGCGTTTGCACCCATACTCACATGATCTTCTTGTCCATTACTGGACACAATACTGTCGACACTTGCAGGTGTTGCTAACTGTTTATTTTGACTCGCGATGCTTGCAGCAGTATATTGTGGAATCATTAAACCCGAATTCAGTCCTGGATTATCTACTAAAAATGCGGGAAGTTTACGCAATCCCGAAATCAATTGATAGGTTCTTCTTTCGGAAATACTTCCCAATTCAGCCAATGCAATTGCCATGAAATCTAACGCCAATGCTAACGGTTGTCCGTGAAAATTTCCGCCGGAAATAATTTGATCACTTTCAGCGAATATATTCGGGTTATCGGTAACCGAATTAACTTCAGTTTTAAAAACTTTTTTCACATAATCCATAGCATCTTTTGAGGCACCATGAACTTGAGGCATACATCTAAAAGAATACGGATCCTGAACATGAGTTTTTTCTTGTTCGATAATCTCGCTCCCTTCAAGAAGTCCTTTTATACGATTGGCAGTTACAATCTGACCTTTATGAGGTCGTATATAATGTATTAATTCATTAAAAGGTTCAATTCTCCCATCAAATCCCTCCAGAGAAATCGCTCCAATTAAATCCGCTAAATAGGAGAATTTATTAGCTTTCATCAATATATGCGCACCATAAGCACTCATAAATTGAGTCCCGTTCAATAAAGCCAAACCTTCTTTAGATTGCAAAACAATTGGTTCCCAATTGAAATGTTTTAATACCACACTAGAATGCACTTTTTTGCCTTCAAAAAACACTTCGCCTTCACCCAATAAAGGCAATGACAAATGCGCTAGCGGCGCTAAATCACCTGAAGCACCAAGGGAACCTTGCGTATATATTATAGGTAAAATATCATTATTATAAAATGCAATTAATCGTTCAACCGTTTGCAGTTGTATTCCTGAATGACCATAACTCAATGATTGAATTTTGAGCAACAACATCAATTTTACGATTTCATTTGGCACTTCCTCCCCTGTCCCACAAGAGTGCGATTTTACCAAATTTTCCTGAAGTTTTGATAAATTTTCGTTTGATATTTTCACATTACAAAGCGACCCGAAACCAGTATTTATTCCATAAATGGGCGCTGAGTGCGTTGCCATCTTTTTATCTAAATAATCTCTGCATTTTTGAATATTAATTTTTGCTTCATCAGAGAGTTCCAAAGATTTATGGTGAGCTATAATTTCGTTTAAATCTTCTAGTGAAAGAACGGCTGTACTTATATAATGTATGTTATCCATTTCAGGTTTTGTTTTATTGTCCAAAATTGAATAAATCAATATTAAAAAGCAACATATTTTGTTGATAATTTAAAATTCAAGTCTAAAAAAACCTAAATAATAAATTTCATCTAATTAATCTTATATTTTATTATTACTTAAAAATCTCTTTCTATTTTGTTATCAAATGATTGCAAATTCAATTGAAAAAATATCCAATTTCTTTTATTTAAAATTAAAATAATTAAGTATAAAAACCTGAAAAGGATAAATTTAGAATTTAAACATAAAAAAAACCAGCTTAAATAATTCAACAATTATTTAAACATTTAGATTTTTATAGGAATAGATCGAAGAAATACGAAGTAAATTAAATAATCTATAATTTTGACCAATTAATAGTTGGATTATTAAAATATTCGCAAAAAAGGAATTGGCTGTTTAGCTTTTTATAAAAAACTGTACTTTTGATATACAATAATGGCAAACAACAGAACAACATATCACTCTTCGATAACAACTCAATTTTGGGTTGATGCTTCTTTGACATTTACTGCTGCAACAACTACAACTACCCCTTAGGGGTATACATTTCACATATAATCCTATTTTTTATACTTTTTTTCTAAAGAAAGACGGTTGATGGATATATATAAGAATTCGCATTTTTAAATTAAAACAGACAAAATGAAAATATTAAAATTTGGTGGAACTTCGGTAGCCAATGCACAAAATATAAAACTAGTTCTAGATATAATAATTAATAAAGCTAACGAAGAAAAACTAGTCGTAGTGGTTTCTGCTTTTAGCAAAGTAACTGACTTGCTTCAGCTAGCCTCCATCAATGCGGCTTCAAATGATGAAAGTTATAAAGAAATTGTTGCCGAAATTGAAAAGAAACATCTTGACGCGCTAAAAGAATTAATTCCGGTCAGCGAGCAAAGTGGTTTATTAAGCCATATAAAACGAATCATCAATCATCTTGAAACTTTGTTAGACGGCTGTTTTCTTTTGGGCGAACTATCCCCTCGAACTTCGGATACAATTTTAAGTTTTGGTGAATTATTGTCTTCTTATATCATTGCAGAAGCATTAAAACAAAACCTAAAAAATAGCAGCTATAAGGACAGTCGCGAATTGATAAAAACAAATAATCATTTTGGAAAAGCAGCAGTAAATTTTGAAATTTCAAATCAATTGATTGCTGATTTTTTTGCCTCGAATGAGAATCAAGTGGTAATCATGCCTGGTTTTATCGCTACTACATTAGACGGAATAAACACTACACTTGGTCGCGGCGGTTCCGATTATACTGCAGCAATTTTAGCGGGAGCTTTAAACGCAACTAATTTAGAAATATGGACTGATGTAAACGGTATGTTTACCGCTAATCCAAAAATAGTAAAACAAGCCGTTCCAATCGCCAG
Organism: Flavobacterium sp. CG_9.10; assembly: GCF_015752245.1. NCBI lineage: Bacteria > Pseudomonadati > Bacteroidota > Flavobacteriia > Flavobacteriales > Flavobacteriaceae > Flavobacterium > Flavobacterium sp. CG_9.10. The sequence continues at coordinate 21,347 of NZ_JADOVD010000017.1, forward strand.
CATTTCTTATCAAGAAGCGATGGAGCTATCGCATTTTGGTGCCAAAGTTCTCTATCCACCTACTATTCAACCCGTTTTGAGAAAGAATATTCCAATTCTTATCAAAAATACATTCGAACCAGAAGCAGAAGGAACTTATATTTCGAATAATGTTACGCCAAACTCTTATCCTGTAAAAGGAATTAGCCATATTGACAACATTACTTTAATTACGCTTGAAGGTCCTGGAATGATTGGTGTTTCCGGTTCTTCCAAAAGACTTTTTGAGGTATTATCACATGAAAATATCAATGTGATTTTTATTACTCAAGCTTCATCTGAGCATTCTATTTGTATCGGAATTTTAGATACTGATGCCGAGGTTGCTGAAGATGCCATCAATAAAGCTTTTGAAATTGAAATTTTACAAAACAAAATTGACCGTTGTATTGTTGAAAAAAACCTTTGCATCATTGCTTTGGTAGGTGAAAACATGAAGAACCATCAAGGTTTAAGCGGCCGAATGTTTAGTACTTTAGGGAAAAATAATGTTAACATCCGAGCGATTGCGCAAGGTGCTTCAGAAAGGAACATCTCAGCAGTGATTAATGAAAGAGATGTTAAGAAAGCATTGAATACTTTACACGAAAACTTTTTTGAAGAAAACACAAAACAGTTGAATTTATTTGTGATGGGTGTTGGAAATGTAGGGGAAAAATTCATTGAACAAATTAACCAACAAAAGAAATTCCTGAAAGACAACTTAAAAATAAACTTGAGAGTTATTGCGGTGTCCAATTCTAGAAAAATGCATTTTGATGAAGAAGGAATTTCTTTGAAAGAATGGCAATCACTTTTAGAGAATGGAGAAACTGCAGATGCAGCAACTTTTATTTCTAATGTAAAAGCATTGAATTTGCGCAACAGTATTTTTGTTGACATTACTGCTAATGAAAGTGTTTCTAAAACCTACGAACACTATTTAAAACAAAATGTTGCCGTGGTAACTTGCAATAAAATTGCCTGTTCATCGGCTTATGATAATTACAAGAATCTAAAAAAACTATCCAGACAATATAACGCTCCATTCTTATTCGAAACTAATGTTGGAGCAAGTTTGCCAATTATCGACACCGTAAAAAATTTAATTGCATCAGGTGATAAAGTGAATAAAATTCAAGCTGTTTTATCCGGAAGTTTAAATTTTATCTTCAACAATTTTGATGAAAACAACACTTTTCATGATGTTGTAAAAGAAGCTGGTGTACAAGGATTTACAGAACCAGACCCTAAAATAGATTTGAGCGGAATTGACGTAGCACGTAAAATATTAATTCTGATACGAGAAAGCGGTTACAAAATGGAAATTGACGAAATTGCCAATGAATCTTTCGTGCCTGCTGAATGTTTGGAAACAACATCGAATGAGGATTTTTTCGCCTCTTTAAATAGAAATGCTGCTCATTTTGAAGCTATTTACAAAGAAGCACTAAGCAAAGATTCAAGACTAAAATATGTTGCTCAATTCGAAAATGGAAAAGCTAATGTTGGCTTACGATTTATTCCTAAAGACCATCCTTTTTACAATCTGGAAGGAAAAGATAATATTGTATTATTTTTTACAGACCGTTATGTAGACCAGCCGTTATTGATAAAAGGTGCAGGTGCTGGAGCAGCAGTTACGGCTTCAGGAATTTTTGCTGATGTAATTAGAATTGGAAACGTGTAAATAAGTCGTAAAGTCGAATGTCGTAATGTCTGAAAGTTATCAACTTGATTTTATATTCAATACTAAGACTTTACCACTTTAAGACTTTAGACTTTAAGACTAAAATTATGAATGAAATAAAAATATTTTGCCCCGCCACTATCGCCAATCTTTCCTGCGGATTTGATGTTCTTGGACTTTGCTTGGACAATGTGGGTGACGAAATGATTATTAAAAAATCAGACGTTAAAGGGATTCGTATTACTAAAATTGTTGGTGCCGATTTGCCTTTAGAAACCGAAAAAAATGTGGCTGGTGTTGCCGGATTAGCGTTATTGAATGCGGTAGAAACCAACTTTGGATTTGATATAGAAATTTATAAACACATCAAAGCCGGAAGCGGAATTGGGAGTAGCGCTGCAAGTGCCGCAGGAGCAGTTTTTGGAATCAATGCCTTATTAGGGAATCCATTCGAAATAAAAGATTTGGTGCAATTTGCGATGCAAGGTGAAAAATTGGCTTGTGGAAACGCCCATGCTGATAATGTTGCTCCAGCATTATTGGGCGGATTTACATTGGTTAGAAGTTACAGTCCATTAGATATTATAAAAATTAAAAGCCCATCAGAATTGTATGCAACTGTTGTTCATCCACAAATTGAGTTGAAAACATCAGACGCACGTTCCGTATTGAAACAAACCGTTTCTCTTAAAAGTGCTATTATGCAATGGGGAAATGTGGGCGGCTTAGTTGCCGGTTTATATACCAAAGATTACGATTTAATAGGTCGTTCCCTTCATGATGAAATTGTGGAACCACTTCGAAGTGTGTTAATACCAGGCTTCGATTTAATCAAGAAAACTGCACTTGAAAACGGGGCTTTAGGTTCTGGAATATCAGGTTCTGGTCCTTCCATTTTTGCTTTAAGCAAAGGAAAGGAAACCGCAGACAAAATCGCCAAAGCCATGAGCGCTGTTTATGATGAAATGAATTTGCCTTATGAAATTCACGTCTCAAAGGTTAATCCGGATGGAATGAGAATAATTAGTTAACAATAACGAGATTGCTTCGTGCCTCGCAATGACAACAAAATGAAATATTACAGTTTAAACCATAACGCGCCAAACGTTTCTTTTAAAGAAGCCGTAATACAAGGATTAGCAACTGATAAAGGATTGTATTTTCCTGAAACAATTACCCCTTTACCACAAGATTTTTTTGACAGCATCCAGAATTTAAGCAACGAAGAGATTGCTTATCAAGCTATACAACAATTTGTGGGCGATGAAATTCCTGCAGCAGTACTCAAAGAAATTATTGACGAAACTTTATGTTTTGATTTCCCTCTTGTAGAAGTCGAAAAAGGAATCTATTCTCTTGAATTATTCCACGGTCCGACTATGGCTTTCAAAGATGTAGGTGCGAGATTCATGTCTCGTTGTTTGGCGTACTTTAACAAAGATAAAAAAGACAGTAAAAATACCGTTCTCGTGGCGACTTCTGGAGATACGGGAGGTGCTGTTGCCAGTGGCTTTTTGGGTGTTAAAGGTGTCGAAGTAATTATTCTTTATCCATCGGGAAAAGTGAGCGACATTCAGGAAAAACAATTAACGACTTTAGGACAAAATATAAAAGCGTTAGAAGTCGACGGCGTTTTTGATGATTGCCAGGATATGGTAAAAAAAGCGTTCTTGGACGAAAGTTTGAAACATAAAAATCTGACATCGGCAAATTCAATCAATATTGCGCGTTGGTTGCCACAAATGTTTTATTTTTTCTTTGCTTACAAAGCCTTGAAAAAACAGAATGCAGCACTGGTTTTTTCTTGTCCGAGTGGAAATTTCGGAAATATTTGCGCTGGTATCATTGCCAAAAAAATGGGTTTGCCAATCGAACATTTTATAGCTTCTACCAATGTAAATGATACCGTACCAAGATTTTTAGAAAACGGAATTTACGATCCAAAACCTTCCATCGCCACGATTTCTAATGCGATGGACGTAGGGAATCCGAGTAACTTTATTCGTATTCAGGAAATGTATCAAAATGATTTGGAGCAATTCAAAAAAGATTTTTCTTCTTATACTTTTACCGATGAAGAAACCAAAATAGCAATGAAAACCATTTTCAATGCCAACGGTTATATTGCTGAACCGCACGGAGCCGTGGGTTATTTGGGATTGAAAAAAGAGTTGAAAAACTACCCAAATGCGATTGGGATTTTCTTAGAAACTGCTCATCCGATCAAATTTTTGGATGTTGTCGAACCTGTTTTAAACGTAAAATTGCCTATTCCTGCTCAAATAGAAAGCGTGATGAATAAGGAAAAAGTAAGTGTAAAAATCAAGAATTTTGAGGAATTGAAAGCGTTTTTAGGATAGGACAATGTTCCTGTTTTTATGGAGGGAAACTACTCAATTGGTTTCTGGGTAATGAATGAACCTAAGAATTGAGTGTATTGCTTGTAACCAAATAGCAAATTTCTGTTTTCGTTTTTGTAAATCTAGAATTCGTTTTGAGATTATAATTTGTTTCATCCCCTTTTTTGGCTAAAAGTATTACTATTTAAAAAAAGTGTCGTGTAGCCCCGATAGTAGCGGCATCCTTTTGTCCCGGCTTTTCGGGACAAAAGATAAAGCGAATAGCGGGACGACTGGTCTTGAAAAACCGCAAAATTTGTGCTCCTAATGCAACTGCTGAAAGGTTGCGTTTAATCTACTTGTTTTCACTTAAAAAAAAGTCAATATAGCATTGGGAAATTAAATTGAACGATACTATTTCGCTTAATTATTTCCATTCCTGTTTTGTCCCAAAACATTATAGCTAAACCTTTAAAAATTAAAAATTTACATAGAAGTAAAATTGAGCAATCAGCAAAAAAAATAATTTAAAAACACCTCTTGATTTAGCCATAAATTTTATCTACTTTTGCATTGAAATTGAGCGTCCAAATTCAGGTTTAAAACTCGTAACAAAAAGCTCGGTTTTCATAATGCAAAATTGGCAGGTATCCAATACTGATTTACTCTTGTTAGAAACAAAAAATCTTCGGATTTATGCACTCCCTCAAGCATCACTACCTGACACAGTAGTTACCCTATATTAACAAATTTTTAGAAAAAGAGAAAGAAGTTTATGACAGATCAAAACATGAATGAAGTTAGTTTTGAAATTGAGGTATTAGATAAGCATAAAGAATATATGAGCCAATATCAATCAAATGATTTTTATTGGGGAGTAGGTATCGAAAATGAATGTTATTTAGAGTTTGACAATCAGCGTACGGTAGACAAGAATTTCTTTTTAACAAATGGGATACGTGAAAAGTATAGTGTAAACCATTTTAATAATTACAAAGAAAACGTATTCGAAAATTCGTTGCAAAAAATATTAACTGATAAGGATTACAGTATTCCTGTTTTAATGAATTCCCATTCTTTTACAAAAACAGATGTAAACAATCAGCATAAAACTCTAGATGTAATTGACAATGAACCAAACCCGGAGTACATTGGCGAAAGCATTTTTGAAAAATTACAAAAACACAATAGCTATTTTATTGACGAACATCAAAAAAAATTCATTTTTGATGGCGATACAATTGAATTTGTTACGCAAGATTTTTATAAAAAAGATGTAGATACCGTTATTTCGGAGCTGTCAAACATTAAACGAGAATTCACACTAAATTTGCAACAGCTATTGCAGAAAGAAAATATATTCTCACAATTTGGCAATATAAAGATCTGTTCGGAAAATCATCCTTTTGCCATATTTGTTTCAAACAATGAGAACTATTCTGTTTTCAACAACATGACTTATCATTTTAATTTAACCATTCCAACGGAGTTGAACAAGGAAGGTGAAATTAAAGACAAAGTAGATTTTATAAAAAAACATCAGCGCACGATTCGGTTATTTCAATGGTTGAGTCCGTTGTTTATGATCAAGTTTGGATCTTCTGACTATTTATCCCATAATGACAGCAGTGTCAATTTAACCAAGGCATCACAACGATGTGCGATGTCAAGATACATTGGGGTTGGAACGTACGATTCTAATGTGATGAAAACCGGAAAAATAGTGCAAATGGATTTCAATGCGCATCCCATGCACGATAATCCGTTATGGTGGGTGAATCGGTATTCTGAAATATCAGATTATGAGAAAATTGATAAAATTGGACTTGACGTAAATTTTCACAAGCACAAAAATCACGGTATTGAGTTTAGAATATTTGATTATTTTAACGAAAAATATCTAAAGGAAGTTTTACATTTTCTGATTTTTATTATGGATCATGCCATATTAAATGAAATTGAAAATCCTATTTGCGATTTAGAATGGAATAACTTTGTATATGAATCTATTGTACACGGAAAAGAAACTGCAGTTCCGTCAAACCTTATTGCTCTTTTAGAAAATATATTGGCTATTAAAATAGAATCGAATGATCCTATAGAAATCTACAATCAAATTTATTCCAGTTTACACGATAGGTATTATGAAAATGGTTTTTGTAGTTCATTACTAATTACAAAAAATGCTATAGCAGTATAATTCTAAATACGACTTAAATCCTATAAAAAAAGACTTCTTGAGCATCGAGCTTCAAGAAGTCTTTTTTATTTAGAGTACATTTATATTTAATCATGATAGTAAAAGATAGCAGAAGAATATCCCTTCTCAGGATCTTTACTATCCCACCATTCCTCTCTTATCTCTGAAAAATAATTATAATTATTCATTCCGGCTTGAGATTGCAACGGATAAATGACTTTGCCGTCTAATCGATATGCTTTCTCGGTTTCGGTTTCAGGAACGACCACGACAACGTGCCCTGATTTATTTAAAATAAACCTTTTGGCACAGATGATTCCCACTCCACCGTTTTCATTTACTTTATTTTGAAGTTCATGAATATCTAAGATTCTTTCCCATCCAAAGGCATTAGACGATTGCAAAAACCAGTCATAGATATAGTTCGAATAAAAAGGCCTCACCGTATCTTCAAAAATTAATGGTACTTCGTTCCCCTTTTTGAGTTCTGCTATTGCTTTATCCGTCCATCTTAATCTGGGAATATAGACTTTGGCAAAAAAACAATAATCAAAAGTGTAAATATTACAATACGTGTCGGATTCATCTTTCTGATACCTGAAACTTTTTTCAACATCCAGCGCATCAATAATTTTTCTGATTGACGATAGCTTTGACTCAACACTTGTTAAATCTCTAAACGGAATGGCGGGATTGCCAAGTGGCTTGTACGTCTCCGCCTTGTTATCAAGACTTCCTTTCGAACCTGGTTCAAAATTAGGCACTTCTATATCTGAAATATTTACAGTTGTTTCGTCAACGTGCTCAATGTCTTTAGAAAAGACAAAACCTTCTGTTTCCGTGTTTAAAAGCCTCACTTTCCACCAGTCTGCTGTTGTTTTCTCAATTAATTTGACGGTATGTCTAAAAGGGATTTGTGTTAAAATTTTAGAATTATCATTCGCCGACGGAAAATCTCTCAGATTTAGTGACGAAGTTGCTACTCTATATTTCATATTAATCTAATTTAATCTATAAAAATGATTCGATGGCAAAATACTAAAAACAACCAACAAAGCATCACAGGAAACCATTATTTTACCATAATTTTATCAAAAAAAAGTGATTCCAAAAAATCAACAGACAGCTTTTTACAATCTTTCTCTAAACTTTCTGTCTTTTTCTGCTATCGCCAAGTCATTAATACTGGCAAATCGTTTACGCATCAAACCGTTTTCATCAAACTCCCAATTTTCATTTCCGTTCGCTCTAAACCATTGTCCTTCGGCATTGTGGTATTCATAATCAAAACGAACGGCCATGCGGTTTTCGCGAAAGCTCCACAGTTCTTTTTCGAGTGTGTAATCCAGTTCTTTTTCCCATTTGTGTTTCAGGAATTCCTTCACCACTTCTCGCCCATTGATAAACTCCACTCTGTTGCGCCATTCCGCATCTATTGTATAAGCTGACGCTATTCGCTCCAGGTCTTTGCTATTCCAAGCGTTTTCGACCAGTTGTACTTTTAGCAAAGCCTTTTCCATGTCAAATGGAGAAAGCGGCAGTAACTGTTCCATGAATTTATTTTTAGTGGTTATATTATTCCTTATTTTTATAATAACACAGTTATCATATAATCATAATACAATAATGGAGAATGTACGCAAAGGCATGGACAATTTTCTCTATCGACTATTTAGGGATTTTTTTTATTGTTAATTAGTTTTCTGTAAGTAAATTCATTAAGTTTGATTGAATTTAGAGAAGCTGCTTTTATAGCGCAACCATACCATAATTTAGGAAGCTTTTCTCAAGTAGATAAAGAACTTAAATGTGTTAATAGCAGTATTGAAAAAAAATCGTATAAAAAAAAGAATCTTTATATTCTCTTTATTTGTAATATTGACAGCTTTCGATATTGAAAAAGAAGTAAAAACTTTTGGGTTCTATTCAAATGAAAAAAGTAATGATGGTGAACATTCTAAAGGCTATACTTTACAATTGTGGAAATATAGAAACACTTTAATTGGTAAACTTTCATATAATGAAGGGCTAATTGGAGACCAAATTTCTAATTACATTTCTAATGTTAAATATAATTCAGAAAAAAAACATTTTATTTTGAAAGCATTTTAGATAACACAAAAATCAAGTTTAATGGTAAAATTTCATCATCTAAAATATTTGGAACATTTATTTGGTCCTCAGAAATTAAAAAAATCAATCTCTTCAAATTTGCTGTGAAGATGCTCCTATAAATATCAATAATTTAACTTTGAAAGACTGGAAAAAAATGTGGATAAAATTCGAAAATTAATACTGTTACTTGAAAATAAGACTTCGCTGATCTAGCTTATGCTTATTAACAAGACAAAAACAAAATTTATTGAAATATTCTACACTTACAAATGAAAGCTTTCTGGAACAACATGGAACAGATTACATCTAATTTTATGATTCAAGAACAAATCGTATCATGGATATTTTTGGCAATTGCAATGGCATCTGAGACTACAGCAGCTAATCTCACTGAAATTTCAATGATTGCAGACGGTATTAATCATGCAATTCCAACTCCAAGAGAATTGCAATCTTCAATTTCATGGCTTATCAAAAATGACCTAATTATCAAACAAGAAAGAAGATACCATTTGAGTGAAAAAGGCAAATTAGAGTACGAAAACGCATCAGAAAACAACAAAGTATTATTCAATATTTGGAAAAATCTAGAAAAAAATATTGCAGAATATAACTAAAAAACCACTACGTGGATATGTCACAAAACGAGTATAATTTTCCGGTATCCGCAACAATGAGACTCAAAACGAAAAGAAAAGCAATTGTGATTTTGTTTTTTTACCTTTGACAATTCAAAATTACAACCCAGAAAATATTTATTTTTCATGATTACAAGAGCAACATTAGAAGACGTTTCTTCCTTAAATAAATTAATAAATTCAGCCTATCGCGGTGAATCTTCTAAAAAAGGATGGACCACGGAAGCAAACTTATTAGAAGGACTGAGAACTACGGAGCAAGAACTAACGGAAACCATTGCCAATCCTAAAAATACTATTCTAAAATTTACGGAGAACAATGCAATTATAGGTTGTGTATTGTTGATTGAAAAAGCGCAGCAATTGTATTTAGGAATGCTGACGGTTTCTCCTGAATTGCAAAATAGCGGTATTGGAAAAAAATTATTGCAGCAGGCTGAAATTCATGCTTTGGCTTTAGGATTACCAAAAATTGTCATGACAGTAATTTCTGTTCGGGAGGAATTAATTTCATGGTATAAACGCAATGGTTATATCGATACAGGTGCAAGAGAACCGTTTCCCGCAAGCGATGTTCATATTCCAATTACCGAACAGCCTTTGGAATTTATAGTTTTGAAAAAAAAGATTCAATAATCCCGTCCAAAAAAAATACAAAAAGCCACTCCAGAAATCAGTTTCGAGTGGCTTTTTAGTAGTTATTTATCTGTTATTTAAAAGAAAACGGTAGTGTGATCCTTTTGAAGAAATTCCCTGAAGTCTTAGACAGTCTCTAATTCTAAAGCCGGAGCCAAAGGAAAATCAACAGGAATTTGAGTCAAATTATGCAAATAATTCATCGCGGTTTTATCGCTCACTTGCAGAATTAAATCTACCAAATTTTCGTTGGTATAACCCTGTGCGAAAAAACTATCTACTGACTCGGTGCTGGCATTTCCCTTGTTTGCGGTAATACCAGCAGCCAATTGCACCAAAGAACTTAGCTTCGCATCGGTGCTTTTTCCTTTTCGGATATCCAATAGTTGGTCTTCGGAGAAACCATTCATCTTGCCTAAAACGAGATGCGCACTTTGGCAATAAACACAACCGTTTACTTGGCTTACAATTAAGTTTACCGCTTCTTTTTCTTTGTTAGACAAAGACGTTTTAGCATTTTGATACGCTAAAAATCGAGATAAACCATTATCGGAATGAGCAATTGTGGCGTACAAATTTGGAACAAAACCCAATGATTTTTGTAAGTTGTCGAAAATGTCTTGGTTAGCCGGTGCTACTTGATCTCTTGTTGGAACTGTAAATGTTGTCATTTTATTTTTGTTTAAATTGATTGTCGGTATTGACTTAGCAAAGATGCGACAGCTCTAAACAGTATAAAATGGACAATAAACGCCAGTTGATGGACGATTTTTCTTGATTAGATTAAATCTTTCTTGCTTAACCTCTATTAGCGAAACAAAAATTGCGATGACTTATTATGACACCTTCTATTGTTGCAACTCATCAATTTCAACAATACCAATTTCCATGAAAATTTCAGGTTCTCGCACCGTTTGCCAATAATCTGCAACTATGCTCAATACTACATCTTTTAAGCCGCTCAAAGAACTTTCCATTTGATATTCTTCGTCTTTGATTACTTCAATAAGCAATTCATTTACTTTTCTGATTTTTTCTGAATTTGTCATCCTCTTCTATTATTAGTTTCTAAACTGTTTTTATCATTCCTTGATTGAGACAATATTATTGATTATCTGACAATTATATAAAGCTCAATACTTCAAAATTATAGGACGAAAAGTATTTTAAATAATAGGATACGACAATACCCACTTTTAGTGATATTTGATAAAAAAAACGGATACAAACAAACGAACAATGTAATAAACTACTAATTATTAGACTTACAAAACCATCTCTTCAAATAATTTTTGAATTGTTTGTTCCAAATCATTACACAATCCCGGATGTGGTCTTGATGTTTGTATGGCAGAACTTCGCAATGCAGTTAGCCAGCGAAAACGAGATGGAATATCAAATTGTGCGATAGGTCCACCGTCTTTAGCACCACAACCTATTTTTTGGAAAGATTCCAGGTTTAATTGCAGTTGTTCCAAATCTAATTCGCTTGAAAACAGCTGCATTTTTTTTTCATTAATGGTATAAAGTACCTTTATAAATCTGGCTTGTTTACAAAAAAGAATAATCCCTACATTGAGGAATTCTTCGCGTTCTACCCTAGGTACAACCCGGATTACGGAGTACTCATATAAGTGTTTCTCTTGCATTTTGGGCTTCATTTATAAAAATTTCAGAATGGTTCAATCGTATTAATAAAAACTGAAGATAGACTTCCCGAAGCGCTTCGGGAGCTTCATCGCTATCTTCCCAATTGAGCCATTCCTCAGGAATAAGATTAACAATAGATTGCAAAACTTCTTGCGTTAAAATGCTTTTGAATAAAACATCGGTTTCTTGTAGCATTGAAGCTTGCGGCAACAATACGTGATCTTTTATCAGTGCGAAGGGGCTATGGGCATGTTTTTCCCAATTGGTCCAGGAATGATGAAAATACAAACAAGCGCCATGGTCAATCAGCCACAATTCCTTGTGCCAAATCAACATATTAGTATTTCTAAACGTTCGATCCACATTTGTAATATATGAATCTAGCCAAACAATCTCTGAAGCCTGTTTTGCATGAACGACTGTTACCACAGGATCATAATTAATGGCTCCAGATAGAAAATGCAAAGCCAAATTAAGTCCCTGACTGCCTTGTAACAAATCTTGAATTTCTTCATCGGCTTCAGTACGTCCAAAAGCTTCATCCAGATTGGCATACACTAATTCGGGGATTTTTAATTTTAAAACACGGGCAATTTCTCCGCCAATCAATTCGGCGATTAAAGCTTTTACACCATGACCAGCTCCTTTAAATTTTAAAACGTATTTAAAATCATCATCGGCTTCCGCCAATGCAGGCAAAGAACCGCCTTCTCGCAAAGGAGTAATATATCGGGTAACATTTACAGTTCTTAGATGGGGGTTATTTTCCATAATCTAATTTTAATTACGCTTTTTGCGTTGATACAAACTTACAAATAACTGTGATGGACTTTATAGCCGCTATTGCTATTTCTGAGCATTTTCTAAAGTCAAATACGCTTTCCCAATATTCGCAATAACATCGGAAGCTATAAAAGACTGATAACCAGTTTCCGGCAAAGCAATATCAGCGGTTAATCCGTGAAGGTAAACACCTAGAATTGCCGCATTCACCGGTTCATAGGATTGCGCCAATAAACTGGTAATCATTCCCGTTAAAACATCGCCGCTTCCTGCCGTTGCAAGCGCTGCGTTTCCAGTGGAATTTTCATAAATTGTTTCGCCATCAATAGTATGCGTTGGTGCGCCTTTCATGACTACAATCAAATTATATTGTTTTGAAAAGGCTTTCGTTTTTTCAAATTTTTCTTCCTCCGAATTCCACTTTCCTATCAATCGTTCCAATTCTTTCGGGTGTGGCGTGATAATAGTTTTTGGAGCCAATAATGAAAGCCATGATTTGTTTTGAGATAAAATATTCAACGCATCGGCATCAATAACCAAGGAGATTGTATTGGTATTCAGGAAATCATGTAAGGCATTTTGAGTAGCAAGTTCCTGTCCGATTCCAGGTCCAATTCCGATGGCTTGCGGTACAATATCGAAAGTGATATTCGAGATGAATTTTTCTTGAACATCTGTCAAAATCATCACTTCGGGAATGGAGATTTGCACAATTTCATACCCGCATTTGGGAATAAAAGCAGTGACTAAACCGCAACCAGTTTTTAGCGCTGATTTGGAAGAGAGACAAATAGCTCCTATTTTTCCATAGCTTCCGCCAATTAATAAAGCATGACCTTGAATACCTTTATGCGTATGTTTATCAATGGGTTTATAGCGTTTTAGAATTTCTTTTTGGTCGATATAAATGGTATTCATAGTAGGATTTGTTTGTCTAAAATTACACATTATAAATCAAAATCGTTTATTCTAATTTAAAATTTGGGAATCAAAACATTTAAGATACAGCAGATTTGCTTCAACGATACATTTTAAATCGTAATTAATTCTGACAAATAGTTAGGACATTATTGTCATTGTTTTAAAAAACAATACATTAGTAACTTCAAAATTTACTACTAAAACGAAACCAGATAAATTATCTTATGAAAAAAACAGTATTCTTATTATTACTCACCGCATTTATAAATCATTCGTACGCACAACAAACTGGTTCTGAATCTAAAGAAACAAAAGTGGTAACCAAAGAGGAAAAACCTTCTCCCGCTAATCTTGTATTCAATCCCGATCAAAATGTGGTTACAGAACACACAACGACCATAAAAGGACAGCGAGTTCCGTACAAAGCAACCACGGGTACGATGCCAGTTTGGGACGAAGATGGAAAAGCAATTGCAGGATTATTTTACACCTATTACGAACGCTCCGATGTTAAAGATCGCGCTTCACGCCCATTGGTGATTTCTTTCAATGGTGGCCCAGGCTCTGCTTCCGTTTGGATGCAAATTGCTTACACCGGTCCCAGTTTATTAAATATTGATGAGGAAGGATATCCTTTGCAACCTTATGGAATCAAAGAAAATCCCTATTCTATTTTAGATGTGGCGGATATCGTTTTTGTAAATCCCGTTAACACTGCCTATTCTAGAGCCACAAGCAAAGAGATACCAACAACTAAATTTTTTGGCATAAATGCCGATATTAAATACTTAGCTGATTGGATTGGTGGATTTGTAACTCGCACGAACCGTTGGGCTTCGCCTAAATATCTTATTGGCGAAAGCTACGGTACAACTCGTGTTTCCGGATTGGCGCTCCAATTGCAAAACAATCAATGGATGTATCTAAACGGAGTTATCTTAGTGTCCCCAACAACATTAGGAATTACTCGTGGCGTAGCTGCTGATGGAGCGCTAAAACTCCCGTATTTTGCAGCTACAGCATGGTATCATAAAATGTTACCTCCCGATTTACAGAATAAAGATTTAACTGATATGCTCCCAGAAGTCGAAGATTTTACCATCAATGAACTTCTTCCATCGTTAAGCAAAGGTGGTTCACTTGACGAGCAGAAAAGAAAGGAAATAGCTGCGAAAATAGCGCGTTATTCTGGGATTTCGGAAAAAGTCGTTATGCAAAATAATCTGGACGTTCCTTATAATTATTTTTGGAAAGAATTGTTGCGCGATAAAGGTTTTACAGTGGGAAGACTCGATTCCCGCTATAAAGGAATTGATCGTAAAGATGCCGGTGAAGGTCCTGATTTTAATGCTGAACTCACTTCGTGGTTGCATTCCTTTACACCCGCAATCAATACCTATATTCGTAATGATTTGAATTTTAAAACCGACTTCAAATACAATATGTTTGGTTCCGTAAATCCTTGGGATAAATCAAATGATGAAACTGGTGAAAATTTACGTCAGGCCATGGCGCAAAATCCTTATCTAAATGTCATGGTTCAATCCGGATATTATGATGGCGCTTGTGATTATTTCAATGCAAAATACAATTTATGGCAAATGGATCCCAGCGGAAAACTAAAAGACAGAATGAGTTGGAAAGGTTATCGTAGCGGACACATGATGTATTTAAGAAAAAAGGATTTGGAAACCGCAAATGAAGATATTAGAATGTTCATAAAAAATTCATTGCCAAAAGCAGGACAATCAGCAAAGTATTAAGAGCGAGACTTTTGGCTAAAAAAGACAAATCAAACCTATTTTTGATTTGTCTTTTTTGTTTCGTAAACCAAGCTAAGTCTTAAAAAAAGATTGAATTGAAAAAACAAATGCCCTAGCCCAGATAGCAATGGAAAGCCCACAGTCACGCCTTTTGTTGGCGAGACGAGGACTTGAAATGGATAGCTGGAATTAGCTCCAAAAAACAATTATCTTGAAAAGTTATTTATGATTTTCGAAAACGTTTGAAACTTTAAACTTTGCTTGCCATCGCCTTTGTCACTCGGAATAAAAGCGATAAATTAGCGGCATCAAATTTTATACAAAATCACAATGAAAAATACTGCGCTTACGCACATACATGAAAGTTTGGGAGCAAAAATGCTTCCGTTTGCCGGATATAATATGCCAATTTTATATGAAGGGGTGAATGCGGAACATGAAACGGTTAGAAATGCCGTGGGTGTTTTTGACGTGTCACACATGGGAGAATTCTTGCTTACGGGTCCAAATGCATTGGCTTTGATTCAAAAAGTGACTTCGAATGATGCTTCCACTTTGACGATTGGAAAAGCGCAATATTCTTGTTTGCCAAACAATGACGGCGGAATTGTAGATGATTTGATTGTCTATAAAATGAAAGAGGAACAGTATTTACTAGTAGTAAATACTTCGAATATTGAAAAAGATTGGAATTGGATTTCAGCTCATAATGATTTGGGTGTGGAAATGAAAAACCTTTCGGATGATTATTCTTTGTTGGCAATTCAAGGACCAAAAGCCGTTGAAGCAATGCAATCATTAACATCAAAAGATTTATCAGCGATTCCTTATTATCATTTTGAAGTGGGTGATTTTGCAGGAATTGAGAACGTAATTATTTCGGCTACGGGTTATACCGGTTCTGGAGGATTTGAAATTTATTGCAAAAACTCAGAAGTGGAACAAGTATGGAATAAAGTTTTTGAAGCGGGTGCTGCATTTGGTATTAAACCAATTGGATTGGCTGCCCGTGATACGTTGCGTTTAGAAATGGGTTTCTGTTTGTACGGAAATGACATTAACGATACTACATCTCCTCTTGAAGCTGGTTTGGGTTGGATTACAAAATTCAATAAAGAATTCACCAATTCAGAAAACTTGAAAAAACAAAAAGAAGCCGGAGTTACTAAAAAACTGGTTGCTTTTGAAATGCAAGAACGCGCGGTGCCAAGACATGATTATGAAATTGTGAATGCTGCAGGAAACGTAATTGGAATCGTGACATCGGGAACGATGTCTCCGTCAATGAATAAAGGAATTGGTTTAGGATACGTAACTGTTGAAAATAGCGCTTTAGATAGTGATATCTTTATAAGAATTCGTAAAAATGATGTATCTGCCAAAGTGGTAAAATTGCCTTTTTACAAGAAATAAAATTTAAATGAGAATTTTTTCACTCGCACTATTCTTAGCTACATTTTCCCTGTTTGGTCAAAATGATGCTGCAACTTGTGAAAAACTTACCAAAATAAATGCGTTAATTCAGCGTGAGCATGTTAATCCAAAACCGGTAGACGACAGTTTATCGGTTTTTGTTTTTGATAGTTTTATTGACAAAATTGATCCTTCAAGGAACATCTTCCTGAAATCAGAATACGATATCCTTTCTAAAAAATACCGATTAAACATTGATGATCTCATCAAAAGCAACGATTGTTCTTTTCTAACGGAAATCTCGACTGTTTACAAAAACGACCTTTTGAGAAATAAAGTTATTTTAGAAAAAATTAATCGCGAAGCTATCGATTATGAATTGAAAGATACGATTCGGTTTTATAAAAAAGCATTTCCTATTTATTTAATGGAAAGCCAGGTGGAGAAAGTTTGGCGAAAAAAAATTAGATATGAAATTCTGGATGATATTTCTAATAGCAGCAAAAATCTGGATTCTATAAAATCCAATTTTAAGGCATTGGAATCCAAAGCAAAAAATACAATTATACAAAACGAACTTTGTAAAATAAATACTGTTTTACAAAACGACATGGATTTCGAAGAAAGTCTTTACAATGACTTTTGCAATTATTTCGATCCACATACTTCTTATTTTAGTGATGATACTAAATCCAGTTTTGTCGCCTCCTTATCAAAAGAACATTTATCGCTGGGGCTAAACGTAAGCCTAAATGAAAAAAGTGAAATTATAATAGATGAGTTAGACCCGAATGGTCCTGCATTTCTAACCGGAAAAATAAAAAAAGGAGATCAAATTGTGTCGATTTCAAACCAAAAGGAAACTTTACTGGTTACCTGTGCTACGTTAGAATCTATTTCGAATATGATTTTATCAGAGACAAATAAAAATATTCTGTTAACCTTAAAGCGTAAAGCGGGAAAAAACTTTGATGTACTTGTAGAAAAGCAAGTTATCAAAGATGAAGAAAACACGGTTTACAGTTTTATCATTGAAAAAGATATCAAAATAGGATATATAAAAATCCCCAGTTTTTATTCTGATTTCGAAGGAAATAACAGCAAAGGTTGTGCTCAGGATGTTGTAAAGGAAATAATCAAATTACAAAAAGATAATATCAAAGGACTGGTTATTGATTTAATAGATAATGGTGGCGGTTCAATGGAAGAAGCTATAAAACTCGCTGGAATATTTGTTGATAAGGGTCCCATTTCAGTGGTAATTGACAAAAACAAAACCAAAACAGTAATAGAAGATCCATTTAAAGGAATGTTCTATAAAGATCCTATCGTAATTCTTATAAACGGAAATTCAGCGTCAGCGAGTGAATTTTTCTCATCGATTCTTCAGGATTACAATAGAGCGCTACTAATAGGAAGTACGACTTTGGGAAAAGCGACTATGCAAACCATTATTCCATTGGAAGAAAATGACAAGGAAAATTTTGTAAAAGTAACCATCAACAAATTTTATAGAATTACAGGAAAAAGCCATCAAAGTGTGGGTATATCTCCAAATGTAATCCTTCCTGAAATTTACGAAACCATCTTTCAAAAAGAAAGTAACTTTCCAACGGCTTTTAAAAACGACAGCATCGATACCTCTCTTAAATTCAGGACTTATTTTAAAAATAGTTTAATCGTAAAAATAACAAAAAACAGTAATCAAAGGATTGCAAACGATCCTTATTTCAATAGTATTAAGACTATCAATACGAGAATAGATAATTTAGTTAACCAACCAAAAACAGCGATAGTAGTTACAGTTGATGCTATTTTTGCTGAACAAAATAATGCAACGAGTTTGTGGGAAGATATTAGTGCGTTTAACTCTAAGAGTATTGATTTGAATGTGTACAACTCCAATTTAAATCAATATCTTCTCGCTAATCACCCTTTAGAAAAAACCTACAATCAATTCCAATTAGACGCTTTGAAAACAAATCATTATCTAAATGAAGCAATTACTATAATTGAAGATTTTAATACCTTAAAATAAAAAAATAACAGACCAAATCATCTTTAATAGATGAAAAGAATTTAAATTGATTTTGGTAAAATAACTAATAACTGTATTTTTGCAGTTCAAAATAACAAATAGAAATGGGAAGAGCGTTTGAGTTCAGAAAAGGTAGAAAAATGAAACGTTGGTCTGCGATGGCTAAAGCATTTACCAGAATTGGGAAGGATATCGTAATGGCTGTTAAAGAAGGTGGACCAAATCCTGATGCTAATTCAAGATTAAGAGCAGTTATTCAGAATTCAAAGGCTGCAAATATGCCTAAAGAAAATGTGGAACGCGCTATTAAAAAAGCAACTGATAAAGATACTGCCAACTATAAAGAAGTTTTATTTGAAGGATACGCACCTCATGGAATAGCGATTCTAGTGGAAACGGCTACCGATAATAATAACAGAACTGTTGCTAATGTTAGAAGTTATTTTAACAAATGTAATGGAACAATGGGAACTCAAGGTTCAGTAGAATTTATGTTTGACCATACTTGTAACTTCCGAATTCCGGCTAACGGAATGGATCCAGAAGAATTAGAGTTAGAATTAATTGATTTTGGTGCTGAAGAAGTTTTTGAAGATGAAGATGGTATTCTAATTTATGCTCCATTTAATAGTTTTGGAACGATTCAAAAAGAATTGGAAAGCAGAGGTCTTGAAATCCTTTCTTCTGGTTTTGAAAGAATTCCTCAAATCACCAAAACTTTAACGGAAGCTGAAGTGGCCGATGTAGAAAAACTTATTGAAAAATTAGAAGAAGATGATGACGTAATGAACGTGTATCATACAATGGAAGAGGCATAAACTTCATTCCAAATTATAAATAAAACTCTGGCTCCGGCTGGAGTTTTTTGTCTCCAATTGTATGCATTTAATAGTAAGCCCATGTTATTTCTTATTTTAAGTATTCTCTGTAGCGTAACTGTAGGGGTGATTTTCAAAGTAGGCCGAAAATACATTTTAAATACAACCCAAGTAGTTGCGTGGAATTATGTAGTTGCCCTATTGCTTTGTTATTCCTTTTATAGCCCTGATTTAACCGCAATTAATACATCAGCACCTTGGAGTATTTATATTCCGCTAGGGATTTTATTACCCACCATATTTTTATTTTTAGCTGCTTCCATCAAGCACATGGGAATTGTAAAAACAGATGCTGCACAACGCCTTTCCCTCTTTATTCCTGTAATTGCAGCTTGGTTATTATTCAATGAAGAATTCAACAGTATCAAACTGATTGCCTTCTTGATAGCCCTACCCGCTTTACTATTAATACTTTCAAAAAAAACCGACAATTTAAATAACAAATGGATATATCCAGCGGTCGTATTAGTGGGTTTTGGAGCAATAGACATCTTGTTCAAACAAATCGCTTTGGCGACAAGCTTACCTTTTACAACTTCGCTATTTATTGTTTTTGGAATTTCACTGATCTTAATTTTGGCAGTAGTTCTTTACGAAATAGCATTTAAAAAAGCCCAGTTTAAAAGTAAAAATTTTCTTTTTGGAGCGCTTGTAGGAGTGTTTAATTTTGGAAATATTTTATTTTATCTTAAAGCACATCAGGCTTTCGCCAAAAATCCATCTACAGTATTTGCTGCAATGAATATGGGCGTAATCATTATAGGAAGCATCGTAGGAATAGTTGTATTTAAAGAGAAAGTTAGCGGTTACAATTATTTTGGATTACTATTAGCCATAGTTGCTATTGTGCTTATCACCTTTTCTCAGGTCCTTTAGTTAATAAATCAATATACGTATTAGATACTATTTTTAATTGGTATATTACCACCTTTATAAATACAGTTTAAATAACAGACTAAAATTAAATGGGGGAGATTTTCAAACGAGTATCTTTTAATATTTTTTTTCATGGTTTGCAAGTTCAGTATATTTGTTGAATTTTTGATAAATGCGAAACCAAAAAAAAATTTGGAGCATCATTATTTTATAAATAGAACATTATCGCTTAAAATAAAAAATACAAAAGTGAAAAATCAGGTTTTAATGATGATTTTTCTACAGAATATAGTCGTTGATTGAATTAGTTTATTTAATCAACGAAATATTGCTAATAAAGAATATCGTTCTAAGGAACGCTTTAAATTATAATACCTATGACAAACAACATTCTAATTGAAAATCAATATAAAAGAACAAGTTTATTTGAAAAAGAAAATGTAAACTATTTAGTTCGCATTTTAAAAAGATTCAATACCGTACCAAAGATAAATAACATCAATATTATCACCTCAACTAGTGAGCCAACTATTTTCAAAATTGTACCCAATAAATCGATTATAATTGGTTCGTCTTTTTTAGACAAGCCCATATTAGCGTTAGTTTATTTAAGATATGGTATCGAATGGCAGCTATGGTATAAAGCTTTGGACCACGAAAAAAAAGATACTGTATTATGTGATATCGCGGCACTTGAAGTGCTTCGAATATTTTATAATTTACTACCTAAAGATGATAAAGAAAAATTAGAAAATCTTGATTATGTTTTAATTAATTTAATTAAAAATGATACTGATTTAAATAGAGAATATACATTAAAACACGAAGAGCTACAATCTTTTCATGGTTTAAAAAATTCAAACTATGAACTTAAAGAATCTTGGAAACCTATTGTTGAAAATCTAGCAAAACCTACAGAATACTTATTGATGTCTGGAGGTGATCTCAGATTAAATATCGACGAAATTCATTTGCTAAATAAGTACGGATGCCGCCCATTTCCAAGACCTGATGCATTCACTTTTGCCTCGTCGACAGCGTCAAGCGTTTCGAATTTTGCTTTTGATAAAACAGATAAAGTTAGAAGTATATTAATTAGAAACAGTTTGAAAAATGGTTTTAAAAATACTACTATCGAGTTTTCTGAATTACTAAAAAACAACCTTAGAAAAATATTCAAATTAAATGAGGAATGCGAAATAATATTTTCACCATCAGGGACTGATTCTTCACTTCAAATAGCAGCTATAACGCAAATTATTTCCGACAAAGAAATTACACATATTCTGGTTGCGTCTGATGAAACTGGTAGTGGTGTTGCTGCAGCCTTAAAAGGATATCATTTTGAAAACACAACAGCTTTAAATTATCCGATAAAAAAAGGCGATAAAATTGAAGGTTTTAGAGATGTTGATTTAATTAAAATCCCTTTTAGAGATGAAAATGGCGCGTTAAAATCTTCTGATCAATTAGATGAAGAGGTATTTAATGCCGTTTCCAGAACCAAAGATCTAGGCAGGCACGCAGTGTTGCATACAATGGATCAATCGAAATTAGGCTATCAATCTCCTAGTGATGATTTTATTAAAAAACTAAATACACTTAAAGATTTATCAATTCAGATAATTGTAGATGGTTCACAGCTTAGATTAGATCCAAAAGACATACAAAATTATTTAAATAAAGGATATATTGTTACCATAACAGGGAGTAAATTCTTCACGGGTCCTCCATATTGCGGCGCATTAATCCTACCTGAAAGTGTCAATAAATTAATTCATTCTGTAAAAACCACATTGCCAAAAGGTTTAATAGAATATTACAATCATTCTGATTGGCCAACTTCTTGGTTCTGTTCAAATGAATTATCTGATGGTTACAACTATGGTTCCTATATGCGCTGGAATGCTGCCGTAGTTGAAATGGACCGATATTACAAAACACCTATTTTATACCGAAATATGGGTATCGAGATGTTTTGCAATTTTGTTGACGACTCAATAAAAGAGGCTACTTTTTTACAGCCTATTTATGGTGATGAAACCAAAACGAAGTGTTACAGCAGTAAAGAGTTTGGAATAAGAAATATTCGCACCATTTTTCCTTTCTTTATTTTTAAAGATAATGAAGTCTTATCCGTCGATAAAGTAAAAAAACTTTATACTTTATTAAATTCCGATTTATCCGATCAGTTTGTAGATTCCTCTTTAGAAATCATCCGACTTGCTGCCCAAAAATGTCATATTGGTCAAGCAGTTGATGTAAAATATACTAACGAAATTGAAAGTGCTATTTTAAGAATTAGTTTGGGTTCAAGAGTTATTTCTGAAAGTTGGGTCAATAGAGATATTAGTCTCTTTTTTAGAAATATAGAGCTGCAAATGAGTCAGATCACAATCACTATTAAAAAGATAGAATTGATACTTAGTAATCCTGAATTACTAAAATAAATAGTGTTATCAATGGTCAAAAAAAAGTCCCACTTGCATCAGCAAATGGGACTATAAAACTATAATTTTAAATTTATTTTATAAATTCTATTTTTTGAGCTTCTTCTTCATTGATGCTGTCAAAGAATCCTTGTTCGTTCATCCAGTCGTCACTAAATACTTTACTCATATAACGAGAACCATGATCTGGAAAAATAGCAATTACATTACTGTCCTTGTTAAATTCTCCGTCTTCGGCATATTGTTTTATGGCCTGCATTACCGCACCTGAAGTATATCCTACAAATAAACCTTCTTTTTTTACAATCTCTCTGGCTGCATGAGCACTTTCTTCATCGGTAACTTTGATGAACTTATCAATCATATCAAAATCGGTAGCTGATGGAATTAAGTTTTTACCTAAACCTTCTATTCTGTAAGGATAAATTTCATCATTATCAAACTCTCCTGTTTCATGGTATTTTTTTAATACTGAACCAAAAGCATCAACACCTAAAACTCTAATATTTGGATTTTGCTCTTTCAAGTACTTTGCAGTTCCTGATATAGTGCCACCCGTTCCGCTACAAGCGATAAGATGCGTAATTTTACCATTTGTTTGTTTCCAAATTTCTGGTCCGGTAGATTTATAATGTGCGTCAATATTCAATTGATTAAAATATTGATTGATATATACAGAACCTTTCGTTTCTTCATGCAAACGTTTGGCAACATTGTAGTACGAACGCTCGTCATCGGCAGAAACATGGGCAGGACAAACATAAACTTTAGCTCCTAAACTACGAAGCATATCTATTTTATCTTTGGATGATTTTGAACTAACCGCAAGAATACAATTATAGCCTTTTATAATGCTAACCATTGCTAAACTAAAACCGGTATTTCCGGATGTAGTTTCAATTATGGTATCACCTGGAGATAAAATCCCCTTTTTTTCCGCCTCTTCGATTATGTATAATGCTATTCTGTCTTTAGAAGAATGTCCCGGATTAAAAGCTTCAACCTTCGCGTAGAAATTACCTTCTAACTCTTCGGTGACTCTATTTAGCTTAATAAGTGGAGTATTACCTATTAATTCTAATACATTATTATAAGCGTTTATTTCTTCTTTCATAAAAAAATAGTTACTCAAGGAGCTTTTTATTTAACCTCGAAACATTGCAAATTTAACAAAATTTTTTGAATTACTTTTTAATTTCTTCTAAATCTAATAAAAAACTGAATTCTTTAGCTAATTCCTTTAGCGCCTCAAATCGTCCAGATGCTCCTCCATGACCTGCATCCATGTTTGTATCAAGATATAAAACGGTATTATTTGTTTTCATAGTTCGCAATTTAGCCACCCATTTAGCCGGTTCCCAGTATTGCACCTGAGAGTCATGAAGACCCGTAGAAACATACATGTTAGGATAATTTTGTTTCTTCAAGTTATCATAAGGTGAATAAGACAGCATATACTTGTAATATTTCTTTTTATTTGGATTTCCCCATTCATCATATTCCCCGGTTGTAAGCGGAATACTATCATCAAGCATCGTGGTTATTACATCCACAAAAGCAACTTGTGCTATAACACCCTTGTATAATTCTGGTGCCATATTTACTATAACCCCCATTAATAATCCTCCTGCTGAACCGCCTTCGGCATATAAATGCTCTGGTGAGGTGTATTTTTGCGCTATTAAAAATTTAGAACAATCTATAAAATCAGTAAAAGTATTTTTCTTTTTTAATAATTTCCCGTCATCATACCATTGTCTTCCTAAATCTTCACCTCCTCGAATATGTGCAATAGCGTATATAAATCCTCTATCTAATAATGACAACCTGGTAGAAGAAAAAGTGGCATCCATAGAATGTCCGTAAGAACCATAAGCATATTGCAGCAAGGGATTTTTACCGTCTTTTTTTATGTCTTTTCTATACACCATTGAGATTGGCACTTTTGTACCATCAGCGGCAGTAGCCCAAACTCGTTCTTCGGTGTAATTATTTTTATCAAATTTACCACCAAGAACTTGTTGCTCCTTTTTGATTTCTTTTTCTTTAGTCCTCATGTTGAAATCAATAACCGAAGAAGGTGTCGCTAAAGATTGGTACCCGTAACGCAAAATTTCTGTGTCAAAATCAACGTTGGTCGTACTATATGCCGTATAGGTTTCGCTTTCAAAAGGCAAATAATATTCCCCTTCTCCACTCCAAGGCATAATACGGATTTTATTCAAACCGTTAGAACGCTCTTCGACCACTAAATATTTGGCAAAAATCTCGATATCTTCCAATAAAACATCTTCTCGATGCGCAATAACTTCTGTCCAATTTTCTTTGGTTGTAGCCGTTTCGAGTGTTTTCATCAATTTGAAATTCTCCGCATCATCAGCATTGGTCATAATATAGAAACTGTCTTTATAATGATTGATGCTATATTCTACTCCGCGAATTCGTTTTTGAAAAATTTCAAATTTCCCGTCAGGATTGTCGGCATTTAGGATTCTATATTCCGTTGTTAATGTACTACCCGATTCTATTGCCAAATATTTTTTGGATTTAGATTTGGCAATTTCAACATTGTAAGTATCGTCTTTTTCGAAATAAACTAAAATATCTTCCGTAGTTTTTGTACCCAATTTATGTTTGAAAATTTTATCCGATCGTAAGGTAACTTCATCCTGACTGGAATAAAAAATAGTTTTGTTGTCATTTGCCCAAACCGCAGTTCCGGTCACTTTTTCTATTTTATCATCTAAAATTTCATTGGTTTCTAAATTTTTAACTTGAACAGTATATATTCTTCTTCCAACAATATCAAAACTAAAAACCGCTAATTTATTATCCATACTAATGCTCATCCCCCCAAATTGAAAGAAAGGTTGTCCCTTAGCCATTTCATTGCAGTCGAACATGATTTCTTCTTTTGCCGAAAGGCTTTCCTTTTTTCGAGAATAAATAGGGTAATCTTTTCCTTTCTCAAAACGAGAAATGTAGAAGTAACCATTATATAAATAAGGAACCGATTCGTCGTCTTCCTTGATGCGGGCTTTCATTTCCTCAAATAAATCTTTTTGAAAATCTTTGGTATGCGCAGTACTTTTTTGATAATACTCATTCTCCTTATTCAAGTAGTCAATAACTTCCGGATTTTCTCTATCGTTCATCCAAAAATAATTATCAGTTCTTGAATCTCCTAAATTTTCTAGTTTTTTAGGAATTATTTTAGCGACAGGCGGTTGTATATTTTCTGACATTTTACGAGTTTATTATTTATGTGAATTTACAAAAATAACACAAAGTCATTTCAAAACGACTCCGTTTTTCATCTAATTTAACATTGGTTATTCCTTTGAATGTAGTAATTTCGTATTTCAATAATTTAAAATTTATCAAAATGGATTTAATGGGAATGATGGGAAATCTTAAAGAAACCCAACAAAAAATAGAGGATACAAAAAAACGTTTGGACACTGTTCTTATCGATGAGCAAAGTACAGATGGTTTATTGAAAGTAACTTTGACTGCCAATAGAAAAATAAAATCAATTACAATTGACGATTCTTTACTGGAAGACAAAGAGCAACTGGAAGATTATTTGATTTTAACTTTGAATAAAGCAATTGAAAAAGCTACTAAAACAAATGAAGCTGAACTTGATGCTGTTGCAAAAATGGATATGCCAATGATTCCAGGAATGGATAATTTATTTAAATAAAAAAAATAAAGTTTAAGGTTTAAAGTTGATTATTGCACAACTTTAAACCTTAAACTTTTTTAAACTAGAAGGTTAATTTCTCCAAAGTTTCTAGTACATACGTATGCATTACTTCTCGATAATCAAGATGTGTAACGATTCTTAATTTTCCATGACCCATAGAACTAATGGAAATATTTTTCTGTTTTAATGTTTCTATCAAAACGGTATCATTAACGTTACTTGCCAAAGAAAAAATTAAAATATTAGTTTCAACAGGCTCTACCGATGCTACCCAATTCACTTTTTTCAATACGTCGGCTATTTCTTTCGCTCTTCGATGATCCTCGGCAAGACGCTCGATATTATGATCTAAAGCGTAAATTCCTGCTGCAGCAAGATATCCCACCTGACGCATTCCTCCTCCTAAAATTTTTCTGATTCTTAAAGCCCTGTGAATAGTTGCTTTATCTGCCAATAACACCGAACCAATTGGTGCTCCAAGACCTTTGGACAAACAAACAGAAATGGTATCAAACAACTTCCCGAATTGTTTTGGGTCTTGTTTTTTGGCTACCAATGCATTCCAAATTCGGGCTCCATCCATATGAAACTTCAAATTATTGGCATCACAAACCTGCTTTATTTTTTGCAAATCTTCAATTTCATAACAAGCACCGCCACCTTTATTAGTTGTATTCTCCACACATACCAAACTCGTTAACGGACTGTGATAAAACTCAGGATCATTAATCGCTCCGGCAACTTGCTCCGCAGTAATCATTCCGCGATTTCCGTCTAACAAACAACAAGAAACGCCACTGTTGAAAGAAACACCACCACCTTCGTAATGATAAACATGCGCATATTTATCGGCTATCAATTGTTCTCCGGGTTGTGTATGCAATTTTATCGCCGTTTGATTAGCCATGGTTCCTGACGGAAAAAAAAGACCGGCTTCCATGCCAAACATTGCGGCAACTTTGGCTTCAAGTTCAATAACTGTAGGATCTTGTTTGTACACATCATCACCCACTTGGGCTTTAAACATATACTGTAACATTTCGTATGACGGCTTAGTAATCGTATCGCTAACTAAATTTATTTCCATATTATTTTTTATTATTTTTGATACGGACAAGTCGCGACTTGTCTCTACGTAAAAAATTATCTATTTTTGTGCCACAAAATTACATAATTTATGACAACTACCGAACAAATTAAAGGTATTGTAGAGCGCCTTGGTGCGTTAAGGAGGTATCTTTGACGTTGATGCCAAATTAATTGAAATTTCTAACGAAGAAGAGAAAACTTTTGCGCCCGACTTTTGGAATAACGCAAAAGAAGCTGAACTCATTGTAAAAAATCTTAGAAATAAAAGAAAATGGATTGAGGATTACAACAAAGCAGTCGAAATGACTGACGAGTTGCAGCTTGCTTATGATTTTTATAAAGAAGGAGAACTTACAGCGGAGGAATTAGACGAACAATACGTATCAACTCAATCTCATATCGAAGCGATTGAATTCAAAAACATGCTTTCGGATGAAGGCGATACTTTGAGTGCAGTTGTTCAGATTACAGCAGGTGCCGGTGGTACCGAAAGTTGTGATTGGGCAGAAATGCTGATGCGTATGTACATGATGTGGGGCGAAAAATACGGCTACAAAATAAGAGAACTGAATTTTCAAAAAGGCGAAGCGGCTGGTATAAAAACTGTTACACTCGAATTTGAAGGCGATTATTCTTTTGGATATTTAAAAGGAGAAAATGGCGTTCATCGCTTAGTTCGTATCTCCCCTTTTGACAGTAATGCCAAAAGGCATACCTCGTTTGCTTCGGTTTATGTATATCCACTTGTAGATGACAGTATCGAGATTGACATTAATCCTGCTGATATTGAAATTACAACTTCACGATCCAGCGGTGCGGGGGGACAAAATGTAAATAAAGTGGAAACCAAAGTACAATTAGTTCATAAACCTACAGGAATCCAAATTCAATGTTCTGAAACCCGATCACAGCAAGATAACAGACAACGTGCTATGCAGATGTTACGTTCTCAGTTGTACGAAATTGAATTAAAAAAACAGCAAGCACAACGCGCTGATATTGAAGCCGGAAAAATGAAAATAGAATGGGGTTCCCAGATTCGTAACTATGTCATGCAACCTTATAAATTGGTAAAAGACGTACGAACAGGCTACGAAACCAGCAATGTTGATGGCGTAATGAATGGCGAAATCGATGAATTCCTTAAAGCCTATCTTATGATGATGGGACAACGGGAAGAGGAATAGTAGTCAGTTTTCAGTGAATGTCATAAAACACAAACTAAATTATATAAAAATCCCCTCAACTTTCGTTTATCGAAATGTTTGAGGGGACTTTTTTTAATTTTTAAAACTTATTTTTTAGACTAGTGCCATCGCAAAATTTACAGACCATTTTTTAAATCATTAAAATTACCCATAATTATTATTGGGTTTAGTTTGGGATCCAACCAATTTACTATCAACTTCATATTTTCTTCATTAATTGCAACACAACCAGCAGTAAAATAAGGTTTTTTTACACCCAAATGAAGAAAGATAGCGCTACCTTTTCCTTTTACAACTGGGTTGGTATTGTATTCTATAACCATACAATATTTGTAAGCATCATTATTTAGCAAAAGGTTTTCATACGATTTTGCATCGGTAGAGCCTCTTACGTATCTATTATAATCATCAGAATTTGGATCATCAATCCATTTGTCGTCTTTAGTTGTTTGTTGGTTTTCCAGTAGTGTGCCGAACTGTTTTTCATAAGTAAATAATTTACCTAAACGAAATATACCAGTTGGGGACTTGCCGTCGCCTTCAAGTTTACTAAGCGGTGATGCAAAACCATTTTTCCCAATACCAACTTGTACCGGATCATATTTAACCATCCAATAGCCCTCTTTTCTCTCTAAGGTTACAAAAAAAGCGCTATAACTTTCTGGCTGATAATTATACACTACCAATAATTGTTCACTATTTTCTAATTTACTTTTATTTTGCTCTGCAATTAATAATGCATTTTTGACCGTACTATTTTTTGTTTGAGCCTGAAGGCTATTATAAAAAAACAGTACTGCGGGCAAAAACAAAAAACGGTTTAATATTTTCATTTTAATGATGGATTTATTATTTAAAAACTAGCAAAAACTCACGGTAGTATTTTAAAAGCACTTTTACTCTCATTAACAAACCTAGCCAATTTATCGCAAGACCATTACAATGTTTGAGTACAGATTTTTAAAACAGTAATTTTAAAACCTAAAGCCATTCTATTAATGAAACTCCAAGACCAACTGTAGTTTGAGAGTGATTATAATCTATCAATGATTCCCCGTAACCATGAGAAACCTGAAAAAAACCTTTTAAATTATTTTTAATTGGGTACGACCAGGAAAATGAAGCGCCACCTTTTGATTTTGAATTAAAATTCAAATTATGAGTTCCAATAAATGATAAAATATTTCCGTTTTTAGCATAAATTATATTCACATCCCCCCGTCCAATATACTCTGCAATATCGGGATTATCATTTTTTGCGGCTGGCAATATAAACCATGGCCTAACATAAATACTCCAATTATTGCGCTCAAATCCGGCATGAAGTATAACTCTGTTCCAGCTACGAGAAAAGGGATCACTTTTTCCGTTTGATTGATGATTTACGGCCATACCAATCATTCGAGTATTAAAACCAAAAAGTTTAAATTTTACAGGAAAGTTTAGAATCAATTCCGGTTCATAATTTACTTCCCTAAAAGGGCGCGATAATTTAGTATTATAAATCTGCCAGTGGGATATTTGAGTATAGGCAACCCAAAAATCTCCGTGTCCCCAAAAAAAGTTTTGTAATACTTTTGTCTTAAAACTTAATTGAAATTTTGACTCAACGTTATTATAATCAACTCCATCAGGCGCAATATAATCAGGATCGACATTTCCAGAAGTAGGTCTTTCATTAGATGAACTAGTCCATTGAACCGGTAAAACATACATCGGCTTATAAGGAGTGACTAAAAAAGTTCCTCTAACGGCAGTTGTATCTAGTTCCCAGCGTTCCGTCATATTTCGGAGTTGGGTTTTATTATTAAATAAAGCTTGAATCTGAGCATTTGCAATAAAAGAAGAAGAAAGAACTAGAAAGAAAGAAATTTTTAGTCGAAGAATTCTCATAGTAACGTATATAAATTAACCGGCAAACTTAAGGATAAAATATTGCATTTTAGGATGATAGCTCAAACTCGACCAGTTTTGAACTTGTTAAGAAATTATGAAAGATTTGGAATTACAACTGTAAATTGTTTTATTTGGTGAAAATACCCAAACAAATCTATTACAAATCCAATGAAATCCTACACAGTCCAAGAAATAAATGAAGTCCTAAAAGGAATTCTTGTAGGGAATACTTCCCAAAATATTACTGCACCAGAACAACTTGAAGTTGCTAAGACTTCGGAAATTTCGTTTATTGGAAATAAAAAATACGAAAAATTTTGGGAAAAATCCAAAGCTTGTGTAGCTGTTGTAAACGAAGATATTTCGATCGCACCAGGAGAAAATAGGGCTTTTATAAAAGTAAAAAATGCGGATTTAGCGATGTCGCAAGTATTGGAACTTTTTGCACGTCCAATGCCTCAATTCTATGTAGAAATTCATCCAACTGCCACTGTAGATAAATCAGCGCTTATTGGTGTTGGCTCAAAAATTGGAGCGGGATCCTATATTGGGCCAAAGGTCAAAATTGGAGAAAACACCACCATTTATCCAAACGCAACTATTCTCGACGAATGTACTATAGGAAAAAATACGATCATTTGGTCAGGAGCTGTAATTAGAGAACGGTCCCAAATTGGAAACGATTGTATCATCCACCCAAATGCAACAATTGGAGCAGATGGTTTCGGATTTAGACCTTGTGCCGAAAAAGGTTTAGTGAAAATTCCACATATTGGAAATGTAATTATAGGTAATGGTGTCGAAATTGGAGCAAACAGTTGTGTTGATAGAGGAAAATTCAGTTCTACAATAATAGGAGATGGCTGCAAAATTGACAATTTAGTGCAAATTGGTCATAATAGTAAATTGGGTAAATTTTGCATTATGGCCGGAAATAGTGGATTGGCAGGTTCAGTTACGTTAGGAAATGGTGTTATTATTGGCGGAAGCGCTTCGATAAAAGACCACGTAACTATTGGTGACGGAGCTGTGATAGGCGCTGGTTCCGGGGTAACTGGAGATATTCCCGCGGGAAAAACAATGCTAGGATACCCGGCTGTAGAAGCACGTGATGCATTACGACAATGGGCTATTTTAAAAAGAATGGTTACTGATTCAAAAAAATAAATATCAAGTTTATTATTAAATTCATAAAAAAACAGGATTTAGGTTCTGTTTTTTTGCTTTAATATCAAGAATATATTCGATTAATGTTCTAAACTAAATAATTTTATGAAATTTATTCCATAATTTTTTTAATTTAGCACTAATTATTTAACAACTATTTCATCATGGATTTGAACTTCAATAAAAACGAGGACCACAATAAACTTTTACTTTCTGCATTACGACAAAAATTGAGCATCGTTAAATTGGGAGGTGGCGAAAAACGCATCCAAAAATTACATGGCGAAGGCAAAATGACTGCTCGAGAACGCATTGATTATTTGCTTGACGCCAAAGCTAAAAGTATTGAAATTGGAGCCTTTGTTGGTGAAGGAATGTATGCAGAACATGGTGGTTGTCCTTCCGGTGGAGTTGTTGTAAAAATAGGATACATCAGAGGAAAGCAATGCATTGTCGTGGCCAATGATGCCACGGTTAAAGCAGGCGCTTGGTTTCCTATTACCGCTAAGAAAAATCTACGTGCGCAAGAAATCGCCATGGAAAATAGATTGCCAATCATCTATTTAGTGGATAGTGCGGGAGTGTATTTGCCTTTGCAAGACGAAATTTTTCCGGACAAAGAACATTTTGGAAGGATTTTTAGAAATAACGCGCAGATGAGCAGCATGGGAATTACTCAAATTTCCGCAGTTATGGGAAGTTGCGTCGCTGGTGGAGCTTATCTGCCAATTATGAGTGATGAAGCGCTTATAGTTGAAAAAACAGGAAGTATTTTCCTGGCAGGAAGTTATTTAGTCAAAGCAGCCATTGGCGAAAGCATCGATAATGAAACATTGGGCGGAGCAACTACGCACTGTGAAATTTCGGGAGTTACCGATTATAAAGCCAAAGATGACAAAGACGCATTAGACAAAATAAAAAATATAGTTGATAAAATTGGTGATTTCGACAAAGCAGGTTACAGCCGAATAAAAGCGGCAAAACCAGCTTTAGATGAAAATGACCTATATGGAATTTTACCGAAAGCTCGTAATGAGCAATACGACATGATGGATATCATTAATCGTTTGGTTGATAATTCCGAGTTTGAAGCTTACAAAGACGGTTACGGTCAAACAATTATTACCGGCTATGCCAGAATCGATGGTTGGGCAGTGGGAATCGTTGCTAACCAACGAAAAGTAGTAAAAACCAAAAATGGCGAAATGCAATTTGGGGGCGTTATCTACTCTGATTCCGCTGATAAAGCCACTCGTTTTATTGCCAATTGCAACCAAAAGAAAATTCCTTTGGTTTTTGTTCAAGACGTTACCGGTTTTATGGTTGGATCCAAATCAGAACATGGCGGTATCATTAAAGATGGTGCCAAAATGGTGAATGCGGTTTCTAACTCGGTAGTTCCAAAATTCACCGTAATTGTTGGAAATTCTTATGGAGCCGGAAATTATGCCATGTGCGGAAAAGCGTATGACCCAAGATTAATTTTCGCCTGGCCAAGCGCGGAACTAGCCGTTATGGGCGGAACACAAGCAGCGAAAGTATTGGCACAAATTGAAGCTTCTTCGCTTAAAGCAAAAGGAGAAATCGTTGATGAGGCCAAAGAAAAAGCACTATTTGACAAAATCAAAGCAAGATACGACGAGCAAACTTCTCCGTATTACGCCGCTTCCAGATTGTGGACCGATGCTATTATTGATCCGTTGGACACTCGAACTTGGATATCTATGGGTATCGAAGCGGCGAATCACTCCCCTATTGAAAAGAAATTTAATTTAGGTGTGATTCAGGTGTAATTCATTATTAAAAACGTCGATTCGAGTGTTTTTTTGTGCAATGAAATGCAACAAAAAATTTATCGAGAAACCTTCAGACTCAACGAAGTTAATCGTTTTTATTTCTAGGAGCAGAAACACCTATTTCCATAACAACATCCCTCCCGCTATCCGCTGTATTCCCGCCAAAAAGGCGGGAGATGCCGCTGCTATCGGGGCTACATGACTACGGACTATTTTCACAACAATTTCATTTAAAAAACAATAGGATTCCTACTTTTTTCTTGTAGTTTATTTCTTTATATTTGAGAAATAAAACAAAACAAAGTTTCGTAGATTAATTTATTTTAGATTAGAAATATGAAGGTTTTTCACGAATAATTAAGAGTTAGAAGTAATTTTATGAAAAACGAAATCAAACATACTCCTAGAGGATTAGTAATAGAGTTATCTGTAAAAACAGAAGAAGCAATCAATCTTGTACTTGCAAAACTACTTGGGATAATACCGGAAGAATCTAAATCTTTTGGTATTACGACCCAAGCTCTAAGCTTTAATGCCAAAGCAAACTTGTTATTAGATTTGAATCAACTTGACAAATTACATAGGGAAAAATTCCAAATATTCATGGAGATTAGAAACAAATTTGCTCATATAAACTCTATTGATACGTTTGAAAAATGTTTCACTGTTACAAATAATTATAAAAAACTAAAAAAAATATTTGAAGTTGACGAAGATGGAGAAAATTTAGAAGAAGATATGGAAACAATGTTTTGCATTTTATCACTGGATATAAGTGCTACTTTGAGAATAATAAAAGAAAATCTTTATAAAGACATGGCAGTTAAGTATACACAAAGAAGATGGACCCAAATAATAAAGGAAAAAAGAGAAGAATATATAAAAATAAATCCCTTGAATGCTCAAGCTGTTGAAGATTTTATAACTTATATCAAAAACATACTTCAACAAGAAGTTGATGACAAAATCGAAAACAGAATTACTCCTCATATTTAAAAAACTACCTGCAAAGCTAGCTAGCGCGAGCGTCCCACTTATGCCCACTAACATAAAATAACCAAAACAATCCTCCAATAAAAAACTTATCTTACTAATGACCTACCAATTTAGAAAAGCCATACCATCAGAACTTCCTCAAATATGGGCTATTTTACAGCAGGCAATAGCACGTAGAAAACAAGACGGGAGTAATCAATGGCAAGACGGTTATCCAAATCCGGAAGTGATACAAAACGACATTGACAAAAATGCGGGATTTGTTTTGATAGAAGGAGATACTATCATCGGCTATAGTGCGCTGTTAATCAATGACGAACCTGCTTATAAAAAAATAGAAGGGAAATGGCTAACGAACGATGATTTTGTAGTAGTTCATCGTATAGCGATTTCCGAACATCATTTAGGCAAAGGCTTAGCAACAAAATTAGTGAGATTCATAGAAGAATTTGCGTTGAGCAACAACATTTTCAGCATCAAAGCAGATACTAATTTTGATAACTTTGCCATGATGAAAGTTCTTGAAAAATTAGGGTACACCTATTGTGGCGAAGTGTATTTTAGAGGAAGCAGCAGAAAAGCATACGAGAAAGTAATAACTAAAGAAGAAATAAGATAAATTTAAGTTGAAAAACAAAATAGCTACTCGGTTGCATACTAGAACAACAAAAGACAAAAACCCTTTTTCAAAAAGCATGAAAAAAATAATTCCATACGTTTTCATCCTCTTATTTTTTGCCCAATGTAGTTCTGTAAAAAAACACAATGAGCAGTTAACTGATCTAATAAGAGTAGATAAGCTGAAATCGGATGTTGATTTTACTTATAAAAAATTACAGCATTTACATCCTAATTTATATTGGTATATAGCTAAAAAAGATCTAGATTATAAATTTGACAGTCTAAAATCAACGATTACTGAACCCCTCACTCCTCTTGCTTTTTACAAAAAATTGAGTCCCGTAGTTTCAGCAGTAAGGCAAGGACATACCTTTTTATATCCTCCTGAAAAATTAATGACAAAAAAGGAAACTAAAGCACTTCTTAAAAAAGGAACAGGGCCATTATCTCAATTTGATTTTGATTTTATTGATGATAAATTGTATGTTATCAAAAACAAATCTTATAATAAAACCATAAAAGCGGGAACAGAAGTTGTTGCGGTAAACGGAACAAAACCTGCAGATTTAATTCAAGAATACAATCAGTACTATAGTTCCGATGGCTATAATTCTACTTTAAAAAGCCGTAGTTCTGGCAGGAGATTTTCTTCATTTTTTAGCACTCAAAATGGTATAAAAGATAGTCTTACTTATAATTTTAAATTTAATGATAGCTTAAAAGTAATTACAATCAGAAGACTTAAGGAAGACACAACTAAAAAACGGGTAAAAAAAATTCCAATCAAGTTAACTGCGGTGGAGAAAGCAAAATCAAAGGCAATTAAAAAGAAGAAAAGAGTTAATGGTTATGACTCCGTTTCAAAAAATTATAGTCGAAACATACACTTTGAGGAGAAAGACAGCAGTGTTGCGGTAATCAAAATCAGAGGCTTTAAGAACGGAGATTTTAGAACTTTTTACAAAGAAAGTTTTAGAAAAATTGAAATAAATAAATCTAAAATACTTGTTCTTGATTTGAGAAATAATGGAGGTGGACGCTTGAGTGAAATCGTTAACTTATACTCCTACTT
Source organism: Flavobacterium sp. CG_9.10 (assembly GCF_015752245.1). Lineage (NCBI taxonomy): Bacteria > Pseudomonadati > Bacteroidota > Flavobacteriia > Flavobacteriales > Flavobacteriaceae > Flavobacterium > Flavobacterium sp. CG_9.10. The sequence continues at coordinate 57,309 of NZ_JADOVD010000017.1, forward strand.
ATCAGACTCTGCCTTTGTATTTTTGGACAAATCTGAAGTAGTCTCAAAATCAAGTTTATTTGAAGGTGCCTATTTTAATGGAGGTTCCTTTGCTGTAAAAACGATAAAAACTATTTTTTCTCCATTACTATATTCGTATTTAGCTTTGACGGTTCACAAGGATAAAGACGGAAAAAATAGTTACGCAACACAAACAAAACATAATAAAGTGAATAAAAATTCCTTTAAAGGAAAAATTTATGTTCTTATTAATGGCGTTAGCTTTTCGGCATCTAGCATTATTTCCTCGAATCTAAAAGGTTCAAAAAGAGCCACTTTTGTGGGTGAAGAAACTGGAGGAGCGTATAACGGAACCGTCGCTGGGTTTATGCCTATTATAAAACTACCCAATTCCGACTTGAAAATTAGAATAGGATTAATGTTAATGGCTGCTCCTTATAAAACAGATAGTATTGGAAGAGGGATTTTTCCGGATGTACCAATCTCGCCAACACTGCAAGACCGAATTAAAGGAAACGATCCCGAAATGGATTGGATTTTAAAGGATATAAAATGATTAGTGATAAATGTTAATCTAAGAGTAAAGCAAAAGATTTCACCCAAAACCAATTTTGGGATTAGATGAAGGTTCTGCACATTTTGGTTCTTGTTGTAGGATATATTTAGTGAAATATTTAGCAAAAAGAAACTGAACTTTGAGTTATATTTAAAAAATTTAGAATCGCATACTTATTCTCAAAATACGCACGGTCAAAAATTTTCGATAGTTTTAATAAAGGAACTGTAAATAAGAATTTATCACTTTAAATTTCACAGCTGTCCGTTAATTACCCTTAAAAATTATATCATATTTTGTTTTCTCCGAAAAAAACATATGTGTCGTTAAAAATTAGTAACTTAATTTGTGATTTTGTACCAACAAAGTACTACGAATACTGCAAAAACTTTAATAAGTGGGCAAGTGCTAAAAGTATTTCCCAGCTGAATTATTACTGATAGCACCTAATGACCTAACAATTTGTAGTTTTTTCTTGTTTTATGGTAGTGGATAACATTCTGCTGATTACTATTTTAAAATGCAAAAATAACAACCCATAAAAATAGCATCTGGATATAACAAATGATTTCTTTCTGGTTTGGAAAAAATCTAGATGCTTTCTTGAATTTCTTTTCTTTTGATTTTCCCGTTATCAGTTTCGCTAAATTTTAAAACGTAAAAGACTTCTTTTGGTTTTTCGTATTTATCTAATTCATCAAAAGTATTTTCATCTAATGTTTGTTTCTCTCCTTCGATAATAAGCACTAATTTTTCTCCTAATATCGCATCTTGAATCCCTGTTACAAAAAATCTTGAATGAATTTTCCCTGAAAGCTTATCCTCAATTTGCTCTGGAATTAATTTGATTCCACCGCTATTTATAACATTGTCAATTCGGCCTACATAACAAAATTGAGTGTCATTTATTAATTCTACGATATCATTAGTAACAATTGTATCTTCTGCAATTTGTGGCGCATCAATGACTAAACAATTCCGTTCATCTTGAGAAATTTTAATATTAGGTAAAACAGAAAAAGCCTTTTCGCCTATTTTTTTGGCGGCAATATGCGTAATTGTTTCTGTCATCCCATACGTTTCGTAGGTTTGCGTTTTCAACTTTGCAAGACTTTTTTCTAAAGATTTACTGATTTTAACACCGCCAACAATCATTTTTTTTACATTTTTTAATTCTGATAAAGAATTCTGAACTTGCAACGGAACCATGGCAACAAAATCATATTTTTTATCATTATACAACAGCGGATGCGAGTTGGGCGCTACAAAATCCATATCAAGACCCAAAATAAAACTTCTAACAAACATCATTTTTCCAGCAATATATTTAGTTGGCAAGCAATGTAATGCTTTATCTCCCGGGCTCAATTTGAAAAAATCACCAGTTGCTAACGCTGAATTTACCATTGCTTGTTTTTCGATTCTAATAATTTTTGGAGTTCCGGTAGTTCCAGAAGTATTGAGGTCAATATATGTTTTTTTATCAAACCAATCCAGAATAAAATCGCCAACGGATTTCTCGTACTCATCTCCTTCTTTAATAAAACTGTAAGCTACTCGGCATAAATCTTTTTTACCCAAATGAAATCCATTCAGTTTAAAATGATTGTTTACGTTATTGTATGTGATTGTATTCATGATACTTAAATTTAAATCATTAATAGATTATTGTTATGCTATTTTTCCAGTTAATTTTTCTTTCCAATTAACCCATTTGTATTTTTTACTAAAGATAAATAAAAGTATCGGGTAAATAATAACAACCGGGAATATAACATCTAATCCTGCTGAAGGTTGCGAAATATCTTTAAAAATGGAATTTGTTTGAAATGCAGACCAATCTGAAGTTACTAATAAAGCACTTACCAAATTGTTAGCGGCATGAAATCCTAAAGCTAATTCCATCCCTTCATCCATTAAAGTAATTACCCCCAAAAATAATCCAGTTCCTACATAGTAAACTAAAATGATATTACCGATTTTAGAAACTTCTGGATTTGAAATATGCATGACACCAAAAATAACAGAAGTCATAATTAAAGGAAACCATCTGTTTTTTGCCAGATTAGCGAATCCTTGCATCAAATAACCTCTAAAAACATATTCCTCGGTGCTGGTTTGAATTGGAATCAACAGTGTTCCTATCACCACTAAAATAAAAAACGGGATGGGTTTAAAATTGATTACAAAGTCACTTGGATTAGACAAATAGAATGCTAAAGTCGTTACAATGGTAAAAATTGCCCAAATTGAAAATGAATAAAGTACTCTATTCCAATCCATTTTAGATCTTGAAGTTGTAATAGAAAGCATCGTTTGATTGTGCAAATAACGCACCACGAAGAAAATTCCGAGCATCGCAAAAACGAATGAAATCAGGATTAAAAATAATGTCATATTGGGTTCAAAAAAACTCATAATTGCATCATTAGAAGTAGGGTATGGTTTCCCATTCACATAGGTTTCATAATACAAAGCAAGTAATAAAGGAACCTGACCGACAAAAGAGGCGAAAATAATCAATATGGAACCCCCAATATATTTCCAAAAATTATTTTCTGGTCTTATTCCTTGTTCTATAAACATAGATTTTTGTTTTTTATATTATTAAAATTAGAGTAACGAATTGTACTTTTGTTACACTTATAGAATGAATTGAATTTACAATTTCCTTTCTAAAAAAATTAGATGATACAAATATACCATAATCCACGTTGTGGAAAATCAAGAAACTGCTTAGCTCTGATTAAAGAATCTGAAAAAGAATATGAGATCATCAATTACCTTGAAAATGGTCCCACTTTTATTGAATTAACAGCAATTCTCAAAAAATTACACTTTGAACCTATTTCATTGGTTCGTCAAAAAGAGAAAATTTGGATAGAAAATTTCAAAAATATAGAAATGAGTCCTGATGAAATTATCCAAGCAATGGTCGATTATCCTATTCTTATCGAAAGACCAATTGTCATCATAGGAAACAAAGCAATATTAGGCAGAGAACTGGACAAAGTCTCCGGTTTCATTTAGCGGTATCGCAATAATTTAATTAACATTTTATTGTGATTTGGCTTTTAAACCAAATCCACTTTTAACAATCTAAAAAGAATATCTAAAATTAATATAATGCCAACAAAATTAAAACAACTCTTAACCTTTGCATTCCTTTTTTCTACTCTAATAAATTTTGCTCAACAAGGACCTAATTCAAAACCTAAAATTAAAATTACAGGAAATGTAATTGAAAAAGTGAGTAAACAACCGCTTGAATATGCTACAGTTACTTTTCTATATCCCAATAATCCAAAGCCTGTTGCAGGTGGAATTACAAATGCAAAAGGAGAGTTTGATATCGACCTCGTTCCTGGAATTTATGATATAAAAATTGAGTTTATCTCTTTCAAATTGAATCAAATTAAACAAAAAAGCCTTCAGACAAGTACAAATTTGGGTCAAATAGCTTTAGACGAAGATGCAAATCAATTAAATGAAGTTGTTATTAGATCGGAAAAAACTACGGTCGAAATTAAATTAGACAAAAAAGTTTATAATGTAGGTAGTGATTTAATGGTAAAAGGAGGAACTGTAAGTGATGTTCTTGACAATATTCCATCCGTTTCCGTAGATGTTGAAGGAAATGTAAGCCTTCGTGGCAACGATAATGTGAAAGTCCTTATTGACGGAAAACCTTCAAATGCTATTAATATCGCCGAAGCTTTGCGATTAATTCCCGCTGATGCTATTGAAAAAGTAGAAGTTATTACCAATCCATCAGCTAGATATGACGCTGAAGGTGGTGGTGGTTTACTAAATATTATTTTGAAAAAAGGAAAAAACCTTGGTTTAAATGGAACTTTTATTGCTTCAACCGGTTATCCAGATAATCACGGAATAAGTGGAACGCTTAACTATAAGTCGACCAATTTTAACCTTTTTACAAATCAAGGATACAATTATAGAAACAGTCCCGGAAATGCAATTACTAATTCAAGATATTTAAATTCTGATAACACAACGAGAAATTACATCAACGAATCTAGAAAAAACGACCGATATAGTAAAGGCTATAATGGAAACTTTGGTATGGAATGGTATTTAGACAAAAGCACTTCGTGGACTAATACCTTCAATTATAGAAAGAGCACCGGAGACAATACTGATAATGTGTTCCAAAATAATTACGACGCAAACAATGTCTATACTTACACAAGAAATCGGATAAATAATGAAGGAAGCGATAGTGAAAACGTAGAGTTTGCTACAAATTTTACTAAAAACTTCAAAAAAGACGGTCATAAATTAACTATTGACGGTTCATTTTCTACAAATGATGATACAAACCTTGCGTTAATAAGTGACTCGGCAACAAATTCAAACACGATAAAATTTGATAACACCATTAATAATCAAAGTCAAGGCCGAAATTTAATTCAAACGGATTACGTATTACCCCTAGGAAAAGGAAGTCAGTTTGAAGCAGGATATCGTGGAAATTTTATAAAATTGCTTACTGATTATCAAGTCCAAAATGATGGCGTAATCAATAGTAACTTCACCAATACATTAGAATATAAGGAGAAAACAAACGCAATTTACACTCAGTATGGATTTAAAGTGAATAAATTCTCAGCACTTTTTGGTTTACGTTGGGAAGATTCTAATATTGATATTAATCAGCTTGCCACTAATGATTTCAATAATAAAAAATACAATAGCTTTTTCCCTAGTGCATTTTTTACATACGAAGTCTCTGATAAAAGCAGTGCTTCCATTAGTTATAGCCGAAGAATTCAAAGACCAATGGGAAGAATGTTGAATCCTTTCAGCAACTTGTCCAGCAACATCAATATTTTTGTTGGAAATCCTGATTTAAACCCCGCATATACTGATGCTATCGATTTAGGATATATTAAACGCTGGGAAAAGTTGACCTTTAATACTTCATTATATGTCAATAAGACAACCGATGTTTTCCAATTCGCAAGAAGAGAATCAGGAGATTTTGTAAATGGAACACCGGTAATTATTAGTTCCCCAATTAACTTGGCTACAGAATACAGAACAGGATTTGAATTTACTTTAAATTATTCTCCTTACAAATGGTGGAAATTAAACGGTAATTTCAATTTCTTCCGTAACCAAACTCAAGGTAATTACGTGTACACTGATTTCAATAATATGCTGATAACACAAAATTTTGACAACACAGCAACATCTTGGTTTACAAGAATAACATCAAAAGTTACTTTGCCATACAAAATAGATTGGCAAACTAATGCAACTTATAACGGTCCGCAAAACAATGCGCAAGGAAAAAGTTTAGGTGTTTTCGCAGCAAACTTAGCTTTTAGCAAAGACGTCATGAAAGACAAAGGAACGCTGTCATTCAACATCAGCGATGTATTCAATTCCAGAAAAAGAATCATGGAAACCTATCTTCCAGGAATTGTAAGTTCTTATTCAGAAATGCAATGGAGACAAAGACAGTTCAGTTTATCCTTTACCTACCGTTTCAACAAACAGAAAAACGAAAAGGAAAAACAACCTAAGAAGAACATGAATGAAGGTGAAGGAGACTTCCAAGGATAAATATAAAATGTAATCAGTAAAAGCTGCTTCAAGTTGAACTTTACATTTTACAGGACTAATTATTATTTCAAACAAAAGGATTCATGAAAATGAGTCCTTTTTTTGTAATTATAAAATCAAGCACAAAAAAAAGGACTCGTAAAAACGGGTCCTTTTTTTATGTCACAATCAGATTAAACTGATTGTTGTTGTTGCTTCTTTTTAGCTCTTTTCTCTTTAAACGCTTCCCAAGTTGCTCCACCTATCCAATAAGATACGAAACCAACTAAAAAAAACATCAACCAGAATCCTATAGTAAGAACGGTTAAGAAAAGTAAAAAGCCTAAGTACTGTGAAAATTCAAACATGTTTTCCGGAATTTTGAATGTAGCCACAAATGTAAGTTTAATTCCTTTTCATACCAATAAAAAACAACAAAAACTACGAATCAATTTTTATAAAAAGGGAATTATCCGTATTTTTGGGCTGAGAATTTGGAGCTATTTCCCGCTATCCGTTATAATCTTTTATGTCGTCCCGAAGTTTCGGGACGGCATAAAAGGATTTCCACTTCTATCGGGGCTAGTTTCAAACAAAAAGCGAACACACACAATTTAACATCATAAAAATGAAATTCAGAATAGAAAAAGACACGATGGGTGAAGTGCAGGTTCCTGCAGACAAATATTGGGGAGCACAAACAGAACGTTCCCGAAACAATTTCAAAATAGGATCTTCGGCTTCCATGCCTAAAGAAATTATTGAAGGATTTGCTTATTTAAAAAAAGCAGCTGCTTACGCTAATTGTGATTTAGGCGTTTTACCAATCGAAAAACGAGATGCAATCGCTGCTGTTTGTGACGAAATCCTAGCTGGTAAATTAGACGACGAATTTCCATTGGTAATTTGGCAAACTGGTTCAGGTACGCAAAGTAACATGAACGTAAATGAAGTAGTTGCTAATCGTGCCCAAGTATTAAAAGGATTCAACATTGGCGAAGGCGAACAATTTATCAAAGCCAATGATGATGTCAACAAATCCCAATCATCTAATGATACTTTTCCAACAGGAATGCATATTGCAGCGTATAAAGCAGTAGTAGAAATTACGATTCCAGGTGTTGAAAAATTAAGAGATACACTTCATGCAAAAGCGGTAGAATTCAATACTGTAGTTAAGATTGGTCGTACCCATTTAATGGATGCCACTCCACTTACCTTAGGGCAAGAAATTTCAGGATATGTAGCACAATTGAATTATGGTTTAAAAGCGGTTAAAAATACATTGGCACACTTATCAGAAGTGGCTTTGGGTGGAACTGCAGTAGGAACAGGTTTAAATACTCCTGAAGGTTATGATGTAAAAGTAGCTGCATATATTGCTGAATTCACTGGACATCCATTCGTAACTGCCGAAAATAAATTTGAAGCTCTAGCGGCTCATGATGCCATTGTTGAATCTCATGGCGCATTAAAACAATTAGCAGTTTCATTAAATAAAATTGCAAATGACGTTCGTATGTTGGCTTCTGGACCACGTTCAGGAATTGGTGAAATCATCATTCCAGAAAACGAACCAGGTTCATCCATTATGCCAGGAAAAGTAAATCCTACTCAATGTGAAGCATTAACTATGGTTTGCGCACAAGTTATGGGGAACGATGTTGCTATATCTGTTGGTGGAATGCAAGGTCATTATGAATTGAACGTATTTAAACCGTTGATGGCGGCTAACTTCTTGCAATCAGCCAGATTATTAGGTGATGCATGTATGTCTTTTGACGAACATTGCGCACAAGGAATCGAGCCTAACTACAAACGAATCAAAGAATTAGTTGATAATTCTTTAATGCTTGTTACTGCATTGAATACTAAAATTGGATATTATAAATCGGCTGAAATTGCTCAAACAGCGCATAAAAACGGGACAACTCTAAAAGAGGAAGCCGTTCGTTTGGGTTACGTAACGCCAGAAGATTTTGATGCTTGGGTTAAACCGGAAGACATGGTAGGAAGCTTAAAATAATTATGAGTTATAAATTATAAGTTATAAATTGGAAAACCCTGAAATGTAAACATTTCAGGGTTTTTTGTTTTTAGTTTAGTCCGTATTTTAAACAGCCTTACTGTTCCCTAAGAATCATTGGAGATTCATAATTTACAATTCATAACTCATAACTCAAATCTATTTTCCATCTACATAATCTTGTAAATAACTGAATCTTGGCGTCAGTTTTCCTTTTTCGGTGATTTTGGCTCTTTGGAGAATTCCGTCTTTATCTCCATTAAAAAAGGCTGGAATAACATGTTCCATAAACATTTCTCCAAAACCTTCGCTGGCATCTTTTGGCAATTCACATGGTAAATTATCAACAGCCATTATGACAATTGCCGCAGGATGAAATACATCTACTTCTTTATTTTCATTAGGTAAATATCCATACAAAGGTTCTGCAATAGTTGATGATCTAAGCGTACACGCAATTGGACCATTGACATCACAGGAAATATCACCTACGACTTTTATTTTACAATCTTTGGCTTGAAGCATTTCCTGAGTTAGAATAACTGGCGCTTCATTACCATAAAAATGTCCTGCAATAAAAATCTCTGTTACCTTTGTGAATTTTTCAAAATCAGAAACATATTCCGTTGGATTTTGATAAAAATCAGTAAAATCTAATACTTGCCCATCTTTACGTTTGTTGTAATCCAACACGTCAATTTGAGTGTAAACAGGTTGAGAATAATTCTTTGTCAAGTAATTTTCCACTGAAACTTCTTTTACTTTAATGGCATCCAAAACTTCTTTGGCTCCATTACCTACTTTTCCAGTACCGGTAATCACAAATTTTAATGGAGGCAAAACCAAACGCTTTAAATGAGTAATTAATGCTTCTTTACCCGAGAGTGTTTCCGCTTTTGGAATTTTAAACAATCCGAATTTTATTCCAAAGGCTCTAATGCTATTATAAGCACCAACAATTCCTGCATATCTTCCAAAACCGATTAACCTGCGGTTGTTAGCATCTACTATCGTTTCATGATCGTATAAATCAATGTTTTTATCAAGAATGGCTTGCAGTAACTTTCTATTATAAGGCTGTTTTTTTATAGTATGCGAAAAAAAGAAATAAGATTTATTAGGAATTAAATCTTCTGTTGGGACTTCTTTTACACCAAATAAAACATCACAATCACTAAGATCATTTGTTATTTCAATCCCCAATTCTTTGTATTGCTCATCTGTAAAAATTCGAATATCAGAACTTTCCACTTTTATAGAAGCGTCTTGGTAAAGCTGCTTTATTTTTGCCAATTCATCTGGTGAAAAAACAACTCTTCTGTCTGGTGGGTTTTTTCTTTCTTTAATAATTCCGAATTTCATTTTTAAATACTTTTATTTTGATTTAATATAACTTAATAGTTTTAATTTGTTACAAATATAACAAATTAAGGTAAATTTAATTTCTTTTTTTAATAAAATAAAATGGCTAATTTCTTTAAAAGCTGATGTCCACAAAGATAGAAATCTGCCATTGCAAGACTTTAATAAAATAGTGTTAAGATTTTGGAAAAAAAATAAATCAACAGAGATTGATTCTATATATTTGCGTTTCTAGCACTATGGAAATGAATTTTATAAAAAAAGCAAATATAATACAATTACTCGTCCTTACATTAGTTTTGAGTTCTTGTACAAAAGATAAAAAGAAAGTAGAATTAAGCGATGCTCAACTCCCAAAAAGCACATTGCCTAAAATGGTTCCTTTAACAAACGAGCAACCCAAACTAACGGCTGAATATATCAATTCTAAAAAAGGATCGATAGAGTATTTTTACAACAAAACCTGGCCACACAATAGTTTAAACGGTAGTTTTCTTGTGGCTAAAAATGGTCAAATCATTTATGAAAAATATGAAGGTTATGCCAATTTTAGAAAAAAGAGATTAATTACCAGCTCTACACCATTACACTTAGCGTCAGTAAGTAAAGTACTGACCGCAACGGCAGTATTAAAATTAATAAATGCAAAAAGAATTGGTCTAGACCAAAAAGTAAACACGATATTAAAAGAATTTCCTTATCCACTAGTAACGGTTAAAATGCTATTGGACCACAGAAGCGGAATGCGCAACTATGCTTATTTCACTGATAAGAAAGAAATTTGGGACAGACATAATCGACTTAGTAATCAAGATATATTAACTATCATGGCTACTAAAGGTATTACTTTAGAATATAAAACTGACACACGCTTTGGATATTGTAACACTAATTACGCTATGTTGGCTTTGATAATTGAAAAGACAACGAAACTCCCCTACAAAAAAGCAATGCAAGAAATGATTTTCAAACCACTGGGAATGAAAAACACGTATGTTTTTGATTATGAAAGAGATAAAGACAGTATTGCTCCGTCCTATAAAGGTAATGGAGTTGAAATTGGTAAAGATTTTTTAGATGAAATTTACGGTGATAAGAACATCTATTCTACTGTTAGGGATTTATTGAAATTTGACAGAGGTAGAAATGCTCCTGGTTTTTTGAGTCCAAAATTGCTTGCACAGATATATACTGGATTTAGCAATGAACGCGTAGGCGAAAAAAATTACGGCCTTGGTATACGAATGATAAATTGGAAAACAGGACAAAATTTTTATTTCCACAACGGTTGGTGGCACGGAAATACATCGTCCTATATAACTTTAAAAAATGAAGGTGTAACGATAATTGCATTGTCTAATAAGTTCACAACCAGAACATATCAGGTTAGAAAACTGGCTAGGATATTTGGAGACTATCCATTTCCTTTGACAAAAGGAGAAAAAGAGGAATGATTTTTGATACAGAGTTGCTAGTTTAGTAGATATAATTCAAGTTTTAAATTGTATATTTGCTGACCGAAATTCATTTTTGAGTTTCAAAGTAAAAAGGGGTCGACTGGTTTTGACAGCAAGTCGAATTGATAAGTAAGCACGTCGAGCATTGAGACCTTGCTCGTAAATATAAGATCTTACAATTTTACACGGCGAAAATAACTACGCTCTAGCTGCATAATCTGAATTATAGTAAGATTAGCCTCGTTCCTATCAGATAGGAAAGCAGGATTCTCCTTGAAAGCCTTGGTTTGTGGCGGTCAGTTAAGGAGAACCGTAAAAATAAACCTAGATTTCCATGAGCTTCGGGTGGATTTCGAAATTAAGAAGATAAGTAGTGTGTGGCTGTTTCTGGCCCAGCATACTATCGAAAATCTAATCAGAAAATAAACGCGTAGAAAGCCTTTTAGTTGCTTGTTTGGACCCGAGTTCGATTCTCGGCGACTCCACAATAACCCTTATAAACCCACTGTTTATAAGGGTTTTGTTTTTAATGGGTATAATTAGGGGATTATTTCAATCAATAATTTTATTTTTGATACCCTATTTTATAATTCTATTCTTAAAAAGATACTCATCCGTTCTACGATTTATATCCTCTTTAGTTGTCACCCTAAATATAATTATACAGCTAACAATTCTGTTTTAGTAAAATGCAAGCGTTTTCCAATTTTAAAATTCGGCATCGATTTGTTGTGCATTAAACCATAAATTGATGGAACGGCTAAACTAATATATTTGCAACTTGCTTACCATTCATTCATTCTTTTTCATTGCTTGGAGTAGCAGAATTCAATTTTTCATGAGCCTTTTCAATTCTATTTTGTCTTTCTAAAATTATTTCAAATGGGTTTTCCGTAATTATATTACAATTTTAATTTAAAAAAAAGAAAAGTTACTATTTATTATTTTCTCATTTCCTAGCTATTAAATTTACACTGTAGGGAAAAGAAAATTCTTTAATAGGCGCGCCTTCTAACCATCTAAGTTCATCTTCGGGATGTAATACGACAGGCATACGTTTTTTATGGTTGTGTATTTCTGCCATTAATTCATTGGCTTCTGTAGTAAGAATAGTGTATGTATTTTTGATTTCGCCAGTATGCGTGTCTGTCCAATGAGAATATAATCCTGCGAAAGCGAAGAGTTCTTCATTACCGATACCTATTTTGTATTTAACTTTATTTTTTCCTTTTGAATCCAGCCATTGCCATTCGTAAAAACCATTGGCGATCACCAAGCACCGATGGCTTACAGCATCCCGAAACGATGGCTTTTCTTCTACCGTTTCAATTCTGGCATTGAGTGTCATTGCTTTAATTTGATCGTCTTTTGCCCAATGTGGAATTAAGCCCCAATTATAATGTTCAATTACTTCCGGGTGTTCGTCTGTGATAATAGGAGTTTTAGGAAAAGTAAAACCATTGAAATGCTCATGAGGCGCAAATTCATTTATGTCCTTAATTTTGGCGTTGAAACGTTTTTCGATTTGTACAGCTAGTTTGTTTTGAATGGTATGAAAACACATGGCTTTACGTTTTTAGTATAGTAAATTTACTATTTTTTATAATAGGGATATAGGTTGTTATTATTTGAAAAGTTTATACTTACCCAAAATTTTTAAAGTTAAATTACTTTTCATGAAGATGAACTTTTCCTGGGTACTTTTGTACAAAAGAAAAAATTAATTGCATGATGTACTGGTTAGTTTTATAAGGTGTAATATGTTCTTTTATTTGTGAAAGGTCATTAATTGCTATATCAGAATCAATATATCCCATGCCATAAAAGTGTCCATTTTCAACCCAAATACAACTGCGTTCGTCATTAGTTCTTCCTTTGTCAATGATAGCAAAACTGGGTCTACTGTTTAAGTGAAAATCTATTGCTGCTTGAATTTGATCGTTATGGGAATCAACTTCAGGTAAAGGTGAGCTATTATTTTGAAACAGAAATACATCATCTGACATACTTCCATATTTGCAAAACCTTTGATCAATCTCAAACTGCTGCGCTAGTTCACTGAGCAAATTTATTCCACTATATATTTTATCAAAAGTTTCAATACAATTTTGATTTTTGGCTAGTTTACCAATTGCCAAGTAACGGTATGCATTTCTAGCTTCATATTCGAACAATCCATATTTCGGCTCAAAGCGTTTTAATGCTTTATTGTGAATTGGCCACAATTGTTTTATCTCAGAACATTCTAGCAATAATGCCATTAATTCGGTACCGCAAACTTCAAAAGTAATAGCGAATATATCACGCAAGAAATGTTGTCTTTGTGGCGTAATTTTATGACCTCCAAAGTGTGAAGCTACTCGTTTTTTTAAGTTGACCGCTTTACCTATATAAACTACTTTATTATGTTCATCATAAAAATAATAAACACCGGGTTTGTCTGGTAATTTTTCAAAGTCCTCCCGAGGTAGATTTGGTGGTAATCGCTGATCTTGTGATGTTTTCTTGATCATAACATCCATTACCTTTTCAGTGTCCCATTCCAATAATCGAGTAAACAAGATGGCCGTAGCATCGGCATCGCCTCCAGCGCGGTGGCGGTTTTCTAAATCTATATCTAAAGAGTTACAAAGCCTTCCTAAACTATAAGATAGCAATCCAGGTCTAATTTTTCTTGAAGCTCTGACGGTACATAATTTTTTGGCTGTCCATTTAAGGCCTGCTCTTTCTAATTCGTGACGAACAAAGGAGTAATCAAAATTAACGTTATGAGCCACAAATATTCGGTCAGAGAGTAGTTCAAAAACTTTATCCGAAATAGTATCAAAAACAGGAGCATTACTAACCATTTCATTGGTAATTCCCGTCAATGCAAAAATGGCAGGCGGTATGTCTTTTTCAGGATTAACAAGTGTTTCCCATCGATCTATTACTTTTATTCCATCATGTATTATAATTGCTATTTCAGTAATGCGACTATGACTGGCATTACCACCAGTGGTCTCAATATCTACTATAGCGTATTCCTGCTTTTTCATCACTTATATAATATGTAAAAGATTCCGTGTTATTAAAAATGAAGATTCTATCTAAGCTAATTTTCATACTTTATTGGTTTCAACAGTGCTGCGTATTTGTATTAATTGGTGAGACCAATACTATTTTTTACCTCGTTGATGTCTCTTTTCAATTCAACAAACATGTTTTTTATAGTATCGCTTTCCAAAGCTTCTGTTTTTTTGTCACTTCGGGCAATGCTACATTGGTATTCCCAAATTTCAAGAATATGGGACGCTTTAACTTCGTACGGCGGATAGAAATAATTATCTGATGCTAGTACCAAGGCATTTTTATTGTTTTTGTTAAGTCGCTTATACACCATTCCTTCGCTTCTAGTGATGAAAATATAGGTTTTGCCGTCTAAAACTTCGCCCAAACCTTCTACATAACGACCCACAATAATATCTCCATCTTGATGCGGTGGCATAGAATCGCCTTCAACAGGAAAACCACGGTATTTACCCGCTCCTAAAAATGGTAAAGATATTTGTTGTAACTGTTCAATGTACTCGGGATCAGCATACCCATTCAGGTACCCAGCTTTTACTTTTTGGGTTACAATTTCAATGCGGTTTTCACCAATTTGATCTACTTGTATGGGTAGAATTAGGCGGTTATTTTCAAGTTTTAATAAATCACCAACCTCAATTTTACGAGTATCCACTGACAACAATAAGTCAATACTGATTTGGTAATACTGAGCGATTTTCTTCAGGATTTCATAGGGTGCCTCCGAAGTTCCATCTTCGTACTTGACATAACGTCCCCTAGTGATCATCAGACTTTCGGCTACTTTCTCCTGTGAAATTTTATGCTTCACCCGCATGGCTCTAATATTGTCTGAAAATAACGACATAGCATATTTGTTATAATTTGTAACAGCAAAGATACTAAAAAATGTTATTATTTGTGCTAAAATTGAGACTTAAAATAAAATGACAACTGAAATTTTAAACAAGGATTTAGATGCTATTGGTGAATCTAGAAGACATTTAAATAATGCTCAAAAGGAAGAAATCCCTACACTATTGGTGTAAGTGACGGTCGTATAGTGACATCTTTTTCGTTTGCGGGAGTACTTTTTTGCATAAGTGAAGTAATTGCTAGAACTTGGGTTTTAAAAATAGGTACGAAAACACAAGTGATTTCGGTAAATTCGCAACACTAAGCTCAATCTTCTCCTACCGTATCAGAAGTGAATTAGGAAAAAGCTCTTACCATAGAAAAAGAGCGCATTGATGAATTTTATTTGGTTTGTATGTGAATCTAATTTTTTTTTGTATTTTATCAATGGAAGAAAGAACATGCAGAATGGCTGCGGAAATTAATGGGATTGAAAAACAGTGTTTCTTTAACAAGAATAAAATAGCTGTGGCAATTAACAATAACGCAGTTAACAGCCAAAACATTCCAATTGGTTTTGAAATTTCATTACTGATTTGCGTTATGCGACCGTAGTTAAATGCTTTTGCAAACCCAATAAAATGTATTAGGCCATGCATCAAGATAATAATAGCTAAAATGCTTTTAAGCATAACCTTTTTCATGTAGTTAATTCCTATAAATATTTAATCTTTTTCAAATTCTTCTTCAGTTTTTTTTTAGATAATCATTATTTAAAAATTCTTCGTACTCTTTTTCGCCTTTTTGATTTCTTGTAATCAAAAAAAAAATCAACACAATTGCTGAAATGCCAAAAGTGATTATTATAAACCAGTTTATAAGTTGTTTATAATTAAATTAATTATCTTCTAGTTAAGTTACTAATTAGCGTTAGAATCTATAGAATTCAGGAAATCTAATAGCCGTTTATTGAACTCCTCTGCGTGTTCAAGATTAGAAACATGACCCGCATTATCAATAATTTTAAAAATTGATTCTTCAATATTTTTATGCATAAATTCAGATTGTACAAGTGGGGTAACTTTATCTTCTCTACCGCATATAATAAGTGTTGGAATGTGAATAGTATGTAAAATAGAACAAGTTTCAGATCGCTGTGCCAAAGCTGATAAACCATTAGTAATTATTTTTTTAGAATTTGCAAATACAATATTTCTCAAATTTTCTACTGTTTCTACTTTATCCGCCAATGAATCAGGATGAAAAACACTTTTTATAAATTTTTCATTAAACTCAGCTGCTCCATTAAGGTTAATTTGTTCAATTGTTTTGTACCGATTTTCTTTTACTTCAGCTGTATCAGCAATACATTGTGTGTCGCATAAAATCATTGCCGCAAAACGTTCAGGAAATCTTTTTAGGGCATTCAAACAAATGTATCCACCCATTGAGAGCCCGCAAAGAATTGCTTTCTCAATATTTAATTTATTCATAAACGCTATTAAATCATCACAGAATAAATCAATACTTAATGTGGTTTTTTCATCTGTTGATTTGCCAAACCCACGAATATCAATAGCTATCACACGATTTGAAGATTTTAAACTATCCAATTGACCCTTCCACATTGACTTATCAAATGGAAAACCGTGAAGAAATATAATGGGAATATTTCCTTCTCCAACATCATTATATGAAATCTTGATATTGTTGACTTCTGTCAATAAATTTTGAAATGAATTATCTAATTTCATTGTTTTAATTTTAGTTATTGGTAAATTTTGAAATTTATTAGTTAGTGTATTTTTAGTACTATTGACTTGATATTCTTCAAGTAAAATCGCTACAGAATCGTAATAAGTTTTTAAGATCTTTACTGTTATTTCGGGATTTTCTTCACAGGGAACAGTTACTGGCATTTCATTTAGATATTTCAGCAATTCAGGATGGTTTTCTCTAATGTTGTTAGTTATACCTAAAATCATTTCATTCAACTCTAATGCTGTCTTCATAATTATTTGTTTAAAATGTTTTTGGTAATTGATTAAATTATCAATAATTATATTTCTAATTACTTTTTCAATTACCTACTTTAGTTTTATTATGTTGCGAAAGAATGAGTGCTAATGAAGTGTCTTTACTGATATACGCCCAAGCCCAATTGATAAAAATAATGAGTTTGTTTTTTACACTGAGTATCAACATTAAGTGAACAAATATCCACGTGAGCCAAGCAAAATAGCCGCTGAAATGAAAAAACGGTAAATCTACAACGGCTTTATTTCTACCAATAGTTGCCATTGAACCAAGGTCTTTGTATTCAAAATTTCTTGTAGGCTTGTTTTGCTCTAAATATTTTAAATTCTTTGCCAATAATTTTGCCTGATTGATGGCAACATTGGCAAGTTGTGGATGTGCTTTTGGATAAAGAGGTGTTTCCATATAAGCGATATCACCGAGTGCAAAAATATTTTCGCTTTCAAAAACTTTATTGATGCGGTTTACTTTTAGTCTATTAGTTGGTGTAATTATTTCAGGAGTGAAACCTTCAATATGATTTCCTGTAACACCTGCGGCCCAAATAACAGTTTTTGTTTTTATCGATTCGCCTGTGCTAAGCGTTAAAACATTTTCATCATAATTTTTTACAAATGTTTCGGTGTAAATTGTTACTCCCATCTTTTGCAAATAATTTTTTGAAGCAATTTGTGCCATTGGGCTCATGCTATTCAATGTGTTTTTAGTTCCTTCAATCAGATAAATATTTAATCTTGAAAAGTCAATACCTTGGTAATCTTTTGGTAAAACATCTTCTTTAATTTCGGCAAATGCTCCTGCCATTTCGACACCTGTAGGCCCTGCGCCTACAATTACAAAGTTAAATAAGCTTTCTTTTTCGTCTTCATTGGCTGAAATTATAGTTTCAAAAGTTTGAAGAATATGATTGCGGATAGTGATGGCATCATAAGTCGACTTTAAGGTGAGTGAATTTTCTTTTATGATTTCATTACCGAAAAAATTAGTTGTGCAACCAATGGCGATTACTAAATAATCGTAATCAAAATCTCCGATACTGGTAGCGATTTTATTTTGAGTTTTATCAATACTCAAAACCGTTGCCAAACGAATTTGAACATTGGGTTTCTTTTTAAAAATATTGCGAAGCGGAAATGAAATACTGGATGGTTCCAATTGCGATGTTGCAACCTGATAAAACAAGGGTTGAAACTGATGGTGATTTATTTTGTCAATCAGTAAAACATCAAACAGTTTTTCATTTAATGCTTTTATGAATTGAATACCTGCAAACCCACCGCCCACAACTATTACTTTCTTCTTGCTTGTGTTAGTCATTTTGCTATTTGTGTTTTTAATTTAACAAATTTTTTATCTATTTAAATACCAAATAGAGATATTTAGGACTGTCGCAAATGTTACCCAAAACAAATAAGGGATTTGTAGATAAGCGGCCGCTGGTTTTATCTTTTTGAAAAGTGTAATCATATAGATGATTAAAAACCACATTAACAAAATGTCAACTACTGAAATTAAAATTGTGTGGAATGAAAAGAATAAAATACTCCACCAAAAATTAAAAAACAATTGAATACCAAAAACGGTCAATGCTTTTTGCCGTAGTTCAGTTTTGGGTGTGTTCCAAATTAAAAACATAGAAACACCCATAAGAATATACAACGATGTCCAAACTGGTCCAAACAAATAACCGGGAGGATTGAATGATGGCTTTGCTAAAGTAGTAAACCATCCTCCGTTCATTTCATTTCTTACCAAATAGGCGGATATACCGCCGCTTGCAAGCGGAAGAACTAAACTGAAAATTAGTTTAGCTACCTTATTTGTGTTTTTTAATGTATAGTCATTTGAATTTTCCATCATGATACTGTAAAAAATAAAACCTCACATAAGCAAGGTTCTATTTTAATTATTGGTTGGATTTATTTAATCTTTTGGTAATAGCACTTTATCAATAACATGAATTACTCCGTTTGTAGCATTAATATCGGCAGTAGTAACTTTTGCATTACCTACCATTACATGTCCATCCTTCACCATCACTTTTAATTTACTACCTTCTACTGTAGTCAATTCTTGTCCGTCTTTCAAATCAGCGGCCTTCATTTTTCCACTTACGACATGGTAAGTCAAAATTTTAGAGAGTTGATCTTTGCTCTCAGGTTTCAATAATTTATCCACTTCTGATTGTATACCAGCGAAAGCAGCGTCCGTAGGTGCAAAAACCGTGAATGGTCCTTCACCCTGTAAAGTTGGCACTAATCCTGCAGCTGTTACTGCTGCAGCAAGTGTTTTTGCATCTGTTGAGGCAATTGCTACAATGTCTTTGCTCATTTTCATCTCGTTTTCCATTTTACATTTAATTTATTTAGAGAATACGTTTTCTCTAATTATAAAGTTATATCTTTTTTTTTACTATATGTGTTAAAATAATTTAATGAAAAAGTTAAATAATTCACATTTTCACTACAGAATTGAATCACATAATCAATTTAAGAGAATTGAAATTAACTAAAGTTTCTTTCCTGCAACCCTTAAAATTTTTTAGGAACGAAACAATATCTCATTGGTTATAACTGACCATATCTTTAATTTTACTTTCTGCGATCTTCTTGTAAAAAACATAGCGAATATTCAACAATTTGGTATTCCTCTATTTTAATAAAAAAAGCACGCCAGTATCCAAAAACATTTCAATAACTCCTAACAAAATAACAACCGCATCCGCATTCATTGGCACCCAATTGGGTACTTGAGATAAAAAAGCTGATTGCATAAAAGTAAATTGTCTTATAACAGAAAAAACTAAAACAAGCCAAGAACTATCCTTACTTTTTTTTGTGGTTTAGTTGATTCCATTAAAGTGTAATTAAATTATTGGGCAGCCATTCCTCCATCAATTACTTGGGTTGTACCCGTTATGTATTGGCTATCATCACTTGCAAGAAATAAAACTAATTTGGCAATTTCAATTGGTTCTGCATACCGTCCTAAAGGTATTGTGTCCTCAAATTCTTTTTTCACTTCTTCGGCATGTCCAGCGGATGCACTTTCTTCAATTGATCGCATCATTCTATTATTTACAGGGGCAGGATGAACAGAATTTACCCTGATTTTTCTTGCAGCAGCTTCAATAGCTGTTGTTCTCATTATACCTACTACGGCATGTTTGCTGGTTACATAAGCACTTAAACCAGCAAAACCTAATATACCGGCTACCGATGAAGTCATGATAATGCTACCACCGTCTTTAATGTGGGGTAATGCATATTTATTACCCAACCATGTACCCTTTACATTTACAGAAATCACTTTATCAAATATTTCTTCTGGATAATCTACAAGTGGTTTTACATCTCCTTCAATACCTGCATTGTTGAAAAACACATCGATTTTTCCAAGCACTTTTACTGTTTTATTTACATAGTGTTACGCAGCAATTACGTTTGAAATATCGGCACAGCGATATTTTACGTGCAAATTTTTTAATTCTAATACGGCTGTTTTTTAGTGAGTCTTCAATACAGTCAATCTACATTACTTTTGCACCTTCTAATAAAAATAATTTAGCGATTATCTAGCCAGTACCATCGCACCGTCTTTGATAATCGCTACTCTATTTTAAAATTTTTCATTTTATATTTTAATCACGAATAGATTTTATAAACTAATTTTTCCGTGTTCACCTTCATCATATTCTTTTCCGGTAACAATAGCTTTTAGCATATTGAAAAGAACCACCATTTTGCTTGAACTGCTGTCCCAGTAATTAACTTCGCTAGGCGTAACTTTAATAAGTAACATGTCAGGATCATCTAAACCAAGTGGAAACCATGCTTTCATAATGGAACTCCACAACGCTGCCATTTTGGCTTTGTCGTTTACTAAACTTGCAGTTCCATGAATCATTAAATAGTTATTGCTGCTTTCATTGGTAATGGCGAGAGATACTTTTTTACTCTCTTCTATTTCGTCAACTTTATAGGATGATTCCTTGGTAAAAAACCACATAGTGCCATCATCATCAATTTTAGCTATACTCATTGGCCTGCCTGATAAATTTTCGGCATTTTTTTCATTTGTAATGAGCATACAGGTACGCACATCTTTAATCATCTCGATAAGCTTTTCTACATTTTGATTGTGTTCCGGTTTCATAAAATTTATTTTAAGATTTAATAGCTGTTCTAATGGTTTAGCCCCCTAATAATCGGACTTTAACATTTTAAGTTTTACAAACATACGCAATTAGTCAATATCTTTGTCTTGCAAGGAACAAACGAAG
>NZ_JADOVD010000018.1:0-76500 GCF_015752245.1 Flavobacterium sp. CG_9.10
CCTGCGCAGATGGTACTGCAGTTATGTGGGAGAGTATGTCGTCGCCTTTCTTTAATCTGAACTCGTTTCAGATTCTTTAAAAACCCCGTTCTAACCAACGGGGTTTTTTGTTTTTAAACCATTTTTATTTTTAGATTTATTATGAATTATTATAGGAATCACCATTAGTAAATGCTATTTTCGCTTTTAAATACATAATATAGTAATGGAATCTAATTTTTTAATAAAGAGTATTACAGTTAATGTAATTCGAATATCATATAATTTTTTAAATAATAAATGTGTCAAGCAAAGTGAATTAATTAATGATTTCATAATGGGTTTTACTTTCTATATGTATTTATTAAAAATGATTTCCCCTCGGACAGTATTTGTTTGTGAAATATTTTTTAACAAAAATATTTTTACATGCAACAACTAAAAAAATTAATCAGTTGCTTTTGTTTAATCTTCTTTCCTTGCTTACTCATTGGACAATATTTACCTTCTCGTAATTATTCGACTAAAGATGGGTTACCAAATAATGCCGTTCGATCATTATTTTTAGATTCAAAAAATGTTTTATGGATTGGAACTGAAAATGGAGTTTCAAGAAAGGAAAATGGAGCATTTATTAACTTGGACGAGTCAGATGGTTTAGGACACAACAGTTGTTGGGATATCTCTCAAGATACTAATGGGAATATGTGGTTTGCCAGTTATGGCGGCGGAGTTAGTAAATTTAATGGCGATAAATTTACGGTTTTCACAACCAAAGAAGGCTTACTCGCCAATAAAACACGAAAAGTTTTTCCTTACAAAAATAAAATGTATGTTGGCACAGAACAAGGCGTTTCTATAATTGATATCAATACCAATAAAGTTGTAACGCCAAAAATGCCTTCACATAAAGAGGATTTTATATGTATTTCATTTTTTGAATATGATGGTGAAGTTTATTTTACTTCTATTTTTGACGGTTTATATAAAATAGATGAATCAGATAAGTATCCCAAAATAATTCCCGTCATTTTACATAAAAACACTTACTGCTTAGGACTTTTTGGTTCAAGTTTATATAGTGCTAATGCAGGTTATATAGATAAATTTAATATTTTAGATATTAAAAAAGCAAAATGTACTTCTTCTAAATTTGGAAAGTCTATGGTTTGGCAATTTGCCAACGATAAAAGAAATTCCATTTTTGCAGCTGCTTGGGGAGTTTATAACCCCGATGGTGGGCTTTATCGCATTGTGGATGACAAAATGACTGATGTTTCAGCGCAGTATGGAATAGATTCAAAAGTCTTACTCAATGTTGTTTATGATAAAACAAAGGACATTCTATATGTTGGTTCGAACGACAAAGGAATCTATCAGGTTCGATTGGATAAAATGATCGATTATTCTCCATTTGATGGAAATTCAATTATTGATTTTGAAAATTTTGATAAACGAAAATTTATTTTACACAACAAGGGAGTAACTATTTTAGAATCTAACAAGGAAATAATAAAAAAGATTTCACTTTCTGATTTTAAAAAGGTTGAACTAGCCTATTTAAACAAAGGAAGTAATATTGTAAACAGACAAGGAGTTGAATCGAGAGATTTTGAACTGAATTTTAATATTAAAGAGGACGGAATTGTATTTTATGAGATGGTTAAACATAAAAATTCATTCTGGATTGGCAGCAATATTGGAATATTTGAAATTAATTCTTTAGGAAAAATCATCAATTACGTACCTAAACATAGTCTAAAATTTGGATTTTCTTCGAACGATAAATTTATTGAAACCATTACTTATGCAGGTGTTCGAGTATATGATGATATTTATAAACTTAAAAGTACAAATTATTCAAAATTTGAAAAAAATACACCACAATATATTGTACAAATATTAAATAATAAGGACAAAACGTATCTTTTGTCGGTTTTTAATGGTTTGTATGTATATCATAACAATCAATTTCAATCGTATTTAGCTGATGGTATTTGGAAAGAAAATAAGTTTAAGCATATCACTGTAAATGATAAAGGCCAACTTATTTTAGCTGCTGAATTTGGAAATGTATTTATTATCGAGGACACTAATACTTTTAAAGTTTTAAAAACGATTTCTAAAAATAAACTCGTTGGTAAAACCATTCTTTTCCTAGAAGCTTACAAAGATTGTATTCTTATAGGAACTGAAAAAGGAATTAACATTTACCTAAATGGTAAATTTCGATTGATCGACCAAGAGCAAGGCTTAAAAGATTGTAATTTTACAACCTCTCAAATTTTTGACAATCAGTTGTCGTTAGGGACGAAAAATGGTTTTTATACTGTTGATTTAGATAAACTTTTAAAGGAGCAAATTACCGTTTCGGGTTTAGATATAACGAAGATAGCGGTAAATAACATTCTCGTCGATCAATCAAATTACAAATGGTTCAAGTATGCTTCAAGTAAATTAGTCCGTGATTATCAACAGAATTCTTTTTCTATTGATTTTATTCCAAAGGGACATCCTTTTCCGGAGAAATTAAAATTCCGTTATCGCTTGAAGTCTACAAATCGATGGAGTCCTTACAGTGATAAAGCAAACTTATTTTTACCTTATTTGCCTTTTGGGGATTATGCAGTAGAAATAGAAGTTTTTGATTCTAACGCTGGAAAATCCAATATTTTTAAACTGTTGGATATTTGTGTGGAGCCGCCATTTTGGTTTACTTGGTGGTTTATATGTCTAATAATTTTATTTATTTCGGGTATTGTATTATATATCATTAACCGAAAAAAGAATATTGCCAGAGATAAAGCTAGTAAAGAAAAACAAATAACTGAAGCTAAGTTTGAAGCCTTGTCTAACCAGATGAATCCTCATTTTATTTATAATGCTTTAAATTCTATTCAAGATTATGTTGGTGCTAATGATGAGCACAATTCAACATTATATATTAGTGAATTTGCCGGATTGATGCGAAAAACTTTGAAAAATTCACCAAAACAGACCATCACAATTGAAGATGAAGTAGAGTATTTAGAAAGTTATATATATATTGAAAACATGCGATTTAAGGATCGTGTTGTAAGTGAAATTTATTTAGATCCTTCAATTGATGATACAGTATTAGAAATTCCTCCCATGCTAATTCAGCCTTTTGTAGAAAATGTTTTTGTTCACGCTTTTGATGAATCACATCCATCGCCAAAACTGAAAATTTCTTTTGAAATGGTTAACGAGAAAGTTTTAGAATGCAAAATAATTGATAATGGAAAAGGATTAAATGCTCATAAACAATCTAAATTTCATGTTTCAAGAGGAATTGCATTAGCTCGAGAGCGAATCATTTTATTGCAGCCTTCTAATGTTGACCCGATCCATATTCAGTTTACGGAAAATGACGGAACTACGGTTACCATCCAATTGTTTTTTTAATAGTCAAAATTCTAATTTTTAAAAGCTCTTATCACTAGGTAAGGGCTTTTTCGTTTTCATTCTTTTAATAATTCAAGAATATTTAACAAAATTATAAATATTTTTTAAAAAAAACAGCTCATTTACGGTTTTCCGTAAAGAATCTCTTTCGAATAGCTATATGTTTGGCTTATAAATTTAGAAACATCAAATTTCACTCGTGTAAAATTTTAAAAAATTGACACAAGCTATTTCAAATTTTTTATGTTAGACCTATTGAATTTTAAAAATATGTTAGACCCAAACCGACCGTATAGCAGAGTAGAAATAGATCGAGTTTTTACCCGAGTTAAAGCAGCTATGCATGTTAAGGCTTTATTAAATGGAGAATCCAAAGGATTGAGCCAAGCACATTTTTATGACGCTTACACAGGAAAAGAACTTATAGGCGGCGATGCATACGATTATGAACACATTCGATCATCGGAAGAAATTCACACAAGGTATAAATCAATCCTAACTGATGAACAAATAGCCTTAGTTGCTAACTGTGTGGAAAACGTTGCTGTAACTCGTACCTCCATTAACAAATCTAAGGGAAAGCGAAAAATGGAAGATTGGTTGCGTAATAAGGACAATATCGTAACTCATGGAATTGATCTGAAATTAGCACTATCCAATTTAAAAAAAGCTGATGATGGGATTGAAAGAATTGTGAAATGGTTTTGAAATTGTAGCATTCAAATCTGGTCTTAAAAGATTATTTGAATCTATACGGTATAATTTATATTTAAATCTGAACTCATTTTTCTTTACAACCCACCTTGTTGGCCAAATCAAGCTCTTAAATAATAATTTATTAACATAGTTGAACAATTGGTTTATATAAAGTACTTTAGAGGAATCTATTTTACCAAAATAAACCACTTAACCTATGAAAAGGAGAACCTTTTTGACCACTGCAACGTTAGCATCTGCAGGCTTGAGTACACTTTTGATTTCGAGTTGTGTTGATACAAAGAAAAATGAAAAACAAGAGGCTACAGATGATTCCGTTGAAGCATTTGAATTAGAAGAAGAAACTATCAGTAATTTAAGAGAAAAGTTAGCTTCGGGAAAGTACAGTTCAGAGCAATTAGTACAAATGTATTTAGATCGAATAGAGGCCATTGATAAAAAAGGTCCAAAACTAAATTCGATTATAGAATTAAATCCAGATGGGTTGTCTATTGCAAAAGCATTGGATTCTGACATGAAAGCAGGTAGAATTAGAGGGATTTTACATGGAATTCCAATTCTGATAAAAGACAATATCGATACTGCTGATAAAATGCAAACTACTGCCGGTTCATTAGCAATGGTTGGTAATATTGCTTCAAAAGATGCTTTTATAGTTAAAAAGCTCAGAGAGGCTGGTGCCGTAATCATTGGTAAAACCAATTTAAGCGAATGGGCAAATTTTCGTTCTACCCAATCCTCTTCCGGATGGAGCAGCAGAGGCGGTCAAACAAAAAATCCTTATATTTTAGATCATAGTCCCTGCGGTTCGAGTGCTGGTTCAGGAGTGGCAGTGTCCGCAAATCTCTGCGCTGCAGCCGTTGGAACAGAGACTGATGGCTCTATTGTGTGTCCAGCTTCAGTTAATGGTGTCGTAGGGATTAAACCTACTGTAGGTTTAGTAAGCAGATCCGGAATTATTCCTATTTCAAAAACGCAAGATACAGCGGGTCCTATGGCAAGGACTGTAAGTGATGCTGCTATTTTATTAAGTGCATTGGCAGCTGTTGACCCAGAAGATGCTGTAACGCTTGAAAGCAAGGGAAAGGCTCAAAAGGATTATACGACTTTTTTAGATGTTAATGCTTTGAAAGGCAAACGCATTGGAATTGAGAAAAAACCTCAAGGGAATAATAAAATCATTAATGAAGTTTTAGACGGTGCCATCAAGCTTCTCAAAAAACAAGGTGCTGTCATTATCGAAATTGACTATTTGGATAAAATTAATGCTTTTGGTCAAGCCGAATTTGAAGTTTTGCAGTATGAATTTAAAGATGGATTGAATAATTATTTGGCTAAATCCAATGCAAAAGTAAAGACTTTGAAAGAAGTAATTGATTACAACAATACTAATGAAGATAA
This sequence comes from Flavobacterium sp. CG_9.10, assembly GCF_015752245.1. Lineage (NCBI taxonomy): Bacteria > Pseudomonadati > Bacteroidota > Flavobacteriia > Flavobacteriales > Flavobacteriaceae > Flavobacterium > Flavobacterium sp. CG_9.10. The sequence goes on from NZ_JADOVD010000018.1 coordinate 5,524, forward strand.
AGCAATGCCCTATTTTAGACAGGAAACTTTAGAAAGTTCAAATGCTAAACAAGGGTTGAATGACCCAAAATATTTAGATGCTTTGGCCAAAAGTTTTGAAGGCAGTAAAAAGGTTTTGAACGCTGTTTTCAAAGAACATCAATTAGATGCCATTTGTGGAATTACAATGGGACCAGCATGCAGTATTGATACTATTTATGGTGACCGTTGGGGATATTCATTAACAACACCGGCCGCCGCGAGTGGTTATCCTCATATTACAGTTCCTTGCGGGCAGGCTTATGATTTACCCGTTGGTTTGTCTTTTTTTGGAACTCCTTATATGGAAGGAGAATTAATTGGGTTGGGTTATGCTTATGAACAAGCATCCAAAAAACGTTTAAAACCGGTGCTTAAAACTTCTTTTTTATAAAATATTACGGTTGAAAATATTTATAAGGGTAAATGAGTGGCTCACTTTTTACCCTTGTATTTTTTTATAAAAGACACAAATGGCGTTAATTGGACATTCCGGACATTTGGGTTGTGGTCTGCAAATTTCTCTTCCCAAAAAAGAGATTGACATCCCAATTTCACCCCAAATTTCTTTAGGAAATATTTGCATGAGTTGTTTTTCGGCTTTGATACCGTCTTTGGTTTCAGGGATTAATCCAATTCTTGGAGCGACGCGGATCACATGTAAATCGGTTATGATTCCTTCTGCAGGAACTTTTGCTTCTCGCATAATGACATTGGCCGATTTTCTTCCAATTCCTTTTAGCGCTGTCAAATCGTCCATTGTGAGGGGAATATTCTTGTCTTTTTGGACGGTTTTTGCAATTTCTAATATCCAACTGGCTTTCGTACCAAAGTTTCTAATTTTAGAGATATAAGGAATCACTGCTTCCACATTCGAAACAGCTAAACTTTCCATATTTGGAAAAGCTTTAAATAAATTAGGTGCAATTAAATTAATTTTTGCATCCGAATCTTGGGCAGATAAAACAATCATTACCACAAATTGGTATAAATTGTGGTAATCCAGTGGATGTTTTCGTCCTTTGTATTTTTTCAGAATAGGTTCCAATTTTTGCGCCCAATCATTTGACTTTTCTGATAAAGACATCTTTTATTTTTCTTTAAAATCTACGGATAAGGAATTTACACAATAGCGTTGTCCTGTTTTAGTAGGTCCATCATCAAATACATGACCCAAATGGCTACCGCAATTTGCGCATAAAATTTCGGTGCGTTTCATTCCATGAGTGACGTCCGAGATGTATTCTACTTTTCCGGGAATTGATTCATCGAATGATGGCCAACCGCAATGCGCGTCAAACTTAGAATTGCTTTCAAATAAAGGTTCTCCGCAGGCGCCACAACAATAGGTGCCTTTTTCGAAAGTAAGGTTGTACTTGCCAGTGTGTGGGTATTCGGTTCCTTTTTGGCGAAGAATACGGTAACGCTCCGCACCTAATTCTTCTTTCCACTGATCTTCTGATTTTTCTATGGGATATTTCATCGTTATTAATTTTAGTAAAAATTATTATTATTTATTTTTTATCTCTAGCTGATAAAATTATAAAATTTTTGATTTATATTGTTGTAAACCAGTTATTTATTCTGAATGAATTGCACTGTCTTTTCAATTACTTTTTGGTTACCCAGAATCTTGCGATGTCCTAATCCTTCGGTTAACATTAGCTCTCCATTTTTTAAGTGTTTGTGAATGTGGATTCCAGCTTTTACAGCAACGTCAGGATCATTTTTATCATGAATTACCAAAACGGGGACGGCAGTTTCTGCAGCTGCCAAATAAGCCGAATAACTATTCATATCTTCCTTATATTTTTTTTCGAAATGCAACCGTAAAAGAGTGCTAATATTTGGTTTCAGTTCTAATTTCGCCACAAAATCATCCATAATATCTTGTACGATATCTCCGCTTCCAATAACTACGGCATGTTCTACTTTAAGTCCTTTTTTTATAGCATTCAAAATTGACATTCCGCCTAATGAATGACCAACAGCAGCTTCGAAAGGGCCAAATTGTTTGTCTATTTCTAAAATAGTGGCAATAAAATCCACCATAATGGTAGTTTTTCCGGGAGATTTGCCGTGTGCCGGTGCGTCAAAACTAATAGTCGAATAACCGGCTTTAAGCATTTCATCTGCTATTTTGAATAATTGAGTACCTCGGCCTGACCAGCCGTGAACTAATAAAATTTTCTTTTCACTTTTACCATAATTATAAACGATTACCTTTTTTTTAATTGTAGGAATAAGAATCAATTTTTGAATGCTTTTACGGTCCATTTCTAATTCTCTTTTAGGAATTTTATGTTTTATAGGCGTGGTAAATAATTTTGCGGCGAATAGCGTAACTAGTTTTGGAGAAATAAAAGAGAAAAATTTACTGGTTAGTATTATTAATCTAGGAATTTTCAATGATTGTGTATGAATAGAAGTTTTTTTTGTCATTACAATAAATTTTCAACAGCGTTATAAGTTTATAAATTTTTCACTAAATTTAGAAAAACATAAAAGTAGTATTTTTTCTAAAAATTTAATGAATTATTAGCAATTACTTAAAAGTAAATAAAGCAAATACGCTGTAATAAAATCTAGTATTGTCTCAGCTATAATTATTGAAAAAAAAATCAGAAATGGAAATATTTCATATTAGTGCAGAATGTTATCCTGTAGCAAAAGTAGGTGGCTTAGCGGATGTAGTTGGCGCATTGCCAAAGTATCAAAGCATTGCCGGACACAAAGTGAGAGTCGTGATGCCTTGTTACGACACTAAATTCAGGAAAGAAAATGAATTTGAATGCGTGCATTGGGGCCATGTAAAATTAGGAAATTTCAATTTTCCCTTCAATATTCTTAAAGAGAAAACGGATAAATTGGAATTTGAACTGTATTTGGTTGAAATGCCAGATTTATTTGATAGAAAAGAAGTTTATGGTTATGAAGATGATATTGAACGTTTCTTGTCTTTCCAAATTGCCACTTTAGATTGGATAATAGGAAGAAATCAGATTCCAGATGTAATTAATTGTCATGATCATCATACTGGATTAATTCCATTTATGATGTTGTATTGTGATAAATATGAAAAATTACAGGATACACCGTCCATGATTACGATTCACAATGGGTTGTATCAAGGGCAGTTTGGATTCGATAAATTGTTTTATTTACCAAAATTTGATTTATCGCATGTCAAAGTTTTAGAGTGGGATAATTGTATCAATTCATTGGCAGTAGCCATTAAATGTGCTTGGGCCGTGACGACAGTTTCTCCTAACTATTTGAATGAAATAAATTATTCGGCAAATGGATTAGAATCTTTATTTAATCTGGTGCGCTATAAGTCAAAAGGAATATTAAACGGAATCGATGTAGAAGTTTGGGATCCTTCAAATGATGCCATGTTGGAAAAAAATTATTCGATTAAAAATTTCGAAAAAGGGAAACAGGAAAATAAAGAAAAATTGTGCAACCTTTTCAATTTAGACCCAAGTAAACCACTTTTTAGTTTCATTGGACGATTATTAGAAGAAAAAGGAGGAGACCTATTGCCTCATGCTTCAGCACTTGCTTTGTCTGAGAATTTTGGGGAAATCAACATTTTGATTTTAGGTTCAGGAAACCCAGTTATAGAAAAACAATTGAATAATTTATTATCAGATTATAAAGGGAACTACAATACTTTTATTGGTTATAATGAAGAGTTAGCACATTTGATTTATGCCGGTTCTGATTTTTTACTAATGCCTTCCAGAGTTGAACCCTGTGGATTAAACCAAATGTATTCGCTACGCTACGGAACAATTCCTATTGTTAGAAGGACAGGCGGATTGAAAGATACTGTAATTGATTTTGGAGATGGAGGAAATGGAATATGCCATGATCAGGCTAGTGTTGGCGACATTTGTTATTCAATACAAAGAGCCGTTGATTTATTTCAGGACAAAAAAAGTTTTAATAAAATTAGAGAAATAGGCATGAACACAGATCACTCTTGGGGAAGTGTTTGCCAAGAATACATAGACACATATAATTTAATAATGAGTAAAAAATGAAAGCTAAAAAGAAAAATGTTATTGCAATTATTTTAGGTGGAGGACAAGGGTCTAGATTATATCCATTAACGGAAAGCAGGTCAAAACCGGCTGTGCCAATAGGAGGGAAATATAGATTGGTTGATATTCCAATTTCGAATTGCATGAATTCAGATATATACAGAATGTTTGTATTGACGCAATTTAATTCGGCTTCCTTAAACGCTCACATAAAAAACACCTATAACTTTAGTATTTTTAGTCATGCTTTTGTTGATATTCTTGCGGCGGAACAAACGCCTGATAATCCTACGTGGTTTCAAGGTACCGCGGATGCTGTAAGACAATGTATGCCGCATTTTTTAAATCATGATTTTGATTATGCATTAATTCTTTCAGGAGATCAATTGTATCAAATGGATTTTAATGATATGGTTGAAGAACATATTAAAAGGGAAGCCGATATTACTATTGCAACCTTGCCAGTTAATGCAAAAGATGCTCCGGAATTTGGAATTTTAAAAACAAATTCGGAAAATTGTATAGAATCCTTTATTGAAAAACCAGCTAAGGAATTATTACCAGATTGGGAATCTGACGTAAGTGATCAAATGAAGAGCGAAGGGAAAAATTATTTGGCGTCCATGGGCATTTATATATTCAACAGAAAATTGTTGATTGATATTATGTCTAATAAAGACACGAAAGATTTTGGTAAAGAAATTATTCCGCAGGCTGTTGGGCATAAAAAGATTTTGAGCTATCAATATGAAGGATATTGGACAGACATTGGGAATATTGACTCTTTTTTTGAAGCTAATATTGGATTGACCGAAGACTTACCTAAGTTTAATTTATTTGATAACGATAATAAGATTTTTACCAGACCAAGATTACTGCCTCCATCAAAATTTCAAAATACTATGGTTGATAAATCATTAATTTCTGAAGGTTGTATTTTGAATGCCAAAGAGATTGGTCATTCTGTAATTGGTATTCGATCCAGAATTGGTGATGGAACCATAATTCAGAATTGTTATGTTATGGGAAATGACTTCTATCAAAGTATTGATGACATGAATGAAGACATTAAAAACGGCAATCAATTAGTGGGAATTGGTGAAAGATGCTTTATCAATAATGCGATTGTAGATAAGAATTGTAGAATCGGAGATGATGTTTACATCAATGGTGGTTCTCATTTAGAAGATTTTTCAAATGAATTATATGCTATTAAAGATGGAATCGTTGTTATTAAAAAAGGCGCAGTGATACCTGATAATTATATAATAAAGTAGAGTAATAACCCGGAGGGTGTAAGTATTAAAAACGTCAGTTCGAGTGTTTTTGTGTAATAAAATGAAACAAAAAATGTATCGAGAACCGTTTTTAATAAAAATTTTTCTTGTTCTCGATACAATATTCTTCCCGAAGCTTAGGGAAGAAAATCACTCGAGCTGACGAAAAATTAACACCAAATACTAATTGCACCCAATGGGTAGAGAAATAAACTGTTTTTTCTTAAAACTAATGTTCTGTTTTTAATAAAATAGAACTAGAAGATTATTATATGAGTAAAGTTATCTCGCATTCCCTTTTTACTGATTTTGATATCGATTTATTTAAAGCGGGGAAGCATTTCCGGCTTTATGAAAAACTAGGTGCGCATCTTATTGAAATTGATGGTGTTAAAGGTGTATATTTTGCAGTTTGGGCGCCCACGGCTCACTCGGTTTCTGTAGTCGGGGACTTTAATTTTTGGACACAAGGGGAACATCCGTTGCAAGTTCGTTGGGATTCTTCAGGGATTTGGGAAGGTTTTATTCCAAATATCGAAAAAGGTACAACCTATAAGTACATGATACAATCTAATAACGGCGGAATTATCACAGAGAAAGCGGATCCTTTTGCTTTTTATTGTGAAAAACCACCACACACTGCTTCAGTAGTTTGGGATTTAGATTATAAATGGAAAGATAAAAAATGGATGGAAACGCGTCAAAATCATAATGGTTTAGACAAGCCTTATTCTGTTTATGAAGTACATTTAGGTTCATGGAAGCGTCATGCTGGAGACAATCGTTTTTTGACGTATCTTGAATTTGCCGAAGATTTGGTAAATTATATAAAAGAAACGGGCTTTACTCACGTAGAGTTCATGCCTATCATGGAGTATCCTTATGATCCGTCTTGGGGATATCAATTAGTCGGGTATTTTGCACCAACATCTCGTTTTGGAAACCCACAAGAATTTATGTTTTTGGTTGATAAATTGCATGAAGCAGGAATTGGAGTGATTCTGGATTGGGTTCCTTCTCATTTTCCTGATGATGCTCATGGTTTAGGTTTTTTTGACGGATCAAATCTATTTGAACATCCGGATCGCAGAAAAGGATATCATCCAGATTGGAAAAGTTTAGTTTTTAATTATGGACGAAACGAAGTTCGCTCGTTCTTAATCAGTAATGCACTTTTTTGGTTGCAACATTATCATGCTGATGCACTTCGTGTTGATGCCGTTGCCTCGATGTTGTATTTAGATTATTCCAGAAATGAAGGGGAATGGGAGCCTAATATTTACGGAGGTAGAGAGAATCTTGATACGATAAGTTTTTTGAAAGAATTTAATGAAGCCGTTTATTCTAATTTTGAAGGCGTTCAGACTATTGCTGAAGAAAGTACCTCTTTCCCTATGGTTTCGAGACCAACATCTGTTGGGGGACTTGGATTTGGTATGAAATGGATGATGGGTTGGATGCACGATACTTTGGAATATTTTCAAAAAGATACTGTTTACAGAAAATACCATCAAAATGATTTGACTTTCTCTATGACCTACACGTTTTCTGAAAATTTCATGTTACCGCTTTCCCATGACGAAGTGGTGTATGGAAAGAAATCTATTGCCGGCAGAATGCCGGGTGACGAATGGCAGAAATTTGCAAACCTACGATTATTGTACGGTTATATGTTTATGCATCCTGGAACAAAGCTTTTGTTTATGGGTTGTGAATTTGGGCAAAGCAGAGAGTGGAATTTTGAAGGAAGTCTGGATTGGCATTTATTTGAATATCCGTATCATGAAGGCGTAAAAAAATTGATTACTGATTTGAACCATTTATACAAAACACAACCTGCATTGTATGAAAAACAATTTAGTCCTGAAGGTTTTGAATGGATTAATTATTCCGATCATCAAAATGCGGTAATGTCATTCATTCGAAAAGGAAACAACCAAAAAGAAGATGTTATTGTAGTTTGCAATTTTACACAAATTGTTCGTCCAAATTATCGCATTGGCCTACCAAGAAAAGGAAAACTAACAGAGATTTTTAATAGTGACGCTAAAATTTATGGCGGAAGTGGAGTAGCAAATCCTAAAAGAATAGCAATTGAAGCAATGCCTTATGACGGAAGAGATTATTCATCTGAATTGCTATTGTCGCCTTTGAGTGTTATCGTTTTTAAAATTTCATAAATTGCTTAAACAAAAACAGACTATTTTTTAACAAAGAGAATTAGAGATTAAGAGGCATTCGTGACAATATGAGCTTTTTTTGTAAACAAACAATCTACCCAGTCCATAAATTCTATACTAATTCAAAGATTTTTAATAACATTTGCTCTTAATCTCTTTAACTCTGTGTTAAAAAAATAAATCTTTAAATTTCATTGTTGAAAAACGAATAGAAAAATGATAATCATATGGTTACAAAAGAATTTGTAAATGATTTAAGTTATGAAATTTTTGCTTCAATAATTGAAGTTCACAAAAATATTGGTCCTGGTTTGATAGAAAGTATTTATCATAAATGTTTGGCCCACGAATTAAGATTGAGGAATATTAATTTCACTTCTGAAGCTTCGTTTGATTTTAATTATAAAGATTTAAATTTAACAACTGATTTTAGATGCGATTTGTTTGTGGAAGATTGTATTATGCTAGAATTAAAAGCCGTTCAGGAGATTATTCCTTATTTCAAAACTAAACTAATTAGTCAAATGAAAATCGCAAAAGCGCCAAAAGGAATTCTTGTAAACTTTAATGTAAAAAATATAATGTCAGAAGGAAAATTTGTATTTCTAAATGAATATTACAGCCAATTGCCGTAAACAAAAGTAAAAAATGAAGCCAGAATTCGAACCCCCTCTAATACTTAAATTTGTTTTTTATAAAACATAAGAATAGCTCTTAATCTCTAGATCTCATTGTCAGGTAACTACAACGTTTTCGTTAATAAACATCAGATATACATAGGCTTACGAAGTAATTTTGTATTTTTGAAAACCCAATTTTGAATAAAAAAAAATTCCACAGAAAATGATTACAAACACAGAATTAGAATATAAAGGAGATTTATATCCTACAAAAATAGTCTCTTTTGAGCATGAAGTTGATTCAATAAGTTTCCATACTGATAATAGTGTTATACTAAAAGTAACCGTATTAAGAGATAGTTTAATTCGTTTTAGATTTACAACAAAAGGATATTTCAGCAATGATTTTTCCTATGCTATTGATAAAAGCCATTCTCATGGATATAATTTTCTTGAAGTTTCTGAAGTTGCTGATTATTACCAGATAAAAACAAGCAAAGTACAATGTAGAATTCAAAAAGCAGATATGAGATTATCTATTTTTGATTTGAATGAAAATATAATTTTAGAAGATGAATTAGGTTTTCATTGGGAGGAAAGCTACGAATATGGAGGTAATATCGTCAAAATGAGTAAAGCTTCCAAAGATGGAGAATGCTTTTATGGACTTGGCGATAAAGCTACACAGTTGAATTTGAAAGGAAAAAGATTGGAGAATTTTGCTACTGACCAATATGCTTTTCAAAAAGACCAAGAACCCTTGTATAAAGTAGTCCCTTTTTACATTGGATTACAAAATAAGCAGTCTTACGGAATTTTCTTTGATAATACATTTAGAACTTATTTTGATTTTTGTCATGAAAGAAGAAATGTAACCAGTTTTTGGGCAGAAGGTGGAGAGATGAATTACTATTTCATTTATGGTCCTCAAATGCAGGATGTAGTCACGACTTATACTGATTTAACTGGTAAACCGGAATTACCACCTTTATGGGCGCTAGGATATCACCAATGTAAATGGAGTTACTATCCCGAAAGTAATGTAAAAGAAGTAACGGCCAAATTCCGAGAATTGAAAATTCCTTGTGATGCGATTTATTTGGATATTGATTATATGGAAGGTTTTCGCTGTTTCACTTGGAACAAAGAATATTTTCCTGATCCGAAAAGAATGGTGGCTGAACTAGCCGAAGATGGTTTCAAAACAGTTGTAATCATTGACCCGGGTATAAAAATTGACAAAGAATATTCCGTATATAAAGAAGCTTTAGAAAAAGATTATTTCTGTAAAAGAGCGGATGGTCCTTATATGAAAGGAAAAGTATGGCCTGGGGAATGTAACTTTCCCGATTATACAAACCCTGCAGTTAGAGAATGGTGGGCAGGATTATTTAAAGAATTAATTTCAGACATTGGTGTAAAAGGGGTGTGGAATGACATGAACGAACCTGCCGTCATGGAAGTTCCCAATAAAACATTCCCAATGGACGTACGTCATGATTACGATGGAAATCCTTGCAGTCATAGAAAAGCCCATAATATCTATGGAACACAAATGGCAAGAGCCACGTATCATGGTGTAAAAAGATTTGCTTACCCGAAAAGGCCTTTTATTATAACTAGATCTGCTTATTCCGGTGCACAACGTTACACCTCTTCTTGGACTGGAGATAACGTTGCAACTTGGGAACATTTATGGATAGCGAATATCCAAGTGCAACGAATGTCTATTTCAGGAATGGGTTTCACTGGTTCAGATATTGGTGGATTTGCGGAACAACCTTCAGGTGAATTATATGCACGTTGGATTCAATTAGGCGTTTTTCATCCCTTTTGTAGAACTCACTCTTCTGGTGATCATGGCGATCAAGAGCCTTGGGCTTTTGACGAAGAAGTGATTGATATTACTAGAAAATTCGTCAATCTACGATACCAATTATTACCCTATTTATATACAATGTTTTGGCAGTATATTGAAGAAGGAATACCTATGCTAAAACCTTTGGTATATTATGATCAGGAAGATATTCAGACGCATTATAGAAATGACGAATTTGTGTTTGGTAATCAAATTTTAGTTTGCCCTATTCTTGAACCAAACTCTTTAGGTAGAAGGATGTATATACCTCGAGGACATTGGTATAATTATTGGACAAACGAGGAAATTAAAGGAGGGAAAGAAATTTGGGTGGATACTAAATTTGATCAAATACCACTTTTTGTGAAAGCTGGCTCGGTTATTCCTAAATATCCTGTACAGCAATATGTAGGTGAGTTAGAATTTGACGAATTGACTTTGGAAATTTATTACAAAGAAGGTAAAGAAAAATCAGTAGTTTATGAGGATGCTCAAGATGGCTATGATTATAAAAAAGGCAGATATAGCTTTTTATCATTTCAAACAACCGGAAAAGAGAAAGAGTTAATCATTCAGTTGCATAAAGAGGGGAAATATGATACACCATATTCTAAATATAAAATAAATTTAATAGGATTGCCTTTTACAATAAATACAATCGAAGTTGACAACGTAAAAATTTCATTTGATCAAAAATCTTTTGAAGAGGATAATTATTTAATCGTAGATAAGGAATTTACCGAGTTACATATAATTGGGGAATAACCAAAAAAGTTGATACTTTTGAATGTAATTATGTAAGAGAATAATTGATAACTATTTGTATTTTTGTGTAATAATAAAACTTAAAATTATGAAAAAACATATATTATTAGGAATTTGTGCATTAGGGTTAGTTTATTCTTGTGCCACTAATCCAATTACAGGAAAAAAGAGTTTGAACTTTGTTTCAAATAGTGAATTGTTTCCATCATCATTTCAACAATATGGAACTTTTTTAAAGGCAAATAAAGTCATAGAAGGAACTGCTGATGCAAGAAGAGTTGAAACAGTAGGAACAAGAATTAAAATGGCATCAGAAAAATATTTAACTTATTTAGGACAAACACAATATCTAAACGATTATCGTTGGGAATATAAATTGGTTGATAATAAAGAAGTGAATGCTTGGTGTATGCCTGGTGGAAAGATTGTGGTTTACTCGGGAATTTTACCTATCACGAAAGATGATTCTGGTTTAGCTACCGTTTTAGGACATGAAGTTTCACATGCATTAGCAAATCATGGAGCGCAACGTATGAGTGCGGGTCAATTACAACAATTAGGCGCAGTAGGAGTAGCAGTTGCAAGCGGTAGTCAAAGCGCTGAAAAACAACAAATGTGGCAACAATATTATGGATTAGGTTCTCAAGTGGGAGTAATGCTTCCTTTTAGCAGAAGTCATGAAAGTGAAGCTGATAAAATTGGTCTTACTCTTATGGCAATTGCGGGTTATAATCCAGATGATGCTATTGTTTTTTGGCAAAGAATGGCAGCGCAGTCAAAGGGTCAATCGCCACCAGAATTTCTTAGTACTCACCCTGCAGATGCCACTAGGATCGCAAATTTAAAAGCATTAATTCCGGAAGCTCGAGCAACAGCTGCGAAAGTTGGAATTATTCGTAGATAATTTTATTTTTTTAAATTCATTGTAAATTTTTTTTTAAACATTTGCAAATAAATTAATTTTCATATCTATTCAAGCTATTCTTTCGAGAATAGCTTTTTTTTTGCATTTAATTAAAAGAGGAGAGCCGATATCTCCTTAACGAAATATTAATGTACGATTTAGTGCTATTTTTTGAAATTCTACGCAAAAAACAAATAAATTCGTAGCATAAAAAATGATAATATGGCAAACCTACCAAAAGGCAGTAAAAAATTATTAAACGCTTGGGCTTTTTATGATTGGGCAAATTCAGTTTATACGCTTACCATTGCCTCGGCAGTATTTCCAATTTTTTATGAAGCTTTATTTGCAGAACGTGATCATTACATTGATGTTTTTGGTTTGCATCTCAAAAATTCAGCTTTAATAAGCTTTGTAACCGCTTTAGCATTTTTATTGGTAGCTTTTATTTCCCCTTTATTGTCTGGTATTGCCGATTATGTGGGAAATAAAAAATTATTTATGAAATTCTTTTGCTACATGGGAGCCTTATCATGTATGGGATTATATTGGTTCAATCTCGAAAATATATATATGGGATTGGCATTTTATTTCTTAGGACTTATTGGTTATTGGGGAAGTTTAGTATTTTACAATTCCTATTTGCCAGACATAGCTTATGTAGAGCAACAAGATAAAATTAGCGCCAAAGGATATTCATTAGGATATATCGGAAGTGTCATTTTATTGATTATCAATTTAGCGATGATCATGAAGCCAAAACTTTTTGGAATTACAGGCTCCGAAGGTGAAGCTGCCATGAAAGCCATGAGATATTCGTTTGTTATGGTAGGAGTTTGGTGGATATTATTCAGTCAGTATTCTTATTATTTTTTGCCTAAAGGCAATAAAAATGCCAATCGTAAAGTGACACATCATGTTGTATTTAATGGTTTTAGAGAGTTGAAAAAAGTCTGGTTTTTATTGAAAGAGAATATTCCATTAAAACGTTATTTAGGGAGTTTCTTTGTTTATAGTATGGCCGTACAAACTGTAATGCTTGTTGCTACTTATTTTGGAGCTCAAGAAATTGCTTGGACCTCAAAAGCTGAAAGCACAATGGGGTTAATTATTTGTATTTTAGTAATACAACTAGTTGCTGTTGTTGGTGCTGTTCTAACTTCAAGAGCTTCAGAAAAATTCGGAAATATTCCAACTTTGATCGTAATTAACTGTATTTGGGTAGTGTTTTGTGTAATTGTTTTCTTTATTACTTTACCGATACATTTTTATGCTATGGCAGGATTAGCAGGATTTATAATGGGTGGAATTCAAGCTTTATCACGCTCAACCTATTCCAAACTATTACCTGAAACGGAAGATACGGCTTCATTTTTTAGTTTTTATGATGTAGCTGAAAAAATTGGAATCGTAATAGGGATGCTAGTTTACGGAATCATAGATCAAATTACTGGAAGCCCTAGATTTGCAGTTGTATTTCTTGGAGTATTTTTTGTTATTGGTATTATACTATTAAAAAGAGTTCCAAAAAAAGGTGTTCTAAATTAATGGCCCATCAAAAATTAGCACTAATTAGTTTTGCGCTGATTTTAAATACAAATGAGTACTCCGGTTTTTGCATTTTATATTGCAGTATTTCCTTAAGTGCTGATTCCTAAATTTTTCTTTATTTGTAAGAAATGGAATTAATTTTACTTTCACTTTGGCACAATGATTGTCTCTTTTAGGGTTGTACAAATTATTATTGTCATACAACGATTTTATTTAAATTAATAGTATGATAGCTTATATTTGCTTGACAAATGAAAATTTTTAATGACAAAAAGACTTAAATAAATATATGTCAAATCATAAAATACTTACAATTGACAATCTGTCACTTCAAGAATTTGATACTGAAGCAGATTTAATACCATTATTGACTCGTGAAGATGAGGAGGAGATGAACAATGAAGCATTGCCCGAATCATTAGCTATTTTGCCTCTTCGAAATATGGTTTTGTTTCCTGGAGTGGTAATACCAATTACGGCTGGAAGAGACAAATCCATAAAATTAATTAATGATGCAAATGCTGCTGGTAAAGTCATTGGTGTTGTTGCTCAAAAAAATGAGGAAGACGAAGATCCCACGACAGAAGATATCCATAAAGTAGGAACTGTAGCAAGAATTCTTCGTGTTTTAAAAATGCCCGATGGAAACGTAACGGTTATTCTTCAAGGAAAAAAACGATTTGAAATTGACAACGTTGTTTCGGAAGCCCCTTATATAGTTGCAAATATTAAAGAAATTGCTGAAAAAAGACCTGCTAAACACGACACGGAGTTTGTTGCAATTCTTGATTCGGTTAAGGAACTTGCTATTCAAATAATTAAAGAAAGTCCAAATATTCCAACGGAAGCAACATTTGCAATCAAAAATATTGAAAGCCAATCGTTTTTGATCAATTTTGTTACTTCAAACATGAATTTATCTGTCAAGGAAAAACAAGACTTACTGGCAATTAATGAATTGAAATTAAGAGCATTAGAGACATTGCGTTATATGAATATTGAGTTGCAAAAACTCGAATTAAAAAACGATATTCAATCTAAAGTTCGTTTTGATTTAGATCAACAACAACGCGAATATTTCCTTCACCAACAAATGAAAACCATTCAAGAAGAATTGGGTGGCGTTTCTCAGGAAGAGGAAATGGATGAAATGAGTTTGAAGGCCAAATCAAAAAAATGGGACGAAAAAACGCAAAAACATTTCGGGAAAGAATTAGCTAAAATGCGTAAAATGAATCCTCAAGCACCTGATTTTGGAATTCAAAGAAACTATTTAGAATTGTTTTTAGATTTGCCGTGGAATGAGTTTTCAAAAGACAACTTCGATTTAAAACGAGCGCAAAAAATATTAGATAGAGATCATTTTGGTCTTGAAGATGTAAAGAAAAGAATGATAGAGCATTTGGCAGTTTTAAAATTGCGAAATGATATGAAATCCCCAATTATTTGTTTGACAGGACCTCCGGGAGTTGGAAAAACCTCTATCGGACGATCAATTGCAGAGGCATTAGGCAGAAAATATGTTCGAATTTCGCTTGGTGGTTTGCGTGATGAAGCGGAAATACGAGGACACAGAAAAACCTATATCGGTGCAATGCCTGGCCGAATAATTCAAAGTTTGAAAAAAGCTGGGACATCAAATCCTGTTTTTGTTTTAGATGAAATAGATAAACTGTCAAATGGTAGTCATGGTGATCCATCTTCTGCTTTACTGGAAGTTTTAGATCCAGAACAAAATAATTCGTTTTATGATAATTTCTTGGAAATGGGATATGATTTGTCAAAAGTCATGTTTATTGCTACTTCTAATAATATGGCTACGATTCAGCCTGCTTTGAAAGACAGAATGGAAATTATACAAATGTCAGGATATACTATTGAAGAAAAAGTAGAAATTTCGCGTCAGCATTTATTTCCAAGACAATTGAAAGAACACGGTTTGACTTCGAAAGATTTGACTATTGGAAAAAAACAATTAGAAAAAATTGTGGAAGGATATACGCGTGAATCTGGGGTTCGTGGCTTAGAAGCAAAAATTGCTCAAGTGATTCGTAATGCAGCTAAATCAGTTGCAATGGAAGAGGAGTACAACAAGAAAGTTACGGATCAAGATATTATTAAAACCCTTGGTGTTCCTAGATTAGAACGTGATAAATATGAAAATAATGATGTTGCTGGCGTAGTTACAGGTTTGGCTTGGACGTCTGTTGGCGGTGATATTCTTTTTATAGAATCTTTACTTTCTCCAGGAAAAGGAGGAATGACCATTACTGGGAATTTGGGAACTGTAATGAAAGAGTCGGCAACAATTGCTTTGGAATATATTAAAGCCAATACGGCTCTTTTAGGTCTAGATTCAGAATTGCTATCAAAATATAATATTCACTTGCACGTTCCCGAAGGAGCTACTCCAAAAGATGGTCCTAGTGCTGGAATTGCCATGTTGACTTCTTTGGTTTCTCTTTTAACACAAAAGAGAGTGAAGAAAAATCTAGCAATGACAGGAGAAATTACCCTAAGAGGAAAAGTATTGCCTGTTGGAGGACTGAAGGAAAAGATTTTGGCAGCAAAAAGAGCGAAGATAAAAGAAATTATTTTATGTCAGGATAATAAAAGTGATATTGATGAAATAAAACCGGAATATCTTGAAGGACTTACTTTTCATTATGTTAGGGAAATGAGTGATGTTTTGAAATTTGCTTTGACTGACCAAAAAGTTAAAAACGCAAAAGTTTTGTAAGATATTTTTTTATTTAAATTAAATTCCAAGATTATTGCTTAATTCTTTAAGTTTTAATCTTGGAATTTTTGTTTTATTTCGAATTTGCGTCGAAACTTCGAAAGGAAATATGAGATATATATGATTATAATTTTATCTTCGCATTTGCGTTTTACTATACATCAACAGCCATTTAAAGCATGCTCAAAAAACTTTTATTATTCTCTTTTTTTTCGGTTTGTTCTGTGTCCCACAGTCAAATAGGAGGGAAGCATATTTATCAGTTTTTAAATTTGGTTACCTCGCCAAGACAAGCAGCTTTAGGAGGAAAAGTTATTACCATATATGATGACGATGTGAATCAGGTTAATTTTAATCCTGCAACATTAAATGTAGAGATGGACAATCATCTGGCTTTAAATTATGGGAGCTATTATAAAGAAGTTACTTATGGAACAGCTTCTTATGCTTACACTTACGATCGCCATTTGCAAACTTTTCAAGCAGGCGTAAATTACGTAAATTATGGAAATTTTGAAGGTTACGATGAAAATGGTCAGCCTACATCAGAATTTACTGGAAGTGAAATTGCCCTTTCCCTTGGCTATGCGTATAACATTCCAAATACTACTATTCATCTTGGCGCTAATGCAAAATTGATTTCTTCAACTTTAGAGAGTTATAATTCTCTTGGAGGCGCGATTGATTTAGGCGCACTTTTCATCGATGAAAGAAATGATGTGAATTGGGGTTTGGTAATTCGAAATATTGGAACCCAATTCACCACTTATTCGGGTACAAATGAAAAATTACCATTAGAAATTATAGCTGGCGTTTCACAGGAATTATCTAATGTGCCCATTCGCTGGCATCTTACTTTAGAGAATTTGCAACAATGGAATATTTCCTTTTCTAATCCGGAAAGAGCTCAAGGATCAATCGATGGAAGTTCAAGTAACGAAAAAGTTTCAGTACTAAATAATGGTTTGCGTCATGTAATTGTAGGGGTTGAACTTTTTCCTAAAAAAGCATTCAATCTCCGATTGGGATATAATTTTCGCAGGGCAGAAGAATTAAGGATTGTAGATCAACGGAATTTCTCTGGAATTTCGGTTGGTTTTGGACTTAAAATGAATAAATTAAAATTTAATTATTCTTATTCGAGATATACATCAGCAGGAAATACGAGTTTATTTGGATTAACTATTAACTTACAATAATAACATTTTGGATAAAAAAATTACGATTGCAATAGATGGATTCTCGTCGACTGGAAAAAGTACTTTAGCAAAACAGCTGGCTAAGCATTTAGGGTATGTATATGTAGATACGGGAGCTATGTATCGTGCCGTGACGTTTTTTGCGATGCAAAACGGATACATAAATCCTGATTCTTTTGACAAAGAATCATTAATAAATAGTTTACCATTCATAAAATTACACTTTAAATTTAATCCTGATTTGGGTTTTGCCGAAATGTATTTAAACGATGTCAATGTAGAAACAGCCATTCGAAAAATCGAAGTTTCAAATTTTGTAAGCAAAGTAGCCGAAGTTTCTGAGGTTCGAACCAAATTAGTGGAGCAACAAAAGGAAATGGGAAAAGATAAAGCGATTGTTATGGACGGCAGAGATATAGGGACTGTAGTTTTTCCTGATGCAGAACTTAAAATCTTTATGACTGCAAGCGCAGCTACAAGAGCGCAAAGACGTTTTGACGAATTGCAACAAAAAGGAGATGATGTGTCTTATGAAGCAGTTTTGAAAAATGTGGAAGAACGCGATTACATTGATACTCATAGAGTTGATTCACCTTTAGTAAAAGTGGATGATGCGATTGAAATTGATAATTCACATCTCAGTCGTGAAGAACAGTTTCAAGTTGTTTTAGATTTAGTAAATGAAATTACTAAAACGCTATAAATATTTGCAAATCTCTTTTTTAATATTAGATTTACGCTTTGTTATTTTTTAAAAATATAAAATACAATTCATCTTATGGGGATTAAAAATAAATTGACGGTAATGAGTTTTCTTCAATTCTTTGTTTGGGGAGCGTGGTTGATTACTGTTGGAAATTATTGGTTTGGTACAAAACAATGGAGTGGAGCCGAATTTGGAGCCGTTTTTTCAACTCTTGGGATTTCTTCGATAATAATGCCTGCAATTACTGGGATTATAGCTGACAGATGGATCAATGCCGAGAAATTATATGGAATACTACATATCTTAGGTGGATTAGCGATCTGTTATATTCCGCAAGTGGAAAATCCTACCACTTTTTATTGGGTAATATTTTTAGCAATGCTGTGCTATATGCCTACAATTTCTTTGTCAAATTCAGTTGCTTATAACATATTGAAAAACAATGATTTTGATGTAGTGAAAGTTTTTCCTCCTATTCGGGTTTGGGGAACAATTGGTTTTATTGTTGCGATGTGGATTACTAATTTATCTGGAAATAAAGCATCGGCTAATATGTTCTATATTTCAGCCTTTGCGTCTTTCGTTTTAGGTATTTATTCCTTTGCATTACCAAAATGTCCACCACAAAAATTAATTGCCGAGGATTCTACTTTTGCTAAAAAATTAGGGTTGGATGCATTTAAGTTGTTTGGAACCTATAAAATGGCATTGTTTTTCATTTTTTCTATGTTTTTGGGCGGTGCGTTACAACTGACAAATATGTACGGTGATACTTATTTATCTGAATTTGCAAATGTTCCTCAATATGCGGATTCTTTTGTGGTAAAATATTCTACAATTATCATGTCTATTTCTCAAATTTCGGAAACCTTGTTCATTTTGGCCATTCCATTTTTCTTAAAAAGATTTGGAATTAAACAAGTAATGCTGATTTCAATGTTGGCATGGGTTTTACGTTTTGGATTGTTTGCTTATGGAAATCCAGCTGATGGGCTATGGATGATCGTTATGTCATGTGTTGTTTATGGAATGGCATTTGATTTTTTCAATATTTCAGGTTCATTATTTATTGAAACCACTACCGACTCTAGAATTCGTTCTAGTGCTCAAGGATTATTTATGATGATGTCTAATGGTTTTGGCGCTTTCTTTGGAGGAATAGTTAGTGGAATTGTAATCGATAAATTTTTCACGCATGATGGTGTTAGGGATTGGCATAACATTTGGCTTTCGTTTGCGGGATATGCTTTGATTATCGCGGTTGCTTTTGCTGTTTTGTTCAAGCACAAGCATTATCCAGAAGATGTTTCTAAAGTGAGTCACTAAAAAGCGGCAGATAATAAATAGAAACCGATAACTGAAAAATAGTTATCGGTTTTTTTTTATGTTTATAAATACGGATTAAAATAAATTAGCCCCGAGTGAAGCGGCATCCTTTTATATAGCTTCCAGCCTTTTGAAGGCTGGAAGCTATATAAAAGATACAGCGGAAAGCGGGAGCAGAGTTCTTGAAAATCGCAAAATGTTCTGCTCCTAATAATCAACTGATTATCACAATATAAATATTTTGCTATTTAAGATAAAAGTGTTACTTTTGCAGTCCTTTTGGTGAATAAGAGTTTCCTTTAGGGTTCAACTAATTATACAAACAACTTCTGTTGTTTTCTAGCACATTAAGAAACTCGAGAGAATACAGAATACAAATTTTTAATCAGCATGTCTGAACAAGTAAAATCACAAGAAGAGTTTTTAGCAAATTTTAACTGGCACAATTTCGAAGAAGGTATTGATGCAGTTGATGAGAAAAACTTATTAGAATTCGAAGAACTAGTTTCAAAAACATTTATCGCTACGGATCAAGAAGAAGTGGTTGATGGTACAGTTGTTAGAATTACAGATAGAGACGTTATCGTTGATATCAACGCAAAATCGGAAGGTGTTATTTCATTGAATGAATTCCGTTACAACCCAGCATTAAAAGTAGGTGATACTGTTGAAGTATTAATTGACATCCGTGAGGACAAAACTGGTCAATTAGTATTATCTCACAGAAAAGCACGTACTATCAAATCATGGGATAGAGTTATTTCGGCTAACGAAACAGGAGAAATCGTTAATGGTTTTGTAAAATGCAGAACTAAAGGTGGTATGATCGTTGACGTTTTCGGAATTGAAGCTTTCTTACCAGGATCTCAAATTGATGTTAAACCAATTAGAGACTACGATGTATATGTAAACAAAATGATGGAATTCAAAGTGGTAAAAATTAACCACGAATTCAAAAATGTTGTTGTTTCTCATAAAGCGCTTATTGAAGCGGATATCGAAATCCAGAAAAAAGAAATCATCGGTCAATTACAAAAAGGACAAGTATTAGAAGGTGTTGTTAAAAACATTACTTCTTATGGTGTCTTTATTGACCTAGGTGGAGTTGATGGATTGATTCACATTACTGACCTTTCTTGGTCAAGAATCAACCACCCATCTGAAGTTCTTGAATTAGATCAAAAATTAAATGTTGTAATCCTTGATTTCGATGATGAGAAAACAAGAATTCAATTAGGATTGAAACAATTGAACGCTCACCCTTGGGATGCTCTAGATGCTAAATTAGCAATTGGAGACAAAGTAAAAGGTAAAGTAGTTGTAATCGCTGATTATGGTGCATTTATCGAAGTTGCTGAAGGTGTTGAAGGTTTGATCCACGTTTCTGAAATGTCTTGGTCTACTCATTTACGTTCTGCTCAAGATTTCGTAAAAGTAGGAGATGTTGTTGAAGCAGTTATCTTAACTTTAGACAGAGATGACCGCAAAATGTCATTAGGTATCAAACAATTGTCTCAAGATCCTTGGACTGATATCACTTCTAAATACCCAGTAGGTTCTAAACATACAGGTATCGTTAGAAACTTTACAAACTTTGGTATTTTCGTAGAATTAGAAGAAGGAATTGATGGATTAATTTACATCTCTGACTTATCTTGGACTAAGAAAATCAAACACCCATCTGAATTTGTAAACGTTGGTGAGAAACTTGATGTAGTAGTATTAGAATTAGATGTTGAAGGACGTAAATTATCTTTAGGTCACAAACAAACTACTGCTAATCCTTGGGATCAGTATGAAGATTCTTTCGCTGTAGGAACTATCCACAACGGTGAAATTTCTGAAATCGTTGACAAAGGAGCTACTGTAGAATTCGGAGATGATATCGTTGCTTTCATTCCTACTCGTCACCTTGAAAAAGAAGATGGTAAGAAATTGAAAAAAGGAGAATCAGCTGATTTCAAAGTAATCGAATTCAACAAAGAATTTAAAAGAGTAGTTGCATCTCACACTGCTATCTTCCGTGAAGAAGAAGAGAAAAATGTGAAAACTGCAACTGAAAATACTTCATCTGCATCTTCATCTGCAAATGCACCAGCTGCTGCAACTTTAGGTGATAACAATGATGTATTAGCAGCATTGAAAGCTAAAATGGAAAAATCAGAGAAAAAATAATTCTCAATATTTCTTAAATAGTAAAAAGCCTCACAGTAATGTGAGGCTTTTTTTATGTTTAATTATCTATTTTCGATATTTTATTTCCATTCGGCAAAAATAAATGTTGTATGAAGTCAATTTGTATCCGATCTTATTGTTCAGATTTTATTCACAAATCTTTTTTTAGTTGTCAGACAGCCAGAATGAAGCCGTTTTTTCTATTTCTAATTTCTAATTCTCATCAATAATTAGATTGCTGCGATTATTAGGTTTTATTTCTAAAAAAGAATATTAATCTAATAATTAGCTTATTTTTGAATTAAATTAAGAAATTTTTATGAATTTAAAAATACTTTTACCATCAAAACAGCTCTTTCTACTTTTTCTATATATCCTAGTTTTCTTTTTTTCGGTAACAAAAACCAATGCACAATGCGCAGGAAAAGATAACAGCATTACAGTTTGTGATATTCCAAATCCAAGTAGCAAGTCAATCAATCTTTTTAACCTTTTAGGAGCCCATACGAATGGCGGAATTTGGAAAGATAATCTTAAATCAGGCGGATTAAATCTTTTTACAGGAATATTGAACGCACAAGTTATTCGTACTAGTGGTGTTTATACTTATACCTATACCGTTGATAATGGCAGTGGTTGTAAAGACTCTGCTACCATAAGTGTCACGATAGGAGCATATTCTGGAATTACAAGCCCAAATGTTTCTGTTTGCAGCGATAATCTCAATTTTAATTTGTTTCATGCATTTGATGGAAATTATCTCAACCCACAATCTGGAGGAAAATGGATTGACAACAATAATACAAACGCGTTAACGGGAAATCTACTTAATGCTGAAATTGCTGGAGTAGGAAGTTATTCTTTCACTTATACCGTGCCGGCAATAGGAACTTGCCCTGCTCAATCTTCAAACACTTATGTTACTATTTATCCTGCTCCAAATCCTGGAATTGCTGCCAATTTATTATTATGTAATACTGATAATTTGGCATTATACAGTAATTTAAATTTGAAAGACAAATTGACTGGAGAAGATCCTAATGGTACTTGGGCAGAGTCCAGTACTAACGAATTATCAAGTCGTTTTGATTCAATTGTGGATGTTCAGCATATCTATAATACTTTTGGGGCTGGAGTTTATAATTTTAGTTATTCGGTTTTGCCAACTAATCCTATTTGTGATATTAAAACATCTGTTGTAAGTATCATTATAGAAGAGCTACTCGATTTCACTGGAGCTAATTTGGTAATAAACTCGGATATTTGTGAAAACGAAATTGGTACGGCTAGGTATAAAGCTGTATTAAATCAAGGAAGTAAAGAAATACCTAATGGCAGTTATTACGTCACGTATGAAATTGCAGGAATTTCATCAACGGTTACGAATACTTCAGTTGCGGATTTTAGTAATGGCGTTTTAGTTTTTGATATAAACCGAATTTATTTTCCACAAGTTGACAATTACAATGTCAGTATAAAAAAGGTAGTAAAGACGGGAAGTTTTGGTGCTTGTAACAATATTATTGGAACTCTTTCCGATGTACTTCATGTTTATCCATTACCAAGAATCAACAATGCAACGCTAGCCATCGATCCTGTTTGCAAAGGCTTTGGTGCGACAGTTAAAATTTCTGGAGATACAAATTTAACGGATGGGAATTATAGTGTTGTTTATGATTTATCAGGAAGCAATTCAGCCGTTGCCCAGCGAACGGTTTGTGCCGTTACCAATGGATTTGGGAGTTTTATTATTCCGGCTAACTTAATTCCTAAAGTTGGCGACTGCAAAATTTTAAATACAAATATTACAAATTTAACTACTGGTTGTACTAACACGTCAAATTTATCTAAAGCATTTATAATAAAAGCGTTACCTGAGGTACCAAACCTAACGTTAGATATAAAAGATGTTTGTCAAAATCAGCCCATTTCGGTAGTACTTGCAGGATTAGGAACTTTGACGAATGTTATCTTAAATTTTAATCTAACAGGATCCAATTCGGCGACAAACCAAACGGTAACTGTACCTGTTGATAAGGGCAATGCAAATTTCACGATTCCTGCTGTTTTGCTTGCCAATGCCGGAATAACAGCTTTTGTTATCAATGACTTAATTGACAATGCTAAAGGCTGCGCAGCTATAATTAGTAATGGTACTAAGAGTTTTACAATAAATGCAATTCCAAATGTAATAGTAAGCAATTTAAATTTTTGTAAAAATGAAAATAAAACGGTTGCAAATTTATTGCCAAACGGAAGTAAGTTCCAATGGTTTGATTCATTAACAAGTACAACTATTTTAGGAAGCAGCACGCTTTTAGCTTCTAAAAATTATTACGTAAAAGAGGTGAATGCAACTACTGGATGTGAATCTGGGCGAGCAGTGGTTAATGTTACACTAAATGAAGTACAAACTCCAATACTAATCCAAGACGGACAAAACTTTTGCGGTTTAGACAAACCTACTTTGCAAAGTTTGACTGCTAATACTCTTACTAACGGAACCATAACTTGGTTTGACGCTGCTGCAAATGGCGCGAAATTACCACCAACAGAATTGCTTAAAGAAGGATTTACCTATTACGGATTCGATTTTTCCAATACCACAAACTGTTATTCGAACGCTTTGGCAGTTACAGTATCGCTTACCAATTGTATTCTGCCAAATAAATTATTTATTCCTGACGGGTTTTCTCCAAACGGCGATACTGTCAATGAAACTTTCAAGATTCCAAATATTGAATTTCTATTTCCTGACTATTCGTTGGAAATTTATAATAGATACGGAAATTTAATGTACACAGGCAATAAAAATAAGCCAAATTGGGATGGGAAAAATTCCGATTCAAAAATTGCAATTGATGGATTTGCACCAAACGGAATTTATTTTTATATAATCAATTATAATAAAGACAACAAATCACCTGAGCAAGGTCGACTTTATCTGAACCGATAAGTATTCTTTATTACTTTAAACTTAAATTTCAAATGAAAAAAACCATACTATTTGTAAGTTTTTTATTTTTTATAATTAATTCCTCAGCACAACAAGACCCGCAATATACTCAATATATGTATAATATGAACGTGGTAAATCCTGCCTATGCTACAGGTATGCAATCTATGTTAGATATAGGAACAATGTATAGAACACAGTGGGTTGGAACGGTTGGTGCTCCAAAAACACTGACTCTTTTTGCACATATGCCAATCGACAAAAAAATAGAAATGGGTTTTTCATTGGTTTCTGATGATATTGGAGATGGTGCAAAAAAAGAAGATAATTTTTCTGCAGATTTTGCATACGTACTTCAATTAAAAAATTCACATCGTCTTTCCTTAGGATTAAAAGCTGGCTTTACAGCATTTAAAACTAATTTTAATGGGTTTGTATTTGAGAGTGGCGATGCTTCAACAGATCTAGCTTTTTCCGAAGATTTCAATAGAACGCTTCCAAATATTGGAGTAGGAGCATTTTATTTTACTGATCAATATTACATAGGTTTATCCACTCCCAATTTACTTTCTTCAAAAAACATTGAAGAGCGTTCTGGAATTTATGCATTTGGTTCAGAAAATATCCATGCTTTTTTTAGCGGAGGCTACGTCTTTACGCTGTCAGATTCATTCAAATTAAAACCGGCCTTTATGTCAAAATTCGTGAAAGGAGCACCGGTAACTTTAGATATTTCTGCCAACGTGTTGTATAATGAAAAATTTGAGTTTGGTGCAGCTTACAGGTTTGGAGATGCGGTAAGCGCTTTAATGAATGTAAAGGTAACCCCGATAATTAGAGTGGGTTATGCCTATGATTACACGATTTCTAATCTGGGACAGTTTAATTCAGGGACTCATGAAATTTTTATATTATTCAATTTAGATTTATTAAGCAAAGGATATGATAAATCACCGAGGTTCTTCTAAAAAAATAAACATGAAAAGAGTATTTCTAATTTTAATTGTATTTTCAATACAGCTTATAAATGCCCAAACTCAGCACTTACAAAGAGCCAAACGCTTTTTTGAACGGACTTTTTACAGCGAAGCAATTCCTTTGTATGAAAATATCATTCAAGAAAATCGCTCTATTGATGTGGTGAAAAACTTAGCGGATTGTTATTATTACACCAATGATTATGTGAATGCACAAAAAGAGTATCATTTTTTGATTACCAGATTCAATAAAAATATTGAAGAGGAATACTATTTCAAATACTCTCAAACATTGAAAGCAACAGGGAATTACGAAGAATCAAATGCGCTTATCCGAGATTATCTCTCTGGTTCAAATAACAAACAAGCCTTGCTTGATTTTGAAAAAGACAATGCTGAACTTGAAAATGTATCAGCAATAGGAAATAGATTCGAAATAAAGAATCTGGCATTAAATACTGTAAATTCGGAGTTTGGGGCAATCAAAGAAGGAGAGAATTTGATTTTTTCTGGAGTCAAAAAAAAATCCGGTTTGTTTGACAAAACATACAAATGGAACAATGAAGGTTATTTGGATTTAGTTTCAATTCCTTTAAAAAATGTCGATTCAGCCGATTCAATTGTAAATGATTTTTCAAATGAGTTGAACACAGCAATGCATGAGGCAAGTGCTGTTTTTACAAAAGACGGAAAAACAATTTATTTCACCAGAAATAATTATAAAAAAGGGAAAAGAGGTAAAAACACCGATAAGATTTCAAACCTTCAAATTTTTAAAGCAGAATTTATAGATAATAAATGGACAAAAATAGTATCGCTTCCTTTCAATAGCGATGACTATTCTACAGAACATCCCGCGCTGAGTGTTGACGAAAAAACATTGTATTTTGCATCAGATATGCCTGGTACTTTGGGTTCATTTGATATTTTTTGCGTAGCTATAAATGGAGGAGCTTTTGGAACTCCAAAAAATTTAGGAAACAAAATTAATACAAATAAAAAGGAGCAATTTCCTTATACCTCAAAAGACAACAAATTGTATTTTTCTTCTAATGGACATGCAGGTTATGGGTCGTTGGATGTTTTTGTCTCCGAAATACAAGACAATATGTTCTCCAAACCTATGAATATTGGATTGCCTGTAAATTCTGGTTATGACGATTTTTCTTTTACTATTGATTCGGATTCAAAAGAAGGTTATTTTTCATCTAACAGATTGGGTGGAAAAGGCGGCGATGACATATACGCAATTAAAGAAATAAAGCCTTTGTTAATCGAAGATTGCATGCAATTTATCACTGGAATCATTACAGATGTGGATACAAAACTGCCATTAGAGAATACATTAGTTAGTTTGCAAAATGACAATAAGGTGGAAATCCAAAACACTATGACTTCACAAGATGGAAAATTCAGTTTTAGTGTTGCTTGTGAAAACGGTTATTCGGTTTTTGCATCCAAAGAGAATTATACAAAGGATTCAAAATCATTTAAACTTAAAAAAGAACGAAATAAAACTAGTGATGCTTCCATGTATTTGAAATCCTTGGAAACAATCAAAAACGAAGAGCAAATTGCCCTTAAACAGTTGGAGAAAGACAAGCAAATTGTAGCTAAAAAAGAAATAGAGGATGCAACAATTAAGGAAAAAGAAAAAATAGATCATATTATCGCAAAAGAAAAAGATGTGGTAAAAGATAAAGACCGATTGCTAATTAAGACCAATCCTATCTATTTTGATTATGATTTATGGTATATCCGTAAAGAATCCAAACCAATCTTAAATCGAGTTATAGAGTTAATGAAAAAGTACCCTAATATGGTTGTAGAAATTGGTTCGCATACTGATAATAGAGGCAATAGCAATTATAATATGAATCTTTCTTCTAATAGAGCGGTGTCCACAAAAGAGTATTTTATTAATCAAGGAATTACCTCAAACAGAATCATCGCTAAAGGTTACGGAGAATCTGTTCAAATTATAAAATGTGAACCTAGTGAATCTTGTATGGAAGAACAACATGAACTAAATAGACGTAGTGAATTTGTAATTAAAAGTTTATAGACCATCAAAACACTAATTTTAAAGGTTTTTAAAAAGTAAAGTCCACATTATGTGGACTTTTTCTATAGATTAATTTCTTCTGTTATTATTTCCACTCCTGCAAATCAGGTTCTACATAGAGCCATTTTACTTCGGGTCTTAAAGTTCTGAGCTCATTTTCAAAGTGGTTTATCAAGCGACTAATCGATTGCGTATTGAGATCAGGACTACATTTTATTTTTATACAGACTAAAACTTCCCCTGGACCTTGTTGAATAGTCCTGCAATTTAGAAGTTGAGTAATGTGCAGTTCTTTTTCGATGATAGCTTCTATGGTTTCTAGGATAATTGAATCCGCACTTTCGCCAATTAAAAGTGATTTTACTTCAACTGCTAAAAAAATTGCGACTAAAATTAAAACAATACCAATTGCCAGCGAACCAATGGCGTCATAACGGCTATCACCAGTATAATAGGAAGCTAATAGTGCAGTAAGAGCTAAAAAAAGACCAATTACCGCTGCAGAATTCTCACCGAAAATTACAATTAAATCACTGTCTTTTGTAGTGCGCAAATAATTGAAAAAGCCGCTATTCCCTTTTCTTTTATTAAGTTCTATTATATTGGAATAAGTGGCGTACCCCTCCAATCCTATGGCGAACAGAAGAATACCAATTCCCCATGCGATTTCGTGAACGGGTTCAGGCGTGTTATACTTATGAATTCCTTCGTAGATGGAGAACATTCCTCCAATAGAAAATAGGAGCATAGCCACCATAAAAGACCAAAAATAAACAGACATTCCGTAACCAAAAGGATGTTGTTCATCAGCTGGGCGACCGGATTGTTTCATGCCTAAAAGCAATAAAACTTGATTGGCACAATCTGCAGAAGAATGTATAGTTTCTGCTAGCATCGCACCCGATCCAGTCATAAAAGCAGCGAATCCCTTAGCAACTACAATAATAACATTTACTAAAAGGCTTTGAATGATATGATTTGAACTCTTTTTATCCTGAATAATAGCTTGAGAATTTTTCTCCATTTTCACTTATAATTTAATGCATTAAAAATAAGTATATATTGAGTAACTAAATAATAGATTTATAAAAATAAAATATTTTCTTGAAGCGTAAATTTTTTAGGTTTTATCTATTTGATAATTAAGTATTTATAAAATACTTTCGTTTTTTTAAAACCAAAAGCAATCTAACTGCGTAAATGCCTTTATATAACTTTAATAATAGATTTTATGAAAACTAGAAAAATTTTATCGATTGCATTATTTGCATTAGTATTTGGAGCAACTTCTTTCGCTCAAAAAAGTGTTATGGTTGGTGGTGCTGCTATGTATCCAACAAAAAACATTATTGAAAATGCGGTAAACTCAAAAGACCACACCACATTAGTAGCAGCTGTAAAAGCAGCCGGATTAGTTGAAACTTTACAAGGCAAAGGTCCATTCACGGTTTTTGCTCCAACAAATGTTGCTTTTGATAAATTACCAAAAGGAACTGTTGAGACCTTATTGAAACCAGAAAACATGAAAATGTTGCAAACTATTTTAACGTATCACGTTGTTGCTGGAAAAATGAATTCAACTGCAATTGCAAAAGCAATCAAAATGGGGAATGGAAAAGCAATGTTGAAAACAGTTAGCGGTGGAACACTTACTGCATGGATGAAAGGTAAAAAATTATATATTACTGACGAAAATGGAAAATCAGCAAAGGTTACCATTGCAAATGTTAATCAATCAAATGGTGTAATCCATGTTGTAGATGCAGTTTTATTACCAAAAAAATAAACTATTTGATTTAAGGTTGAGAATTGTTTATTGAGAAAGCCTGGCCAATTGGTCAGGCTTTTTGCCGCAAAAAAAATCCTAATTATAAAATAGAGAATTAGGATTTTTTACATTTATAAAAATAAAATCTATCTTAAACTTGCTCCAAGTTCAGTTTCAAAATTCTTTTGTAATTTGTTCATTATTTTATCAATTTGCACATCAGTCAAGGTTTTTGAATTGTCTTGGATAATAAAGCTTAACGCATATGATTTTTTACCTTCGGGAAGATTCTGACCTTCGTATACATCAAATAAATTAATGTCTTTCAATAGTGTTTTCTCCGTTTGTCGTGCAATTGAATAAATACTGTCATAAGTTACATTTTGATCAATTAACAAAGCTAAATCTCTACGTACTTCTGGATATTTAGGAATCTCAGTATATTTTATTTTTGTTGAAATCATTTTTAGAACTGCGGCCCAATTGAAATCAGCAAAAAATACTTCTTGCTTTATTCCAAAACTTTTCAATATTGACTTTTTTACCACACCTAATTCCACAAGAATTTCATCACCAAAACCAATAGCAATTCCTTCTGAAAATACATCAGAGGTAACTGGTACATTTTGTGTTTTTTGAATACCTAATCTTGAAAGAATAGCATTTACGTAACCCTTGAATAAAAAGAAATCAGAAGGTTTTTGTGTATTTGTCCAACTCTCTTGGTTTCTGTTTCCAGAAAGAAATAAGGTTAAATGTTTACGTTCTTCATAACCTGAAGGCAAATTATGATATGTTTTTCCAAATTCAAATAACTTCAAATCGGAATTTTTACGATTGATATTGTATGAAATCGCTTCTAAGCCTGAAAATAATAAGGATTGACGCATTGTTGCCAAATCATTGCTCAAAGGATTAAGCATGGTTACATTGTGCGCTGAATTTAAAGCTTCAGAAAGCTCAACATACGATGCCGTAGTCAATGAATTGGCCATCATTTCGTTAAAACCTTGCGAGTTTAATTGTGTGGCAACACTATTTTGTATTTTATAATCTTCGTTTCTTGGTGAGTTAGAAACTGTAGCATTTAATTTTTTAGAAAAATTAATATTGTTATAACCGTACACTCTTAGGATTTCTTCAATAACATCGATTTCTCTTTGAACATCGACACGGTAAGCAGGAATAGTTAATCCCAATCCGGCATCAGAAACACTATTTACTTTAATGTCCAAAGAAACTAAAATTTTCTTAATAGTGTCTTTTGATATTTCCTGACCTATAATTTTGTTTACATTACTGAAGTTTACAAAAACTGAAAAATCCTCAATTTTCTTTGGATACATATCAACCATATCCGAAGTAA
This sequence comes from Flavobacterium sp. CG_9.10, assembly GCF_015752245.1. Taxonomy (NCBI): domain Bacteria; kingdom Pseudomonadati; phylum Bacteroidota; class Flavobacteriia; order Flavobacteriales; family Flavobacteriaceae; genus Flavobacterium; species Flavobacterium sp. CG_9.10. The sequence continues at coordinate 36,024 of NZ_JADOVD010000018.1, forward strand.
TTTCTCCGCCTGCCACTTCTTTAATTAATAAAGCAGCACGTTTCAACGCGTAAGCTGTAATTGTTGGGTCAATACCTCTTTCAAAACGAAATGAAGCATCAGTATTCAATTGATGTCTTTTTGCTGTTTTACGAATACTCACAGGATTAAAATAGGCACTTTCTAAGAAAATAGAATTAGTGTTTTCTGATACTCCTGATTTTTTTCCTCCAAAAACTCCTGCAATGCACAAAGGTCCTTTTTCATCGCAAATCATCAAATCTTCTTCGTGTAATGTTCTTTCAACATCATCGAGTGTAGTAAATTTAGTGCCTGCAGGAAGTGTTTGTACAATTATTTTTCCGTTTATTTTTGAAGCGTCAAAAGCGTGTAACGGCTGACCTAATTCGTGTAAAACATAATTAGTTACATCAATAATATTATTTTTTGGATTTAATCCAATAGCTTTTAATCGGTTTTGTAACCATTCTGGTGACGGTTTTATAGTAATTCCAGAAATAGTGACACCACAATATCTAGGAGCCAGTTTAGACTCTTTTACATCAATGTCAATTTTCAATGTTCTTTTATCAACTCTAAAATTACTTACTGAAGGAGTGATCAATTCAACACTCACGCCACTTTGTAACATTCCGGCTCTTAAATCACGGGCAGTCCCTAAATGACTCATTGCATCGGCACGATTAGGTGTCAACCCAATTTCGAATACTTCATCATTTTCAATTTTAAAAACTGTCGCGGCAGGAGTTCCCGCTTTTAGAGTATCGTCAAGAACCATAATTCCATCATGACTTTCACCAAGACCTAATTCATCTTCGGCGCAAATCATTCCGTGGCTTTCCTGTCCTCGTATTTTTCCTTTTTTAATCGAAAAAGCAACACCATCTTTATCATATAATGTTGTCCCAATAGTAGCTACCGGTACTTTTTGTCCTGCGGCCACATTACTGGCGCCACAAACAATTTGAACTGGAATCCCATCACCTAAATCAACTGTTGTTATTTTTAGTCTGTCCGCATCGGGATGTTGAATACAGGTAAGCACATGTCCTACAACAATGCCTTCTAGTCCGCCTTTTACCGATTGGTATTTTTCAACAATTTCTACTTCAAGACCTAAATCTGTTAGTAGCGCTGCTGTTTCTTCGGATTTCCAGTCTATTTTAATGAATTGTTTTAACCAGTTGTAAGATATTTTCATCTGTCAATTTTAATGAGAATGCAAATATAAGGATTGCAGGTTGGAGTAAGAAACTATTTTTTTGGTTTTTTATAACTGATTTATCACATTTTACTGTTATTAAAAATAAGAATTTACTAGTTTTAAATATAAATATATAAGAATTAAATAATAAAATAACGTTAAAAAAACACATATGAAAGTTTAATGCTATCAGTTGAATGAATTGTGCTATTCGAATGACTTGAATGATCCTAAATTTGAGAAAATAAAAAATTATAACGATATGGATAACGTAGTAAAAAGACCTGAATTTAAGGCAAAATATGACAATTATATAGGAGGGAATTTCGTTGCACCAATCGGCGGACAATATTTTGATGTTGTTTCTCCAATCGATGGAAAAGTATTCACAAGGGCGGCACATTCAACTAAAGTGGATATTGATTTAGCTGTTGATAAAGCGCATGAAGCTTTTCAAACATGGGGAAAAACATCTGTTACAGAACGAAGTAATTTATTGAATAAAATTGCTCAGGTAATGGAAGATAATCTAGAATATCTTGCTACCGTTGAAACTATTGATAACGGAAAGGCGATTCGAGAGACTTTAGCAGCCGATATGCCTTTGGCAATTGACCATTTTAGATATTTTGCAGGAGTAATTCGCGCTGAGGAAAGTTCGATTGCTGAGCTGGATTCGCAAACTGTTTCTATTGCTTTAAGTGAACCATTGGGTGTAATTGCCCAAATTATTCCTTGGAATTTTCCAATTTTAATGGCGATTTGGAAATTAGCACCAGCATTAGCAGCAGGAAATACAGTTGTCCTAAAACCAGCGGAAAGCACGCCAATCTCTATTTTGGTATTGATGGAATTAATAGGCGATATTCTTCCTCCGGGAGTTGTAAATATTGTCAATGGTTTTGGTGCGGAGCTGGGAAGAGCTTTGGTTACCAACAAAAAAGTGTCAAAAGCTGCCTTTACAGGTTCTACGCCAACCGGTCGTTTAGTGATGCAATATGCCACAGAAAATATTATTCCCGTAACACTAGAATTAGGGGGAAAATCTCCAAATATTTTCATGAAATCCGTTGGTGATGCTGATGATGATTTCTTTGACAAAGCGATTGAAGGCGCCGTAATGTTTGCCTTAAATCAAGGAGAAATTTGTACGTGTCCTTCTCGATTATTAGTCCATGAAGACATCTACGAAAAATTTATTGCTCGAGTAATCGAAAGAACTGCGGCAATCAAAATGGGTAATCCATTGGACAGAACCACGATGATGGGAGCACAGACTTCATTGGTGCAAAAAGAAAAAATCCTTAGTTATATTAAATTAGGAAAAGAAGAAGGTGCCGAAGTATTAACTGGCGGTGAAGAAAACCATATGGAAGGGGATTTTGCGGGTGGTTATTATATCAAACCAACGCTTTTCAAAGGGAATAATAAAATGCGTATTTTTCAGGAAGAAATCTTCGGACCTGTTTTAGCTGTTACCACTTTTAAAACAACGGAAGAAGCTATTGCTATTGCAAATGATTCGATGTACGGTTTGGGAGCAGGAGTTTGGACGCGTGATGCACACGAAATTTATCAGGTTCCAAGAGCCATTCAATCTGGTCGTGTGTGGATTAATCAATACCATTCTTATCCTGCAGGAGCTCCTTTTGGAGGGTACAAACAATCAGGGATTGGTCGTGAAAACCATAAAATGATGCTGGGACATTATCGTCAGATAAAAAATATGCTGATTTCTTATGATAAAAAGAAATTGGGTTTCTTTTAGTAGTTATAGATTATTGGTTAATGGTAAACCTGACAGATTGTATGATTTGTCAGGTTTTATTTTAAATTTAAAAAAATGACAAAAAGACTCGATGCCACAGAAAAAGCAATAGAATTAATCAAAATATTACAGGAAAAACATGGTGATTTGATGTTTTATCAGGCCGGAGGATGTTGTGAAGGAACACAGCCCCAATGTTTTGAAAAAGGCGGATTTTACCAGCGATTTGGAGATGTATGCATTGGAAGTATTGAAGATACTGAATTCTGGGTAGATAAGGATCTATTCGAATATTGGAAACATGCTCATTTTACTTTGGATGTAATTGATGCCTTTGGAGTAGGAGGTTTTTCTTTGGAAACACCACTGAAAAAAACATTCCGAATTGAATACCGGATTTTTACTCCCGAAGAAGAACAATCGCTTGAGCCTTTAAAATATATTGAATAAATCTAGTTTACTATATATAACAATTGATACTGCTTTGGTGTAATTCCTTCGTGTTTTTTAAACAAACGGATGAAATAATTGGAATCTTCAAATCCGGATAAGTAGCAAACTTCATTGATTTGTATTGTTGGATTTTTGAGCAATTGTTTGGCGCATCTTATCTTTTCGCTGATTACAAATTCTATCGGACTCATCCCTAATTCTCTTTTGAAAAGTCTATAGAAAGAAGTGGTACTCATACATGCTTTTTCGCTCAAATGTTTCATGCTGATATTTTCCTTCAAATTCAATCGGATGAATTCTACGACTTGTGTGATGGGATTTTTTGGATCCGTAAATAAACCATCATCAATCGCTTTTGCAGTTTGCGTTTGAATAATTCGAATTAATAATTCCTGTAAAGTCAAATCGGCCAAAGCATCTTTGGTAATCGAAGTGCTCATGCATTCTTTAATCAGTTTATTTATTGTTGTTGCCAATTCTACATTATTGTAAAAAAAATAATTCTGATAATTCAAATGCCAAAATTGTGAATTCCCTTCCTTTGGATACCGTTCGTTTAAAAATTGTAGCGTATCGGTAATTTTAGTTTGGTCGATCGCCAAAGCCAGACACTGCGTAGGATTGCTTTTTGTGGCTTCGGGAAAATCGATTTTCATTTCCACATTCGAAGGAATAACAACGGTTTCACCTGGTAAGTATTCAAACGAAGGATCGTCAAAAAGATGCATTACTTTTTTACCTCTTAACATGCTTGTCACTACCAAATCATTAAACTTTAGCGGAACCAATGCAGAAGATTCATAGGTTTCAAAAAGATTCAGTTCACAATGATTTAGGGAATAAACCGTTCTGTTTTCTACTAATGTTTTTAACGATTTCTCGTTCGATAAATGAGGTGGATTTATAAAAGCACGCTTGTTATTCATAGTTTCAAACTTAAAGAAGGCAAAGTTTAAATTTAATGAAAATAATTAGAACAGGAACACAGTTTAACAAATTTTAAATTAATTCTTCTACGTGTTTTTTAATATTTGCGGCAATCTTTTTTGTAGGTAAATCATTTTCATCATTCCCAAAAGGATCTTCAATTTCCTCTGCAATTAACTCTAAACTGGCCAAAACATAAAAAATAAAAACCACAACTGGTGCTACATAATAACCCAGACTAAAAGAGTAACCAAACGGCAAAGTCATTACGTAAAAGAAGATGAATTTTTTAAGAAAAGCGCTGTAGGAGTAGGGAATAGGCGTGTTTTTGATTCTTTCGCAAGCACCGCAAATTTCAGTGAATGATAATACTTCGGCATTTAAAATAATTAATTGGTCTCCAGTAATCTTTTTGGAAACATATAAATCATTTATTTTTTGAAATAATATTTTCGCAACCTGATTGGGCCTGTGTTTGTGATGATCAATTTCTAAATCTACATCATCAAATAATTGCTTTCCAGTTTCCTCATCTTTTAAATGTTTATTTAAAATGGAAGCATAAGTGGGAATTATTTTCCTGAAAAAAGCCCGATCTTTTTCATCCGCTAAAATTACGGAAAGTTTAATGGCTAAATTACGGCTATTATTGACCAAACTGCCCCACATTTTTCTTCCTTCCCACCAACGGTCATAGGCAGTATTAGTTCTGAAAACGAGTAATAACGAAATCACAAAACCCAACATTCCGTGCATGATGGTGATGTTTTTTACATAACTGTCATCAGCAAGTTGCCAATATTCAACTTCTAAGTAACCGATAATTCCAGCATATGCGCCTATGGCAAGCATAATTGGAAACAAAGTCCGAAAAGTGTCTGCTTTGTGAAAACGAAAGATAAAAGTAAACCAGTCCTTAGTATTGTATGAAATCATTTTGGGCTAAAATTTTATACAAAATTAAATTAAAAACTAAGACTTCCCGCTAATTCTTTTAGCGCGATTTCAGATAATTTAGCTTGGAATTGGGCATTGCTATAACGCACTTTTGCATTTACGTAATTTAATTGTGCGGTCCTAAATTCTAAAGTTGTTATGGTTCCAATTCTAAATTTGTCTAAAGTGATATTTAGATTTTGTTTGGCAATAGCTGCATTTTTTTCTTCTAAAGCAATTAATTCCAGATTCGTTAAATAGGTTTGATAGGAAGTCGCTAATGCTGAATTTAGAGATAAAGTCTGCTGATCAATTATCATTTTAGAATTCTCGATTTGAATTTTAGCAATTTTTTCATTTCGGTTTTGAGCAAATCCGTCAAATAAATTTAACGAAGCACTAAAACCATAATTCAGTCCTCTTGCAGATGATTGTGTGGTAAAACCAAGACTGGATTGGCTTTCAGCAAAATTATAACCGCTATTTACTTTAACGGTTGGATATCGTGTCGCTTTTATTTGTTTCAATTGCAATTCTGAGACTCTTTTATTGATGATTTGAGATTCCAATTGCGGATTTTGTTTTTCTGCCAAAGCCGTCAGTTCAGGAAGCAATAATTGAGAATCAACAATAATTGAATCAACCACAATAAAATTAGTTTTCGCATCTCTGGCAAGAATTTGATTCAATAAAATTTTAGTATTGGCATACAATTCTTTTTGTCTTAAAACGGTAACTCTGTCGGTGTTTAAATCAACTTGTGCATTCAAAACTTCCAATTTTGAGGCTTTTCCAATACTAAACCGATTCTGTGCCAAAGTCAGTCTTTGATTTGAAATTACAATTGTCGAATCTAGCGCTACCAATTGTTGCTGTTGTTGCACCAAATCAAAATAGGCAGCATGAACATCACTTATTTTTGTAATTATAGTAAGTTTTAACTGGGCTTCACTTAATTTTTGTAACTCTTTTAATTGTTCCAGTTTGGCAAACATTTTGAAACCATCAAAAATCGTCCAATCTAAACCGACACCGTAATTTAAACTATTACTTTTCGCATTATTAAGCGTATTAACAGTTCCGTCGGTTCGTGTTTGTGACAGATTTTGAATTGCATTATTATCAACAATAGTGGCAGTTGCCTTAGGTAACATTCCCGCATTTCCGGTGGTTACATTTGTTTTATTGATCAGTAAATTATTGGAAGCAATTTTGATTTCATAATTGTTTTCTAATGCGATTTTTACCGCATCTTCTAAGGTTAGAACTTCTTGTGCATTTGTTTTTGCAACAAAAAAGAGTAATAGAATCAAACTTCGAAACAGTATTTTGGTATTTATCATAATTATATTTTTTGGACCCAAATTGATTTTGTCGAAATTACTTTAAACTAATTTTATATAAAAAAATCATGTAAATTTGTTCAATCTGCGTCATCTGTGTTCCATTTAAATTATTTTACTTCCTTTTCATATTCTTCAATATGATCAAATTCAGGATAATGCTTTCTGGCTTTAGACCACATTAAATACATAGCCGGAATTACAAATAAGGTTAAAACCAATGAGAAAATAGTTCCACCCACGATGACAACTCCCATTCCAATTCTACTAGTTGAAGCGGCGCCAAGTGACATTGCAATAGGTAAAGCCCCTAGTGAAATGGCCAAACTGGTCATTAAAATTGGTCGCAATCGTGCTTCCGAAGCTTCTAAAATTGCATCCAATTTCGATTTTCCCTGTTCTCGGAGCTGATTGGCAAATTCGACTATCAGAATTCCATTTTTGGTTACCAAACCAATTAACATTATGGTTCCAATTTGGCTAAATATATTCCAAGTCTGGTCAAACAGCCATAAAGAGAATAAAGCTCCCGCAACAGCCATTGGCACCGTTAAAATAATAATAAAAGGATCGATAAAGCTTTCAAATTGTGCGGCCAAAATCAAGAAGATTAATATCAAAGCTAATCCAAATGCGAAAGATGTATTTGAACTACTCTCCACAAAATCTCTGGATTCTCCTCCCAAATCGGTGGTAAAAGTATCATCTAAAACTTTTGCTTTTATTTCATTCATCGCGTCAATTCCATCGCTGATACTTTTGCCTGGAGCAAGACCCGCAGAAACTGTTGCCGACATATATCGGTTATTATGGTATAATTGCGGAGGATTACTTTTTTCCTCAATTGTAACAACATTATCCATTTGGATTAATTCGCCTTTATTATTTTTGACAAACATTGAGGTCAAATCCAACGGTTTGGAACGGTCTTTTTGATCAAATTGTCCAATAACTTGGTATTGTTTTCCATTTCTCATAAAATAACCAAATCGTTGACCGCTCAATGATAGCTGCAAAGTTTGGGCGATATCAATTACAGATATTCCTAAACTTTCGGCTTTTTCACGATCGATAGTTACATTGATTTCCGGCTTGTTGAATTTTAAATTAACATCACTAACGGCAAAAGTTTCGTTTTTTCCCACTTCATCCATAAACACAGGAATTTTTTCACGCAATTTTTCGAAATTAGGTGCTTGAATAATGTATTGAATGGGTAAACCACCACGTCTGTTTACTGCAATTGTAGGCTGTTCGATTACCGATGTTTTAGCATCTGGATATTTCTTGGTCCACTTGGTTAATTTATCAGCAATTTCTTTTTGAGAATCTTTTCTTTCATTTGGTTCAACCAAGGATACACGAATAAAACCACTATTTACGGAGGAAGATCCAAAACCGGGAGAAGTGATTACCAAGCTGACTTTTTTTCCAGGAATAGAATCATCTACTAATTTAGATATTTCTTGCATGAAACGGTCGGTGTATTCATAGGAGGAACCTTCGGGTGTTGTCATACGCATTACAAATCCACTTCGGTCATCGTATGGTGCCGTTTCTTTTTGAATTAAATTAAAAAATAAATAAATCAAACCAAAACAAGCAATCAAAATAGGAAAGCTCAACCATTTTCTTTTCATAAAACGTGTCAAAGCACTAGCATAACCACTGTTTAGTCTTTGAAAATAAGGTTCTGTTTTAATATAGAATTTAGATTTTTTTTGCTCTCCGCCTTTCATCAAGTAAGCGTTTAGCATAGGGGTTAAAGTCAGGGAAACAAAAGCAGATATTAATACTGCCGCACCAATGACCACGCCAAATTCCCTGAACAGTCGACCGACAAATCCTTCTAGAAAAATTACAGGAAGAAATACCGCTGCCAAGGTTATCGAAATGGAGATTACGGCAAAAAAGATTTCATTCGAGCCCTTAATTGCGGCTTCAATTGGTGACATTCCTTCTTCTACTTTTTTGAAAATATTCTCGGTGACTACAATTCCGTCATCAACTACAAGTCCTGTGGCGAGAACAATTGCCAATAAAGTCAACACATTTATCGAAAACCCAAAAAGCCACATAATAAAGAAAGTAGCAATTAAGGAAACGGGAATGTCGATTAAAGGTCTAAAAGCAATAGCCCAATCTCTAAAGAATAAATAGATAATCAGAATAACCAAAATGATTGAAATCCCCAATGTTTCGGCTACTTCAATAACTGATTTTTTTACAAATATGGTATTATCTATGGCAATGTTTAACTTGATATCTTTCGGTAAATCTTTTTTTAATTTTTCAAATTCTTTATAAAATGCCGCCGAAATATCTAAATAGTTAGCACCTGGTAAAGGAACAATGGCAACACCAACTAATGGCGTTCCCGACTGTGTCATTTTAGTTTCTAAATTTTCAGCACCAATACTTGCTGTTCCAATATCGCTTAAACGGACTATTTTTTCTCCTTCGGAACGAATAATTATATTGTTAAATTCTTCGGATGTAGAAAGATTTCCAACTGTTTTAACTGTGAGTTCCGTATTGGCACCAGTCAATTTACCAGAAGGTAATTCCACATTTTGTTTGATCAGCGCTTCACGAACTTCTGAAACAGTGCATCCATAAGACGCTAATTTCACCGGATCAATCCACAAACGCATTGCATATCTTTTTTGTCCCCAAATTTGCACACCGCTTACGCCAGGAATTGTTTCTAATCGTTGTGCAATTACGTTTTCGGCATAGTCACTTAAGGCCAATGCATCTCTGGAATCACTTTGTACCGTCATCGAAATAATAGCATCGCCATTGGCATCAGCCTTAGAAACTACTGGTGGTGCATCAATATCTTGCGGTAAACTACGAACGGCTTGAGAAACTTTATCACGAACGTCGTTTGCAGCTTCTTCCAGATTTTTATCGAGATTAAATTCGATTGTAATATTGCTGCTTCCTTGTGCGCTTGACGAAGTTACATTTCGAATTCCGTCAATTGAATTGATCGCTTTTTCAAGAGGCTCCGTAATTTGGGATTCGATAATATCTGCATTTGCTCCGGTATAATTGGTACGAATCGAGATTTGAGCTGGATCTATCGAAGGAAATTCTCTTACGCCCAAATAGGTATAGCCAATAATACCGAATAATACGATTGCTAAATTAATAACAATAGTAAATACGGGTCTTTTTATGCTTAAAGTAGATAAACTCATTTTTGTTGAATTATGAGTAATAAGTTATGAATTAAGTTTCCAGTGTAAATTCTAACCTATAACTTTTAAAATTATTTAATTTTCACTTTGACAGGTGTTTCTTCTTTTAAAGTCATGACTCCACTGGTTAAAACGGTGTCGCCGGCTTTTAAACCAGACAGAATTAAAATTGAAGCATCTGTTCTGGTGGCAGTTTCTACCATAACTTCTTTGGCTTGACCATTGGAGGAAATAAAGACTTTTTTTCCGTTTTGTACAGGAATAATCGCTTCTGTAGGAACTACAATTGCATCCTTAATTATATCCAAAGGCAATTCAACATTAGCAAACGTCCCCGGTAATAATTTACCGCCTCTGTTTTCCGCGATTGCCCGAACTTGTAATGTTCTGGTTGCCACTTCAACTCCAGGTTCAATAGCATATACTTTAGCCTGATACTTTTCAGTAGTTCCGGCAACTGTAAAAGTTAAATTAGTGTTGGTTCTTACTTGATTAGCATATTTTTCAGGAATTGAAAAAGTGATTTTCAGTTTGTCTACATTGACCAATTTGGTAACTAAAATAGCTGGAGTAATATAAGTTCCCGGTGAAATAGAGCGCAATCCTATTTTTCCTGAAAATGGTGCCCTTACGGATGTTTTTGCAATTTGCGCTTTAATCAACTGGCTTTGTGCTTGCGCCGACTTCAAATCAGCTCTTGCTATATCATATTCTTCTCGGCTGATAGCCTCTTTTTGGAGTAAAAGTTTAGCTCTTCTTTCATTTTCTGAAGCTAAACCTTCTTTGGTGGCCATCTGTCTTAATTGTGCTTTTAACTCTAAATCGTTTACTTTAAAAAGCACTTGACCTTTACTGACATTACTTCCTTCTTGAAAATAAATCCTTTCAACGATACCAGAAACTTCACTTCTAATTTCTACTTGTTCATTTGCTTCAATAGATCCTGAAAGTGATAGATTGTTATCAAAAGTTTGAGGTTGTACAATAATTCCATTTACACTCATGGGCTTGCCTTTCCCATCTTTTTCTTTAGAATCTGCATTTTTGGCACTATTTGCTGTAATTCGATAAGCAATAAAGCCAATTATTCCGGCCAATATTAAGGTATAAACAAGGTATTTTATTTTCATATGATAGGATATAAAGTAGGATTAAATTTCATTAATTTTAGTTAAAAACAAATTTAGGATATACAAGTGGAATAAGTGGATTTGTTGATTTTTATTTAACGTTTGTACATACAAATATTAATATTAAAAAAATATAGTATTTATAAATCAAAAAAAATATCCACAATACAGTTCTAATAAGACTGCTAAAAAAGGAAATGGTTTAACCGGTAATTGATTTTTTTTTTTTGAGAATTAATTGCAAGGATAGGAATTAATGAAAGTTTTGAAACACATTATTAATAAAAGGTTACATAAGTTTCCATTAAATGTTTAATTGAACTTAAATTTCTTATATGGTTTAAAAAAAATAGGTTATGCAGCTTAACTAATGTAGTTCCAAATATTCTTCTTCTTTGTCATTTCTATAAAAACAGTTCTAAGGGTAGCATGTTCCGGTTTTTGCATGCCCGCGTCTTCCTTCAGTAATTTCAATGCGTAATTTCTGGCTAATGCCAAAGTATCTCTGTCTCTTACTAAATCGGCAATTTGAAGGTTGAGTATGCCACTTTGTTGCGTTCCCATTAAGTCGCCCGGACCACGAAGTTTTAAATCTACTTCAGCAATTTCGAAACCATCGTTCGTTTGCACCATCGTTTCCATTCGGGTTTTACTGTCGGAACTCAATTTATGGCTCGTCATCAGGATGCAATAACTTTGTTCGGCACCACGTCCCACGCGACCTCGAAGCTGATGCAGTTGCGACAATCCAAAACGCTCCGCACTTTCAATGATCATTACACTGGCGTTAGGAACATTCACACCGACTTCAATCACGGTTGTGGCGACCATAATATTGGTTTTTCCTTCCGAAAAGCGTTTCATTTCGGCATCTTTATCTACTGGTTTCATCTTTCCGTGCAAGATAGAAATGGAATACTGCGGCAACGGAAAATCTCTGGAAATACTTTCGTAACCATCCATTAAATCCTTGAAATCCATTTTCTCCGATTCTTGAATCAATGGATACACAATATAAATTTGTCGTCCCAAAGCGATTTCATCCCGCAGGAATTTCCAAACTTTCAATCGGTTGCTGTCAAATCGATGTACGGTTTGAATGGGTTTTCGTCCTGGCGGTAATTCATCGATCACAGAAATATCCAAATCACCATACAAACTCATCGCCAAAGTTCGCGGAATAGGAGTGGCCGTCATCACCAAAACATGAGGCGGAATCGTATTTTTTTTCCACAATTTAGAGCGTTGTTCTACTCCAAAACGGTGTTGTTCATCAATCACGGCCAATCCTAAATTCTTGAATTTAACTTTATCTTCTAATAAAGCATGAGTTCCGATAAGGATATGTAACGTTCCGTTTTCCAGTTCTTCATGAATTATTTTTCTAGCTGCCGTTTTACTGGAGCCAGTTAGGATTTTAATATTTATATTTAAACTTTCTGCCAATTCGGATAAACCAATAAAATGTTGGTTTGCTAAGATTTCCGTGGGCGCCATCAAGCAAGCCTGAAAGCCATTGTCTAATGCCAAAAGCATGCTCATGAAAGCCACAATTGTTTTTCCGGAACCTACGTCGCCTTGCAGCAATCGATTCATCTGGGCGTTGCTACCCATATCGGTACGAATCTCTTTGATAACTCTTTTTTGAGCATTTGTCAGTTGAAAAGGCAAATGATTCAGATAGAAATCATTGAAATATTCGCCCACTTTATCAAATGGATGTCCTTTTATTTTATGTTTCCTGATGAGATTTTTCGTGATTAATTGCAACTGGATAAAGAACAATTCTTCGAATATTAGTCGGAATTTGGCTTTCGCCAAAACTTCAGCGCTTTTAGGAAAATGAATATTGAATAAAGCAGCTTTTTTAGGAATCAGTTTTAGTTCTGCAATCAGATAATCAGGCAAAGTTTCCGTAAATAATGCTTGTGTTTCCAAAAACAATTGTTGCATCAGCTTATTAATCAATCGATTCGAAATCCCGCGATTCGTCAAAGTTTCAGTCGAAGGATAAACGGGTTGCATCGCAGAACGCAAACTTTGTTCGTGCTCGGTCATTAACTCAATTTCGGGATGCGCCATATTGAAGGCATTTCCAAAAGATGTGCATTTTCCGAAAATCACACACATTTCATTCAGCTTTAAACTCTCCCGAATCCATTTGTGACCTTGAAACCAAACGAGTTCCATTTGTCCCGTATCATCCACAAAAGTCGCTACCAATCGTTTTTGATTTCTACCAAATTCAACGGTTTTGATGGTGATAATTTTACCGATAATCTGAACTTCGGCAATGTTGTTTTGCAGTTCGTTAATCTTGTAATACCGCGTCCTGTCAATGTATCTGTTCGGGAAAAAATTAACCAAATCCACGTACTTATAAATTCCCAATTCCTTACGTAGCAATTCGCCCCGATTGGGACCAACGCCTTTTAAGTATTCTATTGGAGTGAGTAGGAGGTTTTGCATTTAAATTTTTTAGACACGGATAAAACGGATTTGACAAAGCAAAAACGCAGATTGAAACGGATTTTTAATTTGATGGAGCGAAGATAGTTTTTTGTTTGGAAATTTGGAAATGGGAAGGCTTGGAAATGGAGTAGGAAAATATGTATATTTGAATAATTAAATATTTAAGTTTATTTAAAATTAAATAATATTTTTTTAATCAGGTAAAATATTAAATCCAAGGGAATTCGTATTATTCCAAAAAAAATAAAAAATGACTATAAAAGAAGCAATTTTAAAAAGTTTAGATGAAATCGGTAAATTAACAAACTACAATGAAGTTACTAATCATATCATATCAAAAAAATTATATGACTTTAAAATAGCAAAAACATCAACTGCAACTGTTTCAGCTTTATTAGGAGATTTTATACGACTGGGTGACACAAGAGTAAAAAGAATAAAGGACTCCGGTTCGTATTTTTACTATTTAACTAAAAATGAAGAAAATATTGGCCTCGACCTTCTAATTGAAAACATTGACACCGAAAAGAAGAAGATGAAAGGAATTGTCAAATCTAATTCATACGAAGAAAGAAATTTACATAAACTCTTAAGCAGTTATTTAAAAAATACGGACATATATTCAAAAACTATTTTTCATGAACAATCTAATGGGAAAGATAGTAACCAAATTTGGACACATCCTGATATGGTTGGAATAAAGTTTCTTAATTTGCAAACCAAAGTAAGTCAAAATTTTTTGAAATCAATAAATCGAATTGATACTTTTAAATTAAGTTCTTATGAAATTAAAAAAGAGATAAATAACGATAGTGAATTAAAAAAAGCATTTTTTCAAGCAGTTTCAAATTCAAGTTGGGCTAATTATGGATATTTAGTTGCATTCGAGTTTAGTGATAGTTTAACTGAAGAAATGTCAAGACTTAATCAATCATTTGGTATTGGTATTATCGAACTTAATGCAAATCCATATCAAAGCAAAATATTATATACTGCAAAATATCGGGATTTAGATTTTAAGACAATCGATAAACTTTGTAAAATCAATAAAGAATTTGAAAAGTACATAGAACAGACTGAAAAATTAATGACAGCAGAAGAGAGATATTATAAATCCACAGAAAAAGAATTAGATGATTTTTGTGATGACTATTTTGAAAATGATAGTGATGTTGAAAAATATTGCAAGGAAAACTATATACCGACAGAACTTGATGTATAAAATATAATTTTATATGATTTTGTAAATTGATTAGGCAGTTAATCTATATCTCCGTCAAACACAATACCTTCGCAAAATAAAATACCTTAAAAATGACAACTCATCTCGCATTACTTCGTGGCATCAACGTTTCCGGTCATAGTATGATAAAAATGGAAGCGCTAAAAACGACCTTAGAAGCCATTGGTTTTCAAAATGTGCAAACGTATATTCAATCCGGGAATGTTTTTGTGGATACCGAAGAAGAAAATGCTGCGGCTGTTGGTTTCAAAATCAAGCAGGAAATTTTCAAGGCTTTTGGTCATGAAGTGCCTGTTGTGGTTATTAGTTCTGCGGATTTAGAAGCCTGCTTCAAGAACAATCCTTTTTTGAAGGAAAAAGATATCGATACTAAGAAGTTATATGTAGCGTTTATTTCGACCACGTTGCAAAGTACCAGTATGAATGATTTAAGAATTAGTCAATTCAAACCGGATGAAGCGAGTATTGACGGCAGCAGAATTTTTATTAAATATGCTGTTGGAGCTGGAAAAACCCGATTTGATCAAAAATACATCGAGAAAAAACTAAATGTAACCGCAACAATCCGCAATTGGAATACAGTAACGCAGTTGCTGAAAATGTACGAAGAAAGGTAGTGAGATAGATGTTTTCAGTATGTTTCAACCGCAAATTCGCTAATTATAATTGTTGTAATTCATTTAAAATTGGCGAATTATCGCTTTTTTTAGCAAAAAAAAAGAGTTTTCAGGATCTTATTTTTTTATATTTATATTAAAAAAATAGCATTTTACGTAACCTTTTGCAGCAAGTAGTATCTAAATAATATCTGTAAAATCTGACACATGAAAAACCTAATAGCTCTCATTGCTTTCCTGACTGTTTTTAGTTCCTGTTCAAAAGAGATTGTAGTAATAGATAACAGTGGTTATTTTGGAAAGTGGACTTTGGTTAAAATGTCTGGTTCTAAACCTAATTCAGAAACAACAGGCACAGCAATGGAATGGCAAGAATTTTATTTGTTGAATACTAACGGAACATTTACTAAATCCAGAGCAATAAATGGGGTTAAAACAACCATTTCTGGAATTTACACCACTACTAATCATTCGGACGGAATTTATTTTGAATTAACATATCCCAATGATAGCGAAATTATAGGAAGCTGTTACGGAAATCTTAAAGAGGAACTTTATTCAACTGCGACCAATACCTTGTCAAGTACTTGGAAAAATTGCGATGGTCCCGGTTTAGAATACAAAAAGTAGATTCGAAGTATTTACAATATATTTATTTAGCGATTCCAAAACACAAACAATGCTCCAACGAAAAAGTTTGACATTAAATACAAAATTATTTATATTTACTCTTAATTCTTAATGAGTGTCTTTGTCTTTAGTCTTTAACCTAACCAATATATAAATGAATTTCAAATATTCTTTTATCCTTACTGTGCTTTTTGTTTGTGCCGCTATAGCGCAAAACGGAAACCCAAATGATTACTTGTCAGCTCAATTCCATAAAGAGCGAAGAGAAGCTTTGCGTGCTAAAATGCCTCAGAATAGTGTTGCGGTATTTTTTGGAAACCCCATTCGAAACCGCGCCAATGATGTGGATTTTATCTATCACCAAGATCCTGATTTTTATTATTTAACGGGGTATAAAGAACCCAATTGTGTATTAGTTGTTTTTTCGAATAATCAAACGAAAGACGGAAAAACTTATAATGAAATGCTGTATGTTCAGGAAAAAAATCCAAAAGCGGAGCAATGGACAGGAGTGCGTTTGGGAACTGAAGGCGCTAAAAAAGAGTTAGGGTTTGACAATGCTTTAAATGGTGCAGCATTTCTGAATTCTGGAATTGACTTTAGGAGTTTTAACAATGTGCTCTTTAAAGAATTTGAAGGGGATAACAGAAATTCAAAACGAGAAAAAGCGGATCTATACAAATTAATTGAAGCTTTTAAAACTCAAATAGGTTATGATGTTAAAACAGGAAAACAAGTAGATTCTAATTTGCAAAATGAAATTAATCTTAAAAAAAGTATCACTCCAAAAAAAGCGATTACAGATACCAAATCGATTACAACATACATGGCGAGTTTGCGTGAGAAAAAATCCAAAGAAGAAATGGTTTTGCTTACCAAAGCGGTTCGAATTTCGGCAATGGGGCAACGCGAAATTATGAAAGCGATGCATCCCGGAATGTCTGAAACTGAAATTCAAGGTGTACATGAGTTTGTGTATAAAAAGTACGGAAGTGAGTTTGAAGGCTATCCGTCAATCGTAGGAGCCGGTAATAATGGCTGCGTATTGCATTATATTGAGAACAGCAAAATGAAAGTTGAAAATGACTTGGTTCTAATGGATTTAGGTGCTGAATATCATGGTTATACTGCTGATGTAACTCGAACTATTCCTGCCAACGGGAAATTTTCAACAGAGCAAAAACTAATTTATGATATGGTTTATGATGCTCAAGAAGCGGGAATTGCTACAGCAAAAATAAGAAATAGCTTTAGTGCTCCAGATGCGGCTGCCCGAAAGGTAATCAGTGATGGTTTAATGAAATTAGGAATTATTAAAACAGCAGATGAATCACGAAAATATTTTCCGCATGGGACTTCACATCATATCGGGTTAGACGTTCATGATCCAGGATTATATAATAATTTTGAAGAAAATATGGTGCTCACCGTAGAACCTGGAATTTACATCCCTAAAGGAAGTGATTGTGATAAAAAATGGTGGGGAATTGCCGTGCGAATCGAAGATGATATTTTGATTACTTCTAATGGTCCAGTAAATTTATCTGGGGAAGCACCTAGAAAATCAAATGAAATTGAAGCACTTATGAAAGAAAAAAGTGTTTTTGATGGTTTTACTTTACCAAGTTTAGATTAGCTTATTCTTTCAGATTCAATAAAAAATAAAACTCCGTTGTCTTTTCTGATTTCGGAGTTTTTTATTTAAAATTATTTAGCAACTAAATCACAGTACCAGAATCCAAAATCAAAAGCACCGGAAGCACTTGTGTCGCAAGCGGTATTTGAGGATTCTTTTTCTTTAGGTTTTTCGTATTTTCTATAAACGATTTCTCCTATTTCAAAATCAATCGGTTTAGAGAAAATTGGCCCATCAAAAGTGAAGGTGTGGAACTCTCCATTTTCGCCACAAACATCCACATTTTCTGGTAAATCGTTAATGAAATCCTGATCGATGACGCGACCCACAAAGCTTTTGTCGAGAAACCGCTCGTTTACACAAACCACAATCGTTTTAAATCCTAAACTTATAAATTCTTGAATCAAATCCAACGTTGGGATTTTCCAAAGCGGGAAAACACCTTCGAAACCTATCTCGCCTAATTTTTCCTCCCGGTATTTACGTAAATCTTCCAGAAATATATCTCCAAAAATAGAATGTGTAACACCTTGGTTTTTTAGTTTTGCCAATGTTGCTGTCATGACCTTTTCATAGACTTCCATCGTGGGCATTTCGGGAATTTGCATGATTTCAAGTGGCAATCCAATACTGTTGGCTTGTTGTTCTAACAATTCTACCCGAACTCCGTGCATGGAAATGCGCTGGAATTGTTGGTTCACACTCGTAAGCAAACAGGTAATTTCAAATTCGGGATTTTGTAATATTTTGTATAACGCTAGAGCAGAATCTTTTCCGCTGCTCCAATTAAATAGGGCTTTCGTTTTCAATGGGAATTTATTGGATTTTATTTCAAAGTAAACTTACAAATTTCCGCCGATTAGTTGCGCAAATGATTGTAACTTTGAATTTTTCGTTTAAAATATTCATACATGAAATACCTATTAATTTTATTTTCTACTTTCATTTTTGCACAGCAAACTAAATATGTTGATTTCAAATCAGTTTTTGCTCAGATCGCAATCGATGCCAAAGAAAAAACTGTTTCGGGAAACGTAATTTATTGGTTTACCATTTTAAATCCAACAGATACTATTAAAATAGATGCGCAAAGCATGAGTTTTTCTAACATGAAAATGAATGATAAAAGTATTGAATATCTCAATACTGGCAGGCAATTACAGATCATTTTTCCGTTCAAAAAAGGAAAAAATGAATTGGTTTTTGACTATGTGGCAAAGCCAAAACAAACGATGTATTTTGTAGAAGATCAAATTTGGACACAAGGGCAGGGGAAAAATACCAGTCATTGGTTTCCTAGTTTTGATGATGTAAATGAAAAAGTAACTTTCAATTTAGGAATTGCTTTTGATGCGGATTATCAGGTGATTTCTAATGGATCTTTGAGTAGTAAAATCGTAAATAGCGAGAATAAAAATAAAGTATATTGGCAATTCCGCATGGAAAAACCAATGAGTTCTTATTTACTAATGCTTGCCATTGGAAAATTCGAAAAGAAAATAGAAATCTCGCATTCTGGAGTGCCGTTGGAAATGTATTATGAAGCTAAAGATGCCGCTAGATTTGAACCAACCTATCGCTATTCACAGGTAATGTTTGATTTTCTGGAAACAGAAATAGGAGTGAACTATCCTTGGGAAATATACAAACAAACGCCAGTTCGTGATTTTTTATATGCAGGAATGGAAAATACCTCGTCGACCTTGTTCTCGAGTCGCTATATGGTTGATTCGACAGGTTTTGAAGATCGAAGCTACACTAATGTGAACGCACATGAATTGGCGCATCAATGGTTTGGAAATTTAGTCACCGCCGAAAACAGCAAACATCATTGGTTACAAGAAGGTTTTGCGACTTATTATGCGCTGCTGGCTGAAAAGGAAATCTATGGTGAAGATTATTTTTATTCCAAATTATATGAATCTGCGCAGCAATTAAAATACGCTTCCCGAACGGATTCGATTCCAGTTTTGAATGCCAAAGCAAGTTCGTTGACTTTTTACCAAAAAGGAGCTTGGGCATTGCATGTTTTACACGAAGAAATTGGGGACAAAGCCTTTAAAAAAGCAGTAAAGTCCTATCTTAAAAAGTATGCTTATCAAACCGTAAATACTCAAAATTTCTTTGATGAAATTAAAAAAGTATCTCATTATGATTTAAATAATTTTAGTAAAGTATGGCTTGAATCAAGTGCGTTTAATACGCAACAAGCTAATGCTTTATTGTTAAAAAATAAATCTATGCAAACGCTGTTTGAAGTTGAAAAATTTAGAAGTAAACCATTATCGGAGAAAAAATATTTTTTTGTAAAAGTCTTACAATCCAATGTTTATTTTACTATTAAAAAAGCGATTGTAAATCAATTAAAAAAAGAAAAATTCGAAGATAAAAAACAGTTATTAATTCTTGCTTTGGAAACAAATAATTTACAAGTTCGTCAAGAAGTTGCCAATAATTTTAATGAAATTCCAGAGGATTTCAGAGCGCAATATGAAAGTTTATTGAATGACAAATCGTATCAAACTCAGGAAATAGCATTGTATAATTTATGGAATAATTTCCCGGAACAACGTTATAAAAATTTGGATAAATCTAAAGATTGGATTGGTTTCAATGATTATAACTTAAGGACATTATGGTTATCACTGGCTTTAACAACTCCCGATTATTCGAAAAATAAAGAGGTTTTAATTAAAGAATTAATCGGATATTCATCTTCCAAATATGAAGCAACTACACGCCAAAATGCTTTAGAAAATCTCATCGCTTATCAGTTAATCAATGACATTGTTTTGAAAAATTTAGTTAATGCAACCACACATCACATGTGGCAATTTTCTAAATTTGGACGAGATAATATCAGAAACTTATTAAAAAATAAGGAGATGAGAGTATCTTTCGAAAGAATTTTAATGGATTTGGACGAAAAAGAGCAATTTCAACTCAACCGATTATTAAAAGAATAGCAAGCATATAATGCTTACCATAATTGTCCAACTTCATTTTTAATGTAGGCTAACGCCGCATTACTTGGAGATTGTTTTTCCAATAAATCACTCAAAATGACTTCACGAAGTTTGTCAGCGCTATCCACACGATCACTCATGTTTGCTTTTCGAAGCATCTGGATTGTTGCATTTTTTGCGGTAACTATAATAGTCCAGCATTCATCAGACATGTATATTTGTTGGGTCAAATTGTGTTCAAATTCCTGTTCTATTTGTGCAATTACAAGGTTTTCGTAATCATTTTTATCTTGTGAAAGAGGAGCAATTCGAATTAATAATTTAGTAGGATTAATTCGTTCCATGTATAAAGTCAATCGCTCGTATGCTTGCAAACGCAACGGTAAAGCATTTTTCTGCGCTTCTTTATTTAATAAATACCTACGTCTTCCTTCCTCGTTTTTAGTATGAAGATCAAAAAAATAATAAGCCACAAGACCTGTAATAATTGCCGGCAAAGTGTAACTTAATAATTCTATAATTTTAATTGAATCCATATTTTTGTTGAAATTTATAAAGGCAAAAATATACTTTTAGTTTATAAATCGGTGTCATTTTAATTGTAAAAAATAAAAGCGAACTGTATTTTTACGAACTATTAGTTTTTATAAAAATTTTAAATGGAGTCTTACATAATTATTTTGCTTTGTATTGCCGCTTTTGCTGCCGGATTTATCGATGCGATTGTTGGCGGTGGCGGATTGATTCAAACTCCTATGGGATTAATTTTATTGCCAAATCTTCCGGTTGCGACAGTAATAGGGTCGTTAAAAGTACCTTCTTTCAGTGGAACTGCTTTTGCAGCTCATCAATACCTCAAAAAGGTCGATATGAATTGGAGATTATTGGCCATTATGATGATTATGGCCTTCCCTTCGGCGTTTCTAGGATCTACTTTGCTAACTTATGTCAGTAATGACTTCATGAAACCGTTATTATTGGTTGTTCTATCTTTTTTAGTGATTTATACGTATGCTAAGAAGAATTTTGGACAACATATAGAAAAAAATCTCTCTCATAAAACTCAAATCTTCCATGCCATCGGAATCAGTTTTGTAGTTGGTTTTTATGACGGATTTATCGGACCTGGAACGGGTAGTTTTCTAGTGGTAGCGTTCATTGCTTTAATGGGTTTTGATTTTTTACACGCTTCCGCAAATGCTAAAATGGTGAATCTGGCGACCAATTTTGGTTCCATTTGCCTATTTATTTTGAAAGGGAAAATTATTTGGGCTATTGCTTTGCCAATGGCTGCCAGCAATGCTTTTGGCGGGTGGATTGGTGCTAAATTAGCCATCAATAAAGGAAATAGTTTTATTCGGATTTTCTTTTTGGTTGTTGTTGTGGGTACGCTAATTAGGTTTGCTTACGATGTGTTTTGGAAAAAATATACGTGAAAATTTTGAATAAAGCATCATTTGAAATGAATTGACCAATTGTTGTTTTTTGGTACCTAAAACCTCATTCTAAATCGCTATTTTTGCATAATATTATTAGATAAAATTACATGCACAAATATATTGATCAACTAAACGAAGCCCAACGCGAACCGGTATTGCAAAAAGACGGTCCAATGATCATCATTGCGGGTGCCGGTTCTGGAAAAACGCGTGTGTTGACTATTAGAATTGCTTATTTGATGAGTCAGGGAGTAGACTCGTTTAGTATATTGTCACTGACGTTCACCAACAAGGCTGCGCGCGAAATGAAAAAGCGTATATCAGATATTGTTGGTTCAAGCGAAGCCAAAAATCTTTGGATGGGAACTTTTCACTCGGTTTTTGCCCGAATTCTACGTTCGGAAGCGGAGCATTTAGGCTATCCTTCAAATTTTACCATTTACGATTCACAGGATTCTCTTCGTTGTATTTCTGGAATTATCAAAGAAATGCAATTGGACCGCGATGTGTACAAACCAAAGCAGGTTTTAAGCAGAATTTCCAGTTATAAAAATAGTTTAATCACCGTAAAAGCCTACTTCAATAATCCTGAATTACAGGAGGCAGATGCGATGGCTAAAAAGCCGCGTTTGGGGGAAATTTATCAAAATTATGTAGACCGTTGTTTCAAATCTGGAGCTATGGACTTTGATGATTTACTTTTAAAAACCAATGAACTATTAACTCGTTTTCCGGAAGTTTTAGCGAAATACCAAAACCGTTTTCGCTATATTTTAGTGGATGAGTACCAAGATACAAATCATTCGCAATATTTGATTGTGCGGGCTTTATCAGATAAATTTCAAAATATATGTGTGGTAGGGGATGATGCGCAAAGTATTTATGCGTTTCGAGGTGCCAATATAAATAACATTCTGAATTTTCAGAAAGATTATGAAGGTGTAAAAACCTTTAGATTAGAACAAAATTACCGTTCGACAAAAAATATAGTTGAAGCGGCCAATACCATCATTGAAAAAAATAAAGTAAAACTTGATAAAATAGTTTGGACTGCCAATGATTTTGGTCCAAAAATAAAAGTGCATCGTAGTATGACTGATGCCGAAGAAGGACGTTTTGTTGCCAGTACAATTTTCGAACAAAAGATGCAACATCAGATGATGAATGGTCAATTTGCCATTTTGTATCGTACGAATGCACAATCGCGTGCTATGGAAGATGCCTTGAGAAAACGAGATATTCCGTACCGAATTTACGGTGGTTTGTCCTTTTACCAAAGAAAAGAAATCAAAGATGTATTGTGTTATTTGCGATTAGTTATCAATCCAAAAGATGAAGAAGCTTTGGTTCGAGTGATTAACTATCCGGCTCGTGGAATTGGAGATACAACAATTGAAAAATTAACTATTGCGGCCAATCATTACAAGCGTTCTATATGGGAAGTAATGCAGAATATCGATAAAATTGATTTAAAATTAAACTCGGGAACGAAACAGAAGTTGCAAGATTTTGTGACAATGATTCAGAGTTTTCAGGTAATAAACGAAAATCAAGATGCTTTTTATATTACCGATCATGTTTCCAAAAAAACAGGATTAGTACAGGAATTAAAGAAAGATGCTACTCCTGAGGGAATGGCAAAAATTCAAAATATTGAGGAATTATTAAACGGTATCAAGGATTTTACCGAAGGTCAAAAAGAAATTGATGGTGCAAGAGGCGCTTTGTCTGAATTTATGGAAGATGTTGCTTTGGCGACCGATTTAGATAAAGATACGAGTGACGAAGATCGTGTGGCTTTGATGACGATACATTTAGCCAAAGGATTGGAATTTCCTCAGGTTTTTGTGGTGGGAATGGAGGAAGATTTATTTCCGAGTGCGATGAGTATGAGCACCAGAAGTGAACTCGAAGAAGAGCGTCGTTTGTTTTATGTAGCTTTGACCAGAGCCGAACATCAGGCATATTTAACTTATGCGCAATCGCGTTACCGCTGGGGAAAATTGACTGATAGTGAACCTTCAAGATTTATCGAAGAAATCGACAGTCAATACTTAGAATATTTAACACCTGCAGAAAATAATTATCGCTACAAACCAATGATTGACAGTGATATTTTTGGTGATGTTGATAAATCCAAATTACGTTTGGCCAAACCAGCGAATGGAACTCCACCAAAATACGCTACGAATAATGAACCAAAATCAGATATCAACGTTCGAAAATTGAAACCCGTTTCCAGTAATAACGCATCGGGGACCGCTAATTTGTTTGATAATAAATTAGTTGCCGGAAATATCGTGATGCACGAACGTTTTGGAAAAGGAGAAGTATTAAATCTGGATGGATCGGGTGCTGATAAAAAAGCCGAAATCAAATTTGAAGTAGGCGGAATTAAGAAATTATTATTGCGATTTGCAAAACTGGATATAATAGGATAAATATTTTTAAAGTTTATAGGTGCCAAGATGGCGAACTTTAAACTTTAATCAATTAAACTTTAAACGAAATAAAATGGCTCAATTTATAAAAATATACCCTGATAAACCGAACGAAGCGGCTATTGCCAAAGTAGTAAAGGTTTTAAAAGAGGGTGGTTTGGTTATTTATCCAACAGATACGGTTTATGGATTGGGTTGTGATATTACCAATACCAAAGCATTAGAACGTATTGCAAAGATAAAAGGCGTTAAACTAGACAAAGCGAATTTCTCTTTTATTTGTCACGATTTGAGTAATATATCAGATTATGTGAGACAAATAGACACGTCAACTTTTAAAATATTAAAAAGAGCTTTACCTGGTCCATACACTTTTATTTTGCCTGGCAATAACAATTTGCCTAAAGAATTCAAAAAGAAAACTACGGTCGGAATCAGGGTTCCTGATAATTCCATTGCGCTTGAAATAGTTAAATTGCTGGGAAATCCAATTGTTTCCACTTCCATTCACGATGAGGATGATGTCATCGAATATACCACTGATCCGGAGCTCATTTTTGAAAAATGGCAAAACCTTGTAGATGTAGTTATAGATGGCGGATACGGTGATAATGTAGGTTCAACAATCATTGATCTATCTGGTGATGAACCTATTGTAGTTAGAGAAGGAAAAGGAAGTTTAGATATTTTGTAATTCAGTTTTATTTTCAAAAAAGAATTCCAGCATTGGCTTTTAATGCTCATTTAAAATACAAAAACGTCCCAATTTCTTGGGACGTTTTTGGTTAAACAGTAGATTGAAATCTTATTATTGTTTCTGTTTTTTCATTTCTTTTTCAATCATATCATAAAATTGATCGATTTTTGGCAATACAACAATACGAGTTCTTCTGTTACGCGCTCTGTTTTCCGCAGAATTATTATCTACCAACGGAATGTAAGAACTTCTTCCTGCTGCAATTAATTGTTCTGGTTTAACACCTAGTTGATTCGTTAATACACGAATTATTGAGGTAGAACGTTTTACACTTAAATCCCAGTTGTCAAGTAATATTCCGCTTCCTTTGTAAGGTACATTATCCGTATGTCCTTCAACCATGCATTCAAAATCAGGTTTGTCGTTTACCACTTTGGCCACTTTAGCCAAAACACCTTTAGCTTTGTCGGTTACATCATAACTTCCGGTTTTGAACAATAATTTGTCAGCAATTGAGATAAAAACAACTCCTTTTTCAACATTTATTTCAATATCTGGATCAGAAATTCCTACTGAGCTTTTTAAACTGGTTACTAAAGCTAGAGTAACACTGTCTTTTTTAGTTAAAGCATCTTGCATTCTGCTTATTTTCAAATCTTTCTCTTTGATAGATTCTAAAGCTTTTTCAATGTTTTCAGCTCCTTTTGTAGACAATACTGTCATGTCTTTAGAAGTGCTTATTAATCCTTGATTTTGGTCTTTTAAACCAGCAACAGTCGCAGTTAAACCCGCTTTTTCTTCTAAACAAGAATTAAGTTTTACGGTTGCAGTATTCAATAAATCTTGAGTTTCTTTGTTTCTGGCTTCTAAATCAGTGTATTTCTTTTTAGAAACACAAGAAGATAAAAGTGCTAATACGGATAAAGCTATTACAATTTTTTTCATAAATGTTAATTTAATTAGACGTGAATTACAAACTTAGTTTTTAATATTTATTTTAATGTTAATTATATCACTAAAAAATTTGACTTTTTTGATAAAGTACAAATAAACGATGCTTTTTTGGTGATAGTATTTTTCTGATTGAAATTTTTCTCTTTTTTTATAATGAACAGCAAAATTACTATAAAGGGAACCATGAGCCTTTATTACTGCCAAAAAGTGATTGAATTTTCCTTGCAAAAGAAATTGTATTCCGGCAATGGCATCAAGAATCATTCGGCAGAATAAAATCCAATACAATTTACCTTTTGGCAAATTTTTAGTCAACATAAACAATGAGTTTCTAAAATTCAGATACGTTTTTTTGGGGTTTCCCTGTTGTAAAGTTGCGCCGCCAACGTGAAAAACCACTGACCCCGAAATATATTTTATTTTGTAGCTTTTATTGAAAGCCCGCCAACATAAATCTATTTCTTCCTGATGTGCAAAAAAATCAGCGTCAAAGCCTTTTAATTCTTTAAAAACGGTACTTCGAATAAAAAAACAAGCTCCAGATGCCCAAAATATTTCCCTATTGTCGTCGTATTGTTTATTGTCTTTTTCTAAAGTTTCAAAAATGCGACCTCGACAATATGCATAACCGTATTTATCAACAAATCCTCCGGCAGCACCAGCATATTCAAAATATTCTTTGTTTTTGTAATCTAATATTTTAGGCTGAATAATAGCAGTTTGAGGCTCTTTATCGAAAGTGTTAATGACGGGTTGTAACCAATTTTCAGTAACTTCAATATCCGAATTTACCAAAGCGTAAATATCGGCAACAATGTATTTTAATGCTTCGTTGTATCCGCCGGCGAAACCTAAATTCGTATCATTTTTTACAATTTTAACCAATGGAAAATTGGCCATCACAAATGAAATTGAATCATCAGTTGAATCATTATCGGCCAAATAAATAGTGGCTTCGGGAGAATATTTTACTACTGAAGGTAAAAATTGTTCTAATAATTGTACTCCGTTCCAATTGAGTATGACAACAGCTATTTTCATTCTGACGGTTCAGTTTTTAAATTATTTAATGTGTAATCAGGTAATTCTTGTAGAAACTGATATTTTTCATTGTCAAAATCCATTTGACAAAAGTAATGATTCAGACCATTGGTCAACATCAAAAATTGGGACTTCAATGTCATATTGTAACGGGCAATTTGGTCAAAAGTAGCTTGAGCAATTTTTATCGCGGGGGCTTTGCATTCGATTAAAACAAAAATTGAACCATCGGAATTGAATACAACAACATCATATCGTTTTCGTAATCCGTTGACCATTAAAACTTTTTCTACGTTTATTAATGATTTTGGATATTTTTTTTCTTCCAATAAAAATTGAACAACATGCTGACGAACCCATTCTTCGGGTGTGAGAATGATAAATTTTTTCCTGATTTCATCAAAAATAGAGACTTTATTTTCGCTATTTTTGAAACGGAAAGTATAAGTAGGAAAATTTAATTGCTGCATTAAGCAAAAATAGTTATTTAGTTTAAAGTTTAAGGTTTAAAGTTTCATACGATTCAACAAATTTTAAACTTTAAACTTTAAACAAAAAAGAAAATGGACGAAGTATTAAAAATTGTAAACGATATTAAAGGAGGAAATATCAAACCTATCTATTTTTTGATGGGAGAAGAGCCCTATTATATTGACAAATTATCTGATTATATTGAAGAAAAAGTGTTGACCGAAGAGGAAAAAGGGTTTAATCAAACGGTTTTATATGGCCGCGATGTTTCTATAGAAGATATTATATCGACAGCCAAACGTTATCCTATGATGGCGGAGCGTCAGGTGGTGATTGTAAAAGAAGCGCAAGATTTAATTCGTACCATTGACAAATTGGAAAGTTATGCCGAAAACCCAATGTCAACAACAGTTTTAGTTTTTTGCTACAAATACAAAACTTTAGATAGGAGAAAAAAGTTAACCAAACTTTTGGCTAAAGCAGGCGTGGTGTTCGAAAGTAAAAAACTCTATGAAAACCAAGTTGGTGATTGGATTAAACGCGTTTTAGCGGGTAAAAAATATGCAATTGAGCCCAAAGCAACCGCTATGTTAGTGGAATTTTTGGGGACTGATTTGAGTAAAATAAACAATGAACTTGAAAAACTACAAATTATTTTACCAGTAAACAGTACCATTACTCCAAAACATATCGAAGAAAATATAGGTTTTAGCAAAGATTTTAATGTATTTGAACTGCGAAAAGCATTGGGAGAACGCAACCAACTGAAAGCATACACGATTGCCGAAAATTTTGCTCAAAATCCAAAGGGTAATCCAATGGTCGTGACTACGAGTTTAGTCTTTGGTTTTTTCATTCAACTGCTAAAATACCATGGATTGAAAGATAAAAATCCAAAAAATGTGGCGGCAGTACTGGGAGTAAATCCTTTTTTTTTGAAGGAATATGATGTGGCATTAAAGAATTATCCAATGAAAAAAGTAAGCCAAATTGTGGGTGCTTTAAGAGATATTGATGTAAAAAGTAAAGGTGTTGGTGCCAATGCCTTGTCTTCATCTGATTTATTAAGAGAAATGCTTTATAAAATATTTAATTAAAGGCTAAAAAATGCCGATATTTGCATTTCTAAAAAACAAAATACCGCAGTTATGGGAATGAATAAAAACACCATTTTAGGATGGGCAACTTTAATAATGATTCTAATGGGATTACTCTTAATAGGATTAGGAGCTTTCCGCTACAGTGATGTTTCAGGATGGGGATTTGCCGCCGTAGGTGTTGGATTTTTAGCTAATGCTTGGGTGTTTAGTTCACTTAAAGGAAGACTTTAATAAGTAATCAGCCCCAGTATTCAGTATGTGGAGTAAACTTAAACTTTAAACAAAAAAACTTTAAACAAAAATTATGGCAGACGATAAAAAAGTAATATTCTCAATGTCAAAATTGAGTAAAACCTACCAAGGAGCCGATAAACCAGTACTTAAAAATATCTATTTGAGTTTCTTTTATGGAGCTAAAATTGGAATTTTGGGTTTGAATGGTTCCGGAAAATCATCTTTGTTAAAAATTATTGCCGGTGTCGACAAAAACTACCAAGGTGATGTCGTTTTTGCACCAGGTTACACAGTAGGTTATTTAGAACAAGAACCTATTTTAGATGATAGTAAAACAGTTATCGAAATTGTAAGAGAAGGAGTTGCTGAAACAATGGCAGTTCTAGATGAATTCAATAAGATCAATGATAGTTTTGGTTTGCCTGAAGTCTATGAAAATGCAGAGAAAATGGAGCAATTGATGGATCGTCAAGCGCTTTTACAAGACAAAATTGATGCATTGGGTGCTTGGGAAATTGACACTAAACTGGAAATTGCGATGGATGCTTTGCGAACTCCAGAAGGTGATACGCCGATTAAGAATTTATCTGGTGGGGAGCGTCGTCGTGTCGCTTTATGTCGCTTGTTGTTGCAACAACCGGATGTATTGCTTCTGGATGAGCCTACGAATCACTTGGATGCAGAAAGTGTACTTTGGTTAGAACAACATTTAGCACAATATGCCGGAACCGTAATTGCAGTAACGCACGATAGATATTTCTTGGATAATGTTGCTGGTTGGATTTTGGAATTGGATAGAGGCGAAGGAATTCCTTGGAAAGGGAATTATTCTTCTTGGCTGGAGCAAAAATCAGGTCGTATGGCTTTAGAGGAAAAAACAGCTTCAAAACGTAGAAAAAATTTAGAACGCGAGTTGGACTGGGTTCGTCAAGGTGCCAAAGGACGTCAGACGAAACAAAAAGCGCGTTTGCAGAACTACGATAAATTGTTGAACGAAGACCAAAAACAATTAGATGAAAATTTGGAGATTTATATTCCAAATGGTCCGCGTTTGGGAACTAATGTAATTGAAGCCAAAAATGTTGCTAAAGCATTTGGAGATAAATTGTTATATGATAATTTAAACTTTACGTTACCACAAGCTGGAATTGTTGGGATTATTGGACCAAATGGTGCTGGTAAATCTACTATTTTCAAAATGATAATGGGTGAAGAAAAACCAGATTCAGGAGAGTTCTTAATTGGGGATACCGTGAAAATTGCTTATGTAGATCAAGCGCATTCGAATATTAATCCGGACAAATCAATTTGGGAAAACTTTGCTGATGGTCAGGAATTGATCATGATGGGCGGAAAGCAAGTGAATTCAAGAGCTTATTTGTCACGATTTAATTTTGGTGGTGGAGAACAAAACAAGAAAGTTTCGATGCTTTCAGGTGGAGAACGAAACCGTTTGCATCTTGCCATGACTTTGAAAGAAGAAGGAAACGTTTTGTTACTGGATGAGCCAACGAATGATTTGGATATCAATACGCTTCGTGCTTTGGAAGAAGGTTTGGAGAATTTTGCAGGTTGTGCGGTGGTAATTTCTCACGACAGATGGTTTCTAGACAGAATTTGTACACACATTTTGGCTTTCGAAGGAAACTCTGAAGTATATTATTTCGAAGGTGGTTTCACTGATTACGAAGAAAACAAAAAGAAACGTTTGGGTGGTGATTTAACGCCAAAACGATTGAAATACAGAAAATTAATTAGAAGTTAATAATTTCAAAAGCGAAATTATTCTACTAAATATCCAGAGGATGTCCGCAAAGGCATCCTCTTTTTTTATGATACTATTTCTTTTTGTCGGAATACATCATAAGAAGTACAGCGGAAACAATTCCGATTATTACCAAACCAAATACGACAATCATTATAAATGATCCGTTATCCCAAGAAAAAAGTGTTGTGTCTTTCATAAATTTGTATTTTAAGGTTAATCAAATTTATAATTCCGACAATATATAATCTATGATAATTGTCATAATCACATATATTAGTCTAAAAACTTAGATTTTAACTCCTTTGTGGGTATTAGACAATTCTCTTTTTTGCCAAACCATTTATACCGATTTTTTGCAATGTAATTATAAACTCGATTATTAAATGATGTAGGTAAAATGGTAAACAAAGTTGCTAGGTTAAAAACACCACCTAAACTTTTGGCAATTTCTACTGCGGCTTCTGACTTATAATAATAGGCGATTCCCGGTTGATATAAAATGATACTATCTACTTTTTTAGTATCAATTCCAATGTGTTTGACGATTTCCTGACCCAAATCTGATTGCAACGCCACAAACCTAAATACATCTTTTTTGTCGTGTTTAATTATAAATTGTACTGCCGAGTCGCATAGATTACAGACGCCATCGAAGAGTATTATTTTTTTGTTCTTAGGAATATCAAGCATAATTCAATTTTTAAAACGATTCAACCTAACTGAGATTTCTCCTTCGTCGAAATGACAAAATATGTGAATAGACTGAATACTGCGACTGTAAACTGAATACCCTTACTACTTTTTCACCGCTTCCACCAATTCTAATGCGTCCAAACTCACTTTTGAGGTAAACACGCCATAATTAACTGTTGCTTTGTTTTTTTCAATATTATCAATACTTCCCACTGCTTTTCCATCAAACATACGTACTCTGTCACCTACTTTTAAAATATGCTTGGGCTTTTCAATTACGGGTTTCAGTTTCTTTTCTTTCTTTTCTTTTCTAATTTCTTCCACATGAACAGTTACTTCCTCGATAACTTCTTTTTTCTTGGCTACAATAGCTTTAGCTTCTTTAGGAGTCGCTTTCTTGCGCTTTGAATTTTCTATTTCAATGATTTTTAAAAAATCAGCTATTAGATCTTTTTTGCTCTTATTATTAAAATATTTCTCTGCAATATCTTCAATTTTATGGCCAATGTAAATCGTCTTCTGATTGCTGTCATACAATTCCTGGTAGCTTTCCAGTTTTTGTTTGATTTTTACATTGATGGTTTCCATTTTCTTTCCTTCTTCACGCGCTTTGGTTTCTTCTTCTTTTAGCGTTTGCGAAGTTTTCTCCATTTTAGAACGTTCTTTTTGAAGTGTGGCAATCGTTTTATCGAAACGTACTTTTCCAACTTCAATCTTCTTTTTGGCTCGATTGATTAATCCGAATGGGATTCCATTTTTCAACGCTACTTCAAATGTAAAAGAACTTCCTGCTTGTCCCAAAGCTAATTTGTACATCGGTTCTAATGATTTTTCATCGAATAACATATTAGCATTTGTGGCGAAAGGCAATTCGTTAGCCAGAATTTTCAAGTTCGAATAATGTGTCGTTATTATCCCAAAAGCTTCCCGATGATAGAACTCTTCCAAGAAAATTTCGGCTAATGCACCACCTAATTCAGGATCAGAACCGGTACCAAATTCATCAATCAGGAACATTGTTTTTCTATTGCACTTCTTTAAAAAGTAATTCATGTTCTTTAATCGGTAACTATAGGTACTTAGATGATTTTCAATAGATTGATTATCGCCAATATCCGTAAGTATGCGGTCAAATAAAAAGGTTTCACTACGTTCGTGCACGGGAATCAACATTCCGGATTGCAACATTAATTGCAGCAATCCAACGGTTTTCAACGATATGGTTTTCCCACCGGCATTAGGACCAGAAATCACAATGATTCTGTTTTCCTGACCTAATTCAATGGTTTGCGGATGCGTAATTTCGTTTTTCTGTTTGTTATTTAAATATAAAATAGGATGGTAAGCGTCTCTAAAATAAAGTCGGCGTTCTTCGGTAATTTTAGGCAAAATCCCATTTATTCTGTTGGCATATTTGGCTTTGGCAGCAATTACATCAATATCACTCAAGAAATCCTGGTACTGGATAAGTAATGGTAAAAAAGGTCTGATTTGATTGGTTAATTGCTTCAAAATCCTTGTGATTTCTTCCTTTTCCTCGTATTCTAAATTACTTAATTCTCTGGAATAGTTCAGCGTTGCTTCCGGTTCGATATAAGCAATGCTTCCTGTTTTGGAACTGCCCAGAATCGATCCTTTTACTTTACGTCGGTACATAGCTAAAACCGCTAAAACCCTGCGGTTTTGAACAAAACTCTCTTTGATATCATCTAAATATCCTAATGCATTATATTGCGTTAAAGCAGTTCCAAAACTCTGATTCACTTTACCACGTACGGTATTCATATTTCGACGAATATTCAACAAATCAGGTGAGGCATTGTCTTTTATTTCGCCATATTTATCAACGATTTCATCCACCATCGCGACAATATCTTTGGTGAATTCAACTTGTAAAGCTCTCGAGTTTAGATTTGGATAATAATCCTCGAATTTTTTAAAATAACTTAATAAAAAATTTACGGTTGACGATATGGTTGCTATTTTTCTAAAACTGCCCACTTCGAGAAAACTATCTTCAATTGCGAGAAACCGTATTTCATGAGTGATGGCATCAAAACCATGATTGGGAATCGCATTGTTATTCTGGAAAGACGAAACATATTCAGATGTTTGCATTAACGCCTTCATCAAAGTTTCCTTGTCTTTAAAAGGGGTTATTTCAAGCGCTTTTTGTTTACCAATATCAGTATTACAAATAGCCGAAATGGTTTCTAGAACGGTTGGAAATTGTAAGTCTTGTAACGTTTTTTCGGTGATGGATATCATTTAATTATGTAGAAATTTTATACAAAGTTACAAACTTGTTAAGTTGTATTAATCTAAAACAATTAATTTTTATATTTGTTAAATGAAAAAAGAGGAAATAATCAATACTTTGCAGACAGAAAAGCAATTCCTGAAAGATAATTATGGAGTTGTATCCATTGCTTTGTTCGGCTCTTATGCTAAAGGACTGGAGAATTCGGATAGTGATGTTGATTTTTTTGTTGAATTTAAAGAGCCCTCTTATAGTCTTTTGATGGGATTATATTCTTATTTAGAAAACAAATTAAAGACGAAGGTCGAAATTGTCAGAAAAGGTCCTCATGTATCGGAACGATTTCTTAACACTATTAAAAGTGATTTAATTTATGTATGATGCTGTTTATAAATATTCGTTAGAGACTATTTTAGAACATATCAATATTTGTAATAAAAGATTTTCTGAAATTAATACTCCATTTGATTTTGTTTCAACGGAATACGGAAAAACATTATTAGACGCAATAGTCACCCGTCTTCAAGCTATTGGAGAAAACATAAAAAACACCTCTAGAAAACATAATTTATTGGAAATTAATTATCCAGACATGGAGTGGAACAAGATCATTCGTTTTAGAGATTTTATTTCACATCATTATGAAATGTTAGATTACGAGATTGTTTATCAAATATGCGAAAATTATTTGCCTAAATTAGAATTTGTTTTAAAAACTGAACTAGGTAAATTTGAATAAAATGCAAATCAATCTCAATCCGGAATGGCAAACTATTGTTTCCGACGAAATCCAGAAACCTTATTTTCATGTTTTAATGAAAGTAGTGGATGAGGAATACAAGAGTCATATTTGTTATCCTCCAAAAGAATTGATTTTTGCTGCTTTTGATTATTGTAGTTTCAAAGATTTGAAAGTAGTTATCATTGGTCAGGATCCTTATCATGGAAAAGGGGAGGCGAATGGTTTGTGTTTTTCGGTAAACGATGGCGTTAGAATTCCACCTTCATTACGAAATATATTCCGGGAAGTCAGCAATGATTTGGACACTATTTTCATGCCGACTTCGGGAAATTTAGAAGACTGGGCAAAACAAGGCGTTTTACTTTTGAACGCCTCGTTAACTGTTAGAGAAGATACTCCAAACAGTCATAAGCATTTAAAATGGAACCTTTTTACCGATGCTATAATTCAGAAAATTTTGGAGGAAAAGGAACATGTCGTTTTTTTACTTTGGGGTAATTTTGCACATAAAAAAGGACTCAAAATCGACCGTAACAAACATTTAGTTCTAGAATCAGGGCATCCTTCACCGATGAGTGCCAATCAAGGAAAATGGTTTGGGAATAAGCATTTTAGCAAGACCAATGATTATTTAAAAAAAAATGGAATAGAAATAATTGACTGGATTCCTGTAGATTGATGATGTTGTTTGAAGATATACATTCTTTTTTACACTGGTTTGCGTGAGTGATGGAAGTGGAGCTCTTTTTTGAGAGGCGTTTCAGCCTCTAAAAAAAAGCGGGAACAAACTGCACGACCTGAAGTTTTTACAAAGGTCACGCCCAAATTCATATACAGTTGGTGGTAGAATTTAACTGTTTATTTTAATTCTACGGGAAACGTCTAAAGTTCTATTTTTTATGCACCATTAAGAGATTAAGAATCATTAAAAAATATTTGAAAGTTCAATATTCTCAATATCTTACTGGTTTAAAAAATATCTAAAAATAGTGTTTTAAATCAATTGCTAGAAAACTATTTCTTTACGATATCCTGCAAAACCGCTTTTTCCGGATAGTTGATTATTTTTAGTGTAATCTGTTGGTTTTTCATCGTTTTTCCATCAATTACATATAATTTACCTTTTTCCATTGGAACATTACTTTGATCAAAATCAACGTCGCCTAATTTCAATGTGTTTTTTATGTCGGTTGTGTCAACCCATTTTTCAGCTAATATTTGGGAAGCTTTATCAGAATAATAAAAAGGTTTATTTCTTAAATCATTCAAAACTCTCGCATTTGGAAAATAGTTGCAGCGAATGTCTCTACCGCTGAAAATAGCAGCTACAAAAAAAAGTCCTAATACTAAACCAACTAAATAATAAGCAAAACGATGTACAAATTTCATGGATTAATTTTTTGGCAAAGGTAAAAGAAAGTTTACTTAAAAAACAATTAAATTGATGTCGTTATTAGGTAAGTCAAACCATTCGCCAATAGCAATGTTTGTTAGAATGCCGTGGTACATATACACTCCGTTTTTCAAACCTTTATTGCATCGAAGGGCACTTTCAATACCGCCATCTTCAGCAATTTGCATTAGATAAGGCGTAATAATATTGCTTATGGAAAGTGAAGCTGTTTTTGAATATCGGGAAGGAATATTGGGCACACAATAATGCAAAACATTGTTTTTAATAAACGTAGGTTTTTCATGAGAGGTAACTTCTGAAGTTTCAAAACAACCACCAGTATCAATGCTTACATCAACAATTACGGCACCATTTTTCATGTGTTCGACCATTGTTTCGGTAACTACAACTGGACAACGATCTTTCCCTCGCATGGCTCCAATGGCAACATCACAGCGTCTCAACGCCTTTAACAATGATTTTGGTTGAATTGTAGAAGTAAAAATTCGCTGGTTTAAATTGTTTTGTAATCGACGTAGTTTAGTAATCGAATTATCAAATACTTTCACACTGGCACCTAAACCTATCGCAGTTTTCGCTGCAAATTCACCGACAGTTCCCGCTCCCAAAATAACAACATCAGTAGGAGGAACGCCTGTAATGTTTCCAAATAATAATCCTTTTCCAAATTCATTGGTAATCATCAATTCGGCTGCAATTAATATAGATGCAGTTCCCGCGATTTCACTTAATGATTTGACTGCTGGGTAGGTTCCGTCTTCATCTTTTATATATTCAAAAGCAAGAGCCGTGATTTTTTTCTTGGTTAAAGCTTCGAAATAGGTTTTTTTTCTGGTTTTCAATTGGATAGCCGAAATTAGAATGGTATCAGGATTCATCATCGCTATTTCGGCAGAAGTCGCTGGTTCTACTTTTAATATCATAGGACAGCTAAAAACTTTCTTGGTGTCATTAGTGATTTCTGCACCAGCATCACAATATTCTTTATCGGAATAACTGGAACTTTGTCCGGCACCAGCTTCAATCATAACACGGTGTCCATGATAAGTAAGCGAATTTACGGCATCAGGAGTAAGGCAAATGCGGCGTTCCTGGTAACTGGTTTCTTTTGGAATTCCAATAAAAAGATCACTTTTTTGTCTTGCTATTTCTAATTTTTCTTCCTGAGGTAATAGCTGCTGCTTTGTAAATGGTGTATGAGTAATTGGCATTAGGTTCTTATATTAGAGGTACAATTTACGTAAAACTTTTAGAAAAGATTGCAATAGTTAATTTTATAAGCAAATTATCTACTAGTACTAAAATTAGTCCATTATTCTTTCCATTTTTATATCGGCTCTTTCATAGATTCCATCTTCTAAATCTATTTCTACAAAACCAAATTTTTCATATAAATGAATGGCCGGCAGTAAACTTCTGTTCGAGTATAAAATAAGTTTTTGAATGTCTTTTTCTTTGGCAACAGCTAAACAATGCTCCATCATTTTTTTTCCTATTCCCAAGCCTTGAATCGTATCTGTAACTGCCATTTTACTCAATTCAAAAGTGTAATCGTTTATTTTAATTAAAGAAACGGTACCTATAATTTGGTTATTGTATTTGGCATAAAATATCATACCGCCTTTATCAATAATTTCAACTTGGGGGTTCGAAAGTACAATTTCGTCTTTAGGCTCCACTTTGAAATATTTCCTCAGCCATTCTAAATTTAGTGTTTTAATATGTTCCTTTAATTCTGTCGTGAAAGGAATAATTTCTACGGTATTTTCTAAATTCATAGTGTTGTAATCTAACTTAATTCTAATGAGCGGTTTCCATCAGCAAGTAACTGAATGGTAATGATTGAATGTGCTTCGGGAATAAGATTTGGAATATTTTCCGCCCATTCAATAAAACACCAATTACCGGAATATAAATAATCATCAATCCCCATATCCATAGCTTCCGTTTCTTTATTCAATCTATAAAAATCAAAATGATAAACCGTTTGATTGTCAATAGTTTGATATTCATTAACTAAAGAGAAAGTTGGACTGCTTGTAGCCTCAGTAACGCCAAGACTTTTACACAATTGTTTGATCAAAGTGGTTTTTCCAAAGCCCATTTCTCCATGAAAAAGAATCACTTTATTCGGTTTTTCGGCTATGATTTTTTGTGCAACGTCTTCGAGTTGATCTAATGAAAAATTGATATTCATTCTTTTATATTTGTTTAAAAGTTTAAAGTTTAAGGTTCTCGCCGAAAACTGAAAACTGAGACTGGAAACTTCCTATTTCGGATTAAAAACTAAGAAAGGAATAATCATTTCTTCCAACGAAATCCCGCCGTGCTGATACGTATTTTTGTAATAACTCACATAATGATTGTAATTATTGACATAGGCCAAAAACAAATCATTTTTTGCAAAAATATAAGAACTACTCATATTTATGGTAGGCAAACCAATATTTTTTGGTTCTTTCACAGCATAAACATCTTTGTGTTCGTAAGTCAAACTGCGTCCTGTTTTGTAACGCAAATTCAAACTGGTATTTTTATCACCCACTACTTTCGATGGATTTTTCACGTTTATAGTTCCGTGATCCGTGGTTAAAATCAATTTGAAACCTAATTTTTGGGCTTGCTGAATGATTTCCAAAAGTGGAGAATTCTTAAACCAACTCAAAGTCAGCGAACGATACGCTTTATCATCGGAGGCAAGTTCTTTGACCACGTCCATTTCTGTTTTGGCATGCGAAAGCATATCGACAAAATTATAAACGATGGTAACCAAATCATTGTCTTTTAACGATCGGAAATTCTCCACCAGCTTTTTACCGCCGGCCAGATTCGTGATTTTAAAATAATCTTCCTTAATATGCAATCCCAAACGTTTCAATTGCGCCGTAAGAAACTCCGCTTCATACAAGTTTTTTCCGCCTTCTTCTGGGTCGTTTTTCCAGTACTGCGGAAACTGTTTTTCCATTTCAAGTGGCGTTAAACCTGAGAAAATAGCGTTTCGTGCATATTGCGTTGCAGTAGGCAGAATGGCATAATATGGCACTTCTTTTTCGAGTTTATAGTAATTAGCCACCACGCTTTCAAAAGTCTTCCATTGATCGTAGCGCAAATTATCAATCACTACAAATAAAACGGGTTTGTCTTTTTTAATGATTTCCGGCACCACTAATTCCCTGAATAAAGTATGCGATTGCACTGGTTTATCCGCTTTTGGAGCAAACCAATCTTCGTAATTGCGTTCTATGAATTTTCCAAATTGCGAATTCGCCTCCGCTTTTTGAGATTCCAAAATTTCAACCATACTTTGGTCGTTGATGTTTTCTAGTTCCAATTCCCAGAAAATCAATTTCTTGTACATCTCAATCCAGTCTTCATAGGAATTGACTTGAGCCATTTCCATCGTAATTTTTCTAAATTCTTTTTGGTAATCTAATGTCGTTTTTTGGGAAATCAACCGGGAATGATCCAAGTTTTTCTTCAAGCTCAACAAAATCTGATTTGGATTCACCGGTTTAATCAAATAATCGGCAATTTTAGAACCTATGGCTTCCTCCATGATGTATTCCTCCTCACTTTTGGTAATCATAATCATAGGAATCGAGGACTTTTTTTCCTTCATCTCCGACAGCGTTTCAAGGCCACTCATTCCAGGCATATTTTCATCCAAAAAAACGATATCAAAATTCTCGTTTTCAAAAATATCAATCGCATCACGACCGTTATTGCAGGTGGTAACACTGTAATTTTTCTTCTCCAAGAACAATATGTGTGGTTTCAAATAATCAATTTCATCGTCAACCCAAAGTATTTTTATCTTATCCATAATTTTTTTAGCAAGTAATATATCAATCAGCCAATTTACTGATTTTTGAGATGCTCAATTGCTAATATTATGATAATTTTTAGTACAATATTGCATTACGATTGCCACATAATAATCCTAATTAGTTGGGCTTGCCCTGCGTGATTGCTTCATCGTTCCTCTTCGCAACTTCACGCCGGTCGGGCTTTTGGCTCAATCTCTTCTCGCCTCAAAAGCGAGACGAGGATACCGCCGCAATCCCTCACGCGCATTCGCAACGACGATTCATTTTTAAGGAGAACTATTCATTTCCCGAATAAAGTTTCAAAATAGGAGGGAATGGTTATCATACCAACTTATTTATTTCTACAAATTAATCTTTTTTGTTAATAAGTAATAAACTAAGTTTAGTAAATAAAATCTTATATTTGAAGTACAATTAAAATTAAAAATCTACTAAAATAAAATGTATTACGCAAGTTTCACTTTATTGACATTAACAATTGCAAATAGATTTGCATCATTAAGGAAATTAAACCAAAATAGAGCATAAATATGTATATGAAAGAAGAAAAGTTAATAGGTTATCAAACAAAAAAAATATTTACACCATCTTCATCTGCAAAATTTACATTTGTCGAAAGAGAAGGGAAAATTAATAATCATTTTGTTGACGCATTGAACACTCCAGGAAAACAAATTGTTTTGTATGGACATTCGGGGTGTGGAAAAACAACATTATTAAAAAATAAAATAAATCAAATTTACGAAAACTCATTCACAACAAGATGTATGGTGTTTCAGCCCCTTAAATAATCGGACACAATTATAAATAGAAATCTATAATTTTGTACGATGGAAAAGAGAAAATTTACCAAAGAAGAGAAGCT